>JAFAFP010000077.1 GCA_023423415.1 Pseudomonadota bacterium | reverse complement strand
CACCACCCCCCCTGGGCTGTGCCCCCCCCAAAACCCCCCCCACGACTGCGGCGGTGCGCCCAATCAAGACTTCTGCAGGCTCGTAAAGATGGACTTCGGGATCATGCAATGCACACCCTTGCGGATGTCCACGATCTGCGAAACCCGGCAGTCACCTACCATCGAAACCAGACCATAGGCTTCGTAGCGATTCATCGGCACAATCTTCTGGTTGGCGAGCCAGTCGACCGCTTCGCGCACCGCATTGACCATCGCGACATTGAGATCCTCGTGCAGACCAACGCTGATCCAATGCGTCTTGGTCTCAATGAACGGCCACTCGCGCTTCATGTCCTTGCGCACAATCGGCTGGATGCGGATTTCCTTATAGGAACATTCAAGCGCGGTGAGGTTCACTTCGCCATTGCCTTGGCGGCAATGCGAGTCACCCATCCAGATCAGCCCACCCTTCTGGAATACCGGAATGAAGACGGTCGTGCCTTCCTGCATCTCGTTGATGTCGAGATTAGATCCGTTCTTCCACGGCCGCAGCGTGGAGACCGGCGCCATCGGATCGTCCTTCACACCGCCCTTGCGGGGTGCTGGATCATTGGGATCGATACCGACGGCGAGCGTGCCGGGAAACGGTTGCAGATCGATCGTGATGCCGGGCTTGAACTCGACAGAGCGCTTCTGCAGGTCGATCGGGAAGAACTTGATGTAACCATCCGGCATTTCCGATGCGAGCGCACCGATGGTCGGAAAATCCTTGCCGGGCAGATTGAAGTTCACGGCCCAAGGCTTCGGCTCGATCCGCAGGATACGGATCTCCAGAACGTCGCCGGGCTCGGCGCCGTTGACAAAGATCGGCCCTGTCATCGAGTGAGGTCCGCCGCCCGGATTGGCCTTGCGCAGTTCGACGGCCTGTTCGATCGTCATGCCGGGCTGAATCTTGTCGTGCGAATGCATCATGGTCTCGATCGAGACAGTATCGCCTGAATTGACGGTAAGCTTGGGGGCTTCGCGCGGATCGAGCCAGCCCCATTGAACCGTATCAAGCGTGGCAGCGAGTGAGTGATGTTTGCCTTCGGGCACCTTGGGCGCCCAGTCGTGATTTCCCCGAATAGGGCCTGGATTCTGCGCGCTGGCACTGATTGCGAACAAACCCAGGATAGCAGCGGCAGCAACAGTAGACAGTGAGTACGCTTTAGGCATTGCACTGCTCCTCTGAAACTAAGCCAATCGGACATCCCCGAATTCTGCGAGACCAAGCGGATTGCAGCGTCTCATCGCCAGTATGAATGGCGGCCATGGCCGGTCAAGCGCGTCACTGACGCGGCTTCTCTTCGTAAAACGCAATGTTCGCGGCTCGTGGCCCCAGGCCCGCAGCCTCGCTTCGGGCGTCACGCGGTCTTTCCCGGCACTCCAACACCGGCTTGCATCTGATCCACAGGCAGGTTAGATCGCGGCCGCGCAGGACGACCTGCGCCAAAGGTTCGCTTGGGGACGGCCCCGTTATCTCACATCGAGATGATGGAATTGAGCCGAACCGTGAACCCAGCGAATAGCGTCCACCGCTCCTTCATCCCCGAATATTCGCCACGAAACGACGCACCCTTGCGGCGTGACGCGATCGATTGTGCTGTTCCGCCGCATGGCGGCCCGGAGCAGCCGGCCGCGCGACCTCGCCGCACAGCCATTGTTTCGTTCAGCCCAGAGCGAGGCAATTGATGACCGACCCCATTGCTCAATTCGAAATCAAATCGCTCTTCCAACTCGCCGAGGTCGCGGGCCATAAGATCGACTTCACGAATTCCGCCGCCTACATGCTGCTCGCCGTTGCCGGCGCCAGCCTGCTTCTGCTGCTGACCACACGCCGCCGCGACCCTGTTCCGGGCCGCTGGCAATCGGTGACGGAGCTGCTCTACGAATTCATCGCCAAGACGGTTCGAGACAATGCCGGCGAACAGGGAATGCGTTTCTTCCCGCTCGTATTCTCGCTGTTCATGTTCATTCTGGCGGCGAACCTGATCGGTATGCTTCCGTTCGCATTTACCGTCACCAGCCACATCATCATCACCTTCGCCCTGGCGCTCATCGTCTTCACGACAGTGACCGTCTATGGCTTTATGCAGCACGGGTTCGATTTTTTTCGATTATTCATGCCGTCGGGCGTTCCGATCGCACTCGCGCCATTCATCATCCCGATCGAGGTCATTTCCTATCTCGCGCGCCCCGTCAGCCACTCCGCCCGGCTGTTCGCCGTCATGCTGGCGGGTCACATCACGCTCAAGGTGTTTGCCGGCTTCGTGACCGACCTGAGCGGATTTGGCGCAATCGGTATCTTGGGAGCGGTGCTTCCGCTCGCCATGACCGTTGCGCTCACGGGGCTCGAATTCCTGATGGCGGTGCTTCAGGCCTATATTTTCGCCATGCTGACCTGCATGTATCTCAAGGATGCAATTCACCCGGGACACTAGACAACGCGCAGCGGACGCCCCCTCGCTTCACACTCTTTGCTAGGCGACGACCGCCGGCAGTGTAATGAAACCGCGAAACCGCGCGCGTGGCGAGCGAGCCGGCTCGCCATCCAGCCGGTAATCCGGGAAGCGCTTGAGAAAGCGCTCGAGCGCGATGCGGCCTTCCAGCCGCGCGACATTCATGCCGGCGCACACGTGAATGCCGCTGGCAAAGGCCAGATGCCGGTTGGGATTACGGCCGACATCGAAGCGGTCGGGATCCGGAAAATATTTCGGATCGCGATTGGCGGCGCCGATGCAGATGGTGATGAGATCCCCCTCTTTCATCGGCACGCCACCGAGAACAGTATCCGCGACGACGCGGCGATTGCCGAGCTGGTTTGAGCTTTCGAAGCGCAGCACCTCCTCCACCGCAGTCTTCATCAGGCCGGGGTCGTCCAACAGCCTCTGTTTCTGATCGGGCCATTGCTGCAGCGTATGCAGCGCATTGCCGATCAGATTGGTCGTGGTTTCGTGACCGGCATTGAGAATGAAAATACAGTTTTGCAACAGCTCGGTTTCGGTGAGCTTGCGGCCTTCGTGCTCACCCTGGATCAGACGGGTGAGCACATCCTTGTCGGGATCACCCGGATTGCGACGGCGGTCGTCGGTGAGGATCTTCAGGTAAGCGAGAAAATCGCGAACAGCGTCATTGCCGGCCTTTGTCTGCTCTTCGGTCAGCACCGGCTCGAGTGCGCCGAGAATGGCAAGCGACCACCCGCGCAGCGGCTCACGCTCGTCATGCGGCACGCCAAGCAGATTGCCGATGATCTCGACCGGGATGGCGGAGGCGAAATCCTCGATTAAATCTACGCGGCCCTTGCGTTCAAGCTGCGCCAGCAGACGATCGACCAGTTCGATCAGCTCCCCTTCCATCTCGGCGATGGCGCGCGGCGACAGCGCGCCCTGGATGGCGCGGCGCACCTGGGTATGCAGCGGCGGATCGTTGAATACGAGGCTCGTCGTGTGATGCTCGAACAGGAGCGAGTCGCCGTATTTTGGCTTGAACTCGATCTTCTTGTCGGACGAATAGGTCTTCGCGTCCTTGTAGAGCGTCTCGCAGTCATCGTAGCGCGTGATGAAATAGCTGCCGTCCGGCATCCGGTGCACGGGATCGTGCTCGCGCAGCGCATGATACCAGGGATAAGGGTCGTCGATGAAATCCGGCGGCAGGCACTTCAGATCGAACGCGCGGGCCGCCTCTGCCGCCTCGGTCGCATTGGAAAATCTGGACATCCGGCACACCTGCGAAAATTTCGACATTGCTAGCACATCAGGCCGCGGGCGATTGTCAACTGCGGGAACAGGGCCGTGTTGCACGGCCGCTCAAGTTACGCCATGTTCAGCGCCCGCCGCTGACACTGACCGATGGCGAAGCACGATCATGGCGACGCAGACAAAGGGGCGGCCCACCGCCGACGAAGGCGATCCAAAGCGATCGCACAATGACGCACCGCTGCGACTCGACGACTTCCTACCCTACCAGCTCAACGTGGCCGCAAGCCTCGTCTCACAGGCGCTGTCGCGCCTCTACGCCGAACGGTACGGGATCGGCGTGCCGGAATGGCGGGTGCTGGTGACACTCGGCGAGTTCGAGAGCATGACCGGCAAGGCCGTCGGCGAACATACCCACATGCACAAGACCAAGGTGTCACGAGCGGTGGCGCTGCTGGAGAAACGCAAGTTTCTGACGCGACGGGCCAATCGCTCGGATCTGCGCGAATCCTTCCTCTCGCTGACGCCGGAAGGCCGCGCCATCTACCACGAGCTTGCGCCCGGCGCCGTGGACTTCGCCCGCCACCTGATCGACGGAATCGATCCAGCCGACAGGGATGCTTTTGCCCGTGCGCTGCAGCAACTGATCCGGCGATCGAAACCGCTCGCGGCGGACGCCGAGGTTCCGGAGAGCTAACCCCTTTAGGCACGCGCAACGCATTGCTGGATCGACGCAACGGCTCTGGACAAGCGCCCTGCAAATGCGTTTGGTTCATCGCAAACCGATAACGCGTCGCCCTCACTGCCACCTGCCGGAGGATCTGTGAAACTCTACACCTATTTCCGCTCGTCAGCCGCCTACCGGGTCCGTATCGCGCTGAATCTGAAGGATCTGCCCTATGAGATGATTTCAATCCATCTCACCAAGGACGGCGGCAAGCACAAGAAGCCGGAATACAAGGCGGTGAATCCGCAGATGCGCGTGCCGACGCTGGAATTGTCAAACGGCGACCGGATCCTGCAATCGCTCGCAATCATCGAGTATCTCGACGAGGTCTTCCCCGAACCGGCGTTGCTTCCGGCCGATGCGATCGATCGGGCCCACGTCCGCGCAGTGGCGCAGATCATCGCCTGCGACATCCATCCGCTGAACAACCTGGTGGCTTTGAACTATCTGAAAAAGCTCGGCCACGATCAGGCCACCGTCGATGAATGGTACCGATCCTGGGTGCTGGCCGGCTTCGAAGCCATCGAACCGCTGCTGAAGCCAGGTCCTTATGCGTTTGGCAACCGGGTGACGCTGGCCGATATTTGCCTCGTGCCTCAGGTCTTCAACGCGCGCCGATTCAAGACGCCGCTCGACCCGTTTCCGAAAATCCTGTCGATCGAAGAAGCCTGCGCAAAGCTTCCCGCATTCGACAAGGCCCGTCCGGAAAACCAGCCCGACAAGGAATAGCGATCGCGCGTTTTCTGTGTGACCTCGCAAGAGAGCATCGTGCAAACACAAAACATAGCCCGCGTTGTCCTGTGGATGACCGGCACGCTGCTGTCTTTCTCGGCGATGGCGGTCTCCATTCGTCTCCTGGCGAACAAGCTGTCGATTTTCGAGATCCTGACAATCCGCAGCGGCGGCGCGCTGATCATTCTGCTCACGCTTCTCTTGCTAAGGCCCAGCATACGGTCGCAAGTGCCAACCAAGCGGCTGCCGATGCATTTCTTCCGCGCGGCCACGCATTTTGCCGGTCAGTATTGCTGGGCGCTCAGCCTCACGCTGCTGCCGTTTGCCACTGTGTTCGCGCTTGAATTCACCCTGCCCGCCTGGGCCTTGCTGCTGTCCGTTTTCGTCCTCCACGAAAAACTGACATCCGGACGCATCATCGTGATCGTCATGGGCCTGATCGGCTGTCTGGTGATCCTGCGACCCGGTATCCTTGCGTTTCAGCCGGCAGCTTTGCTCGTGCTCGCGTGCTCGTTCTTCTACGCGGTGTTCAACGTCTATACGAAAAAAATGACGGCGACGGAGAGCACGTTCGCCATCGTCTTCTGGATGAACCTGATGCAATTTCCGCTTGGGCTTGCAGGCAGTGATCCCCTGTTCCTCCAGCGGCTCGATGTCTGGCAATTCCTGCCGGTCGCGGGTGTAGGAGCGGCCGGATTGTTCGCGCATTACTGCATCGCCAATGCATTCCGTTACGGCGATGCAAGTCTGGTGATTCCGCTCGACTTTCTCCGCGTGCCACTGATCGCCATCATCGGATGGATGTTCTTCGGCGAGAGCGTGGATGCGCTGGTGTTCCTTGGCGCCGGCATTATCCTCGCTGGCTTGCTGTGGAATCTGCGGCAGGAAGCCAAGAGCAACAACCAGCCGATTCCCGTGCCAGAGGACCAAGGCCTCCCCGAACCGCGCCCGTGAGCATCCTCCCGTAAATCATTGCGGCGATGTGACGTTTTGTGACCGTTTGCGCGAGGGGTAGGCGTTTGATAACCATCCCCGCGCCGCATTCCGGGGGCAGTGAGGGGTGCGTTCAGCGGGAACCCAATGAAAAGTATGGCCCGAGCTTCAATCGTCACAATTCTCGTCCTTGCCGGCGGCATCGCCAGCGCATCGGCCCAATCTTTTCCGCCGTCCGGCGGACGCGATCAGGTGTGCCAGCGCCTCGAGGCGCAGCTGGCTTCGATCGACCGGGCCGGCGGCGACCCTGCCCGCGCCGAGCAGATCCGGCGCTTTGAGGACATGGCGGGCCGGCAACAAGCCGAGCTTGATCGCGCAACCCAGCAGTCACGCCGACTCGGATGCGAAGCCTCTGGCTTCTTTCAACTATTTGGCGGCGGTGGCCGCTCCGACCAGTGCGGGCCGCTGAACAACCAGATTCAGCAGATGCGATCCAATCTGTCCCGGACCCAGGGCGAGTTGCAGCGACTTCAGGGGGCTGGCGCCGGCTATGAACGTGACAACCAGCGCCGCGCCGTGCTGACCGCCCTGTCCCAGAATGACTGCGGGCCACAATACCGCTCCCAGGCGGCGACCGCAGGTCCCCGCAACTTCTTCGAGCAATTGTTCGGCGGACCGGGATCAATCGTTGCGCCCGAGCCAGATCCGAATGCGGGTGGCGGCGGAGGTGCATACCGGACGGTGTGCGTACGAACCTGCGACGGATACTTCTTCCCGATTTCGTTTTCGACCTCGCCGGAACGTTTCCACGACGACGAGGCCACCTGCCAGCGCATGTGCCCGGCCGCGGAAGCAGTGCTCTACTCTCATCGCAATCCCGGCGAGGACATGCGGCAGGCCGTGTCCAATAGCGGTCGCCTTTACAGCGAGTTGCCGAACGCTTTCAAATACAAGACCGAATGGAATGCCGCCTGCTCCTGCAAACAGGCGGGCGAAAGCTGGGCCGATGCGGTCAAGGACGATCCGAACGCACAATCCGACCGAGGCGACATCATCGTGACCGAGGAACGCGCTCGCCAGCTCTCCGCGCCGCGCGATGCCAAGGGCCGGCCGATCCCGCAGCCAGCGCAAAAGGCCGGGCAGAAAGGCTCTGCGCCCGCTTCCGCCGAACCCGCGCCCACTCCTGCGGCAGCGGAAGCGCCCGCTTCGGAGGCCCCCGGCGAGAAGAAGCAGATCCGCACGGTCGGACCGAAATTTCTGCAGACGCAGTAATTCCCTTTTTGCTGTTATTACCGGACCGCAGCGAAGCTGCGCGATCCGACAATCCATCGTCTTCGAGATGTTTGTTCGTTTTGATGGATGCGCGGGTCAAACCCGGGCATGACGAGTTACTGCCCTAAAAATCGAACGCTTCCGATCGCGCCGGAACATTGTTGACGATCGTCGTGTCGGGCTTCGGCAGCGGCGTACCGGGATCGCGGAATTTATTGGTGATCGGATAGCGCCGGTCGCGGCCGAAGCCGCGCAGCGTCACCTTCACGCCCGGGGCAGCCTGCCGGCGTTTGTATTCGGCAAGATTGAGCATGCGGTCCACGCGCGTGACGATGGCGGGATCGAAACCGTCGGCGACGATGTCGGCAATCGGCTGCTCGCGCTCGACCAGCCGCTCGAGGATCTGGTCAAGCATGTCATACGGCGGCAGCGAATCCTGATCCTTCTGGTTTTCACGCAACTCCGCCGTCGGCGGTTTGCTGATGGCATTTTGCGGAATGACGACGCCGTCCGGGCCGAGCCCGCCTTCCGGCTTCCAGCGATTGCGCAGTTCGCTCAGACGAAAGACTTCAGTCTTGTAGAGATCCTTGATCGGATTGAAGCCGCCATTCATGTCGCCATAGAGCGTGGCATAGCCGGTCGACATCTCCGACTTGTTGCCGGTCGTCATCACCATCGAGCCGAACTTGTTCGACAGCGCCATCAGGATCGTACCGCGCGCACGCGCCTGCAGATTTTCCTCGGTGACATCGCGCTTCAGGCCTTCGAAAACTGGCGCCAGCGTCTGCTCAAATCCTTTCACCGCGCTTTCGATCGGCACGATGTCGTAGCGAATGCCAAGGGCCGATGCGATCGCGGCGGCATCCGCAAAGGATTCCTCCGACGTAAATCTGTAGGGCAGCATCACCGCGCGCACGCGATCGCTGCCAAGCGCATCGACGCCGATCGCGGCACACAACGCGGAATCGATGCCACCGGACAGTCCGAGCACGACTCCCGGAAAGCCGTTCTTGTTCACATAGTCGCGCAACCCGAGCACACAGGCGGCGTAATCGGTTTTGTCCTGCGGATCGAGCGTGACGACAGGTCCGTCGTCGCAACGCCAGCCATCGGCGTCACGCACCCAATGCGTCGTGACCACGCATTCCTTGAAGGCCGGTAGCTGCACTGCCAGCGATGCATCCGCATTCAGGGCGAACGATGCGCCTTCGAATACTAGTTCGTCCTGTCCGCCGACCTGATTGACGTAGAGCAATGGCAGTCCAGTCTCGGTGACACGGGCAACCGACACGCTGAGCCTTTGATCGACCACGCCGCGACGATAGGGCGACCCGTTGGGCACCAGCAGGATTTCGCCGCCGGTCTCGGCAATGCATTCGGCCGGTTCGGGCCCCCAGATGTCTTCGCAGATCGGAAGGCCAAGCCGCACCCCGCGGAAATTGACCGGCCCCGGCATCGGCCCGACCGCGAATACGCGCTTTTCATCGAACACACCGTAATTCGGCAGATCGACCTTGAAGCGCAAAGCCGCGATGCGTCCGCCATCGAGCAGCGCCACGGCGTTGTAGAGCTTGCCGTTTTCGGCCCAGGGTGTGCCGACAATCATCGCCGGACCACCCTGCCCGGTTTCGCGCGCTAGATCCTCGATGACCGCCCGGCATGCCGCCTGGAATGCAGGCTTCAGAACGAGATCTTCCGGCGGATAACCCGCAATGAACAGTTCCGGGAACACGATCAGGTCGGCATCAGTCGCCTGCGTGCGGGCCGCGCGCACCTTGGCGGCATTGCCGGCGACATCGCCGACAATCGGGTTGAGTTGGGCAATGGCGATAGCGAGTCTGTCAGCAGGTCGAGCGTTCATGGGCATTTCACTAGCATGATCTTGTCCGAAAACCGGTTCCCACTTTTCGGGATCATGCTTTAGCGCGGCGCTACCGCTAGCCGCAAATGCGGCGTCAAACCCACAAGGTAGCAATGCGCTCCCAGAGGGCCAGGAGCCAGACGGCGCCGGCCGCCAGCAGGGTCAGCCCCACAGCAGCCGAGCCTATATCCTTCACGAGACCAATCGCCGGATCATGGTCCAGCGTGACGCGATCAGCGAGTTTCTCGATCGCCGTATTGAGTAATTCCACGACAAGAATTGCCACGATCATGCCGATCAGCGCGACGCGCATCCACAGACCGGTTGCAATCAGGAATGCCAGCGGGACCGCGATGACAAACGCGATCAATTCCTGCCGGAATGCTGCCTCGCTTGCTGCGGCGGCGCGCAAGCCATTCATCGTGTTGAGGGTGGCGCGCAGGATGCGTTGCAAGGCGAAAGTCCGATTCCAATCAACTGAGCAGATCAGAGAAAACCCGTTCCAGCTTTCGCGATCGCGGCCACATAGCATGACCGCGATCGCAAAACTGCCGTGGCTTTTGGCCACGAATTGCCTCCCTGGCAATCCCGGCGCGGCTGGATCTTTTTGATCCGGCATCTAAGGCTCTTGGCCGCGCCTCATGTGCGTAAGATTTGACGGAAATTCTTTTCGATTTATTGCCACGCGCGGGCCGGAAACCGTGCGCACGAGATGCAGCGTTAACAGGCCGACAATTTGCGGCAGGCGCCGTTCCGCGAATGCTCGAAAACCTCAGAAAACAAGGCGTTTTGCGGAGAAAGACTTTGTTCAGGATAGATATACACACGTCGTTCCAGGGTGCGCTGAAGCGCGAACCTGAACGCCAAGTTGCCGGCTGTTTCTGGATTTCAGGTTCGCGAGCGGCGCTCGCGAACCTGAAAATGACCAAAAATTCTAAAGCCCAGCCACCTGCGGCAACGGCTTCGCCTTGGCCTCACGTTCCTTTTTCAGCAATTCGGCAACCAAAAACGCCATGTCGATCGACTGTTCGGCATTCAGGCGCGGATCGCAGAAGGTGTGATAGCGATCGTTGAGATCGGAGTCCGAAATCGCACGTGCACCGCCGGTGCATTCGGTGACGTTCTGTCCGGTCATTTCGAGATGCACACCACCGGCATAGGTGCCTTCGGCGGTGTGCACGGCGAAGAAGTCCTTCACCTCCGACAGAATGCGGTCGAACGGCCGCGTCTTGTAGCCCGAAACCGACGTGATCGTGTTGCCGTGCATCGGATCGCACGACCACACCACCTGACGTCCCTCGCGCTTCACTGCGCGAACCAGTGCCGGCAGATGCTCAGCAACCTTCTCGTTGCCGAAGCGGCCGATCAGCGTCAGACGGCCAGGTTCGTTCTCGGGATTGAGGAGGTCGATCAGCTTCAACAAATCGTCAGCCTTCAGTGACGGGCCGCATTTCAGACCGATCGGATTCTTGATGCCCCGGCAATACTCGATATGAGCGTGATCCGGTTGCCGCGTGCGATCGCCGATCCAGACCATGTGACCGGATGTGCAGTACCAGTCGCCGCTGGTGGAATCGACGCGGGTCATCGCCTGTTCGTAACCGAGCAGAAGCGCCTCATGGCTGGTGTAGAGATCGGTCGTGCGCAGTTCGGGATGGCTTTCCAGATCGAGCCCGCACGCGCGCATGAAGTTCAACGCCTCGGAGATGCGATCCGCCAGTTCCTGATAGCGACGGGCCTGCGGCGAATCCTTCACGAAGCCGAGCATCCACTGATGCACGGTCGCAAGATTGGCGTAACCGCCATGCGCAAAAGCACGCAGCAGGTTCAGCGTCGCCGCGGACTGGCGATAGGCCTCGATCTGGCGGCGGGGGTCAGGAATGCGCGCTTCCGGCGTGAACTCATTGCCGTTGACGATATCGCCGCGATAGCTGGGCAGTTCGACATCACCCTTCTTTTCGACGGGCGAAGAGCGCGGTTTGGCGAACTGGCCGGCAATGCGGCCGACCTTCACCACCGGCGAGCCGCCGGCGAAAGTCAGCACCACCGCCATCTGCAGGAACACGCGGAAGAAGTCGCGGATGTTGTTGGGGCCATGCTCGGCGAAGCTCTCGGCACAGTCGCCACCCTGGAGGAGGAAGGCCTCGCCGGCGCAGACGCGCGCCAGCGCCTTTTTCAGGCTGCGGGCCTCACCTGCAAAAACCAGCGGCGGAAAGCTCGCAAGCTGCTTCTCCACCGCCTCAAGGGCGGCTTTATCCGGATAATCCGGAACCTGCACCACGGGTTTTGCGCGCCAGCTCTCTGGCGTCCAGCGTTCGGCCATTTTCGCTACTCCGGCGGCCCTCAATCGCTGAGGACCGCTTCCATGCGGCCGGGTTATAGCGGGACTTGCCCGGTCTAGCCACAATGCTGTGGCCGGACAGTCCTGCTTAAAATGCGCCGGTTCCTACGACGGCCCAAAATTGGGCCGGGTCCTAATCGACGGCCGTCACCGGTTGCCGACATACCGGTAGAGAATATCGTCCCACCACGAACTTTGTACGGTGTGCAGGATCGCGATGTTCAGCGGCTTGCGTAACGGGCTGCCGTGCGGCACGGCGAACGCGTAATGCTGCGGATCGAAGCTGACATCGAGAAGCTGGATCGTGAACCGGAAATCCTGATTGACGATCCACGCCAGCAGCGGCCGATCATAGACGAAAGCGTCGATCTCGCCGCGACGGATCGCCTGCAACCCCTCTTTGGCATTCGGGTAGGCCGTGTAGGTCACGCGAATGCGGTTGAGCACTTCTTCGGTCGACGAACTCGCGACTATGCCGACGCGAACCTTCGACAGGTCGGTGACGCTTTGGACGCTGCCTTGCAACTGACGGATCGTCAGCGCTGATGTGATGCCAGCGGTGAAAACGGCAATGGCGATGATGGAACCGACCATCCATAGCATCGCGATGAACCGGCCAGGCAGGGTGCGCGGTCCCGCATGTCCGATGCCACGCTGGGTCATCGCCACGGTCGTCCACCAGACGCTCGAACTCAGCCCCTTGGCGACCGTGCCGCCAAATTCCTCGTTGTGACGCCGTTCGAAAAACCAGACAACAAGCCCGACCAGCAAGGCGAGACCAATCAGCGCCAGCACCGCTTGCATGAATCCGAACGACGTCAGAGCCCGCACCACCGGCGTCCAACTCGCAACGCCACCCGCCGCCACCGCTATCCCCAGACCCGTCGCATAGAACGGGGCGGTGAAATCCAGCAGGTCCTCGCGTGCAGCCGTCACCGTCAGCGCCGCAGCCGCGACATCGAATTTCCCCTTGGCAACACCATCGACCAAACCTTGCACCGTTTGTTCTTCTACAAAACGGTATGGCAGGTTTTTCTCTTCGGCGATCCGACGCCACAGATCGATGCTGATTCCGCTCCACTGGCCGTCGGACGATTTCATCGCGAACGGCGCAGCCTCCTTCGTGCCGATGACGAGGCTCCGCTGCAGAATGTTGTCGGTGGCTTCGGGCTTTAAAGTTTGCGCGAATGCCGGGGCATCCAGCATCGCAATAACGGCAGCAACTAAAGCGAAGTAACGGATCATACAGTCAACGGAACGGCATTTGTGTTGATTCATCAATGAGTATCCGCGGGCTCGAACCGCCTGCGCAGCGTACGAGCCCTCGCGGAAACCTATCATGCCTCAACCGGCCGCAGAACAGCGGCCTGCCGTATGGTGAATCGGGCAGCGGCGCTTGCGGCGCCTCGCCCTACTCCGCGGCCTCCCGCAGATAGGTCGCCGCCTTGGTCCGCATGGTGACCAGCTCTTCGGCGGCTGTCGGATGCACCGCCATGACGGCGTCGAAATCGGCTTTGGTCGCCCGCATCTTGATGGCGATACCGACGGCCTGGATAACCTCACCGGCATCGGGACCGACGATGTGGCAGCCGAGCACGCGATCGGTCTCGCCATCGACGATCAGCTTGAAGAACGATCGCGTATCGCGGGCGGCAAGCGTCGCTTTCATCGGGCGGAAACTGGTCTTGTAGATATCGACGCGCGCGAAGGCCTTCCGGGCCTGCGCTTCCGTCAGTCCGATGACGCCAACTTCTGGCTCGGAAAAGACGGCAGTCGGAATGTCGGTATGATCGACCGCAATCGATTTCCCGCCGAATACCGTATCGGCGAACGCGTGCCCCTCGCGGATCGCTACCGGCGTCAGCGCAACGCGATCGGTCACATCGCCGACTGCAAAGATATTCGGGACCGACGTTTGCGAAAACTTGTCAACCTCGATCGCACCTCGGGCATTCACGCGCACGCCAGCCTTCTCAAGACCGAGGCCGGAAACATTGGGCGTGCGGCCAGTGGCGAACATCACCTGATCGAACAGCATCGATTCGTGGTCTGACAGAGAAACGCACAGACCATGATCGGCCTTCTCGACCGCCTCGACGATCTGCCGGGTGATGATCTTGATCCCGCGCTTCTCCATTTCGAGCCGCAGATGCTCGCGCACATCATCATCGAAGCCGCGCAGGATGTTGTCACCGCGATAGACAAGCGTGACCTCGGATCCGAGCCCACGAAAAATACCAGCGAACTCCACGGCGATGTAACCACCGCCCTGAATCAGAATCCGCTTCGGCAATTCCTTGAGATGGAACACCTCGTTCGAGGAGATGACGTGCTCGAGACCGGCGATATCGGCGCCAGGATACGGCCAGCCGCCGGTCGCGATCAGAATATGCTTTGCCCGCACGATCTCGCCTGAGGCGACCAGCCGCACGCGATGCGCGTCTTCCAGCACCGCGCGACTGCGGACGATCTCAACCTTGGAGCGTTCCAGATTGGCGACATAGGCCGCCTCGAGCCGGTCGATCTCGCGATCCTTGTTGGCGATCAAGGTCGCCCAATCGAATACCGGCTTATCAAGCGTCCAGCCGTAGCCCGCTGCATCCTCGAACTCGTCGGAAAAACGCGAGGCATAGACCAGAAGCTTCTTTGGAACACAGCCGCGGATCACGCAGGTTCCCCCCACGCGATACTCTTCCGCGACCATCACCCGCGCGCCGTATCCGGCCGCGATGCGCGATGCGCGCACGCCGCCGGACCCCGCGCCTATGACGAACAGATCGACGTCGAAATCGTCCATCGGAATACTGCGCCGTTAGAGATTGTGGCCTTTTTTCTTCATCTCATTGCGAAAGCGCACAAGCACTTCCTCATTGAGCTTCACAGCCCAGTCCTGCGCGGCCGACATCGTGCGATCGACGAACGCCACTTCTTCGGTCAGGATTTTCTTGCCGAGCGGCGATTTGTAGAAGGTTAGCGTGTCCTTCAATTCCTGCTCGGTGAACTGGTTCGCATAGAGCTTGACGATATCGGCCTTCAGCGAGGCCATGCGCGGCGCATATTCCTTGCGCAGGTTGCCGGCAACCTCGTTCAGATCCTTGAACAGATTTGGGTTCATCTGCAACAGCGTGGTTTTCGACTGCTCGATCACACCCGGGATCAGCGGCTCGAAGATCGTCATTGAGCCTTTGATGTCGAGAATTTCGCCGGCCATCGCGAGCGCCGACGGCGAAGGTTGCTGCGCATGCGCAGCCTTGATCGGCACCAGCAGCGTCATGACAGCGAGACCGGCACAGGCCAGGCGGGACAGCGTTGCAACGCTCATCGAAAAAACTCCTGTTGATCGGATTATCATGATTGTTCGATCACGCGCACGCCAGCCGCTCCTGCGACAATGGCGGTGCGAGCAAGCCCAAGGAACAAGCCGTGCTCTACGACGCCTGGAATCGCGGCGAGACGATCAGCCAGCGATTTTGGATCTGGGATGCGGCCGAGCGCCGCGTCGAGAATGAAGTGACCGCCATCCGTGACGAAAGCAAGGCCGGCGCTGCCGGTCCGCAACGTCAGGTCAGCCGGAAGAGCGAGACCTTGCAGAGTCGCAGCGATCGCATTGCGTGTTGCGGTCAGGCCGAACGGCACAACTTCGATTGGCAGCGGAAAGGCGCCGAGCGCGGGAAGCAGCTTCGAATCATCGGCGATGACAATCATGTGGTCCGATGCCGCAGCGACAATCTTTTCACGCAGTAATGCCCCACCTCCGCCCTTGATGAGGGCGAGACCGGGGCCGATCTCGTCGGCGCCGTCCACCGTGACATCCAGATGCGGCGTATCATCTAATGTCGTGACCGGCACGCCGAAACGTTCCGCATCGGCCAGCGTCGCTTCCGAGGTCGGTACGCCGATGACATCCAGTCCTGCCCGAACGCGCTCGCCGAGCAATTCGACGAAGTGGCGCGCCGTCGAACCGGTGCCAAGGCCAAGTCGCATGCCGGGGCGCACCCAATCGAGGGCGCGAGTGGCAGCCTGTCTCTTGAAGGCGTCGGGTGTCATGACGGGTATCTGGTGGGGGGTCGCAGGAATTTCGCCGGTTGTCTAGCCTTGATCCGTTCGAGAACCTAGCCCTATCACGGCCAAAATACTCCCGCTTGCGTTCCTCTCCGGCGCCCATTAGCCCAAACCCATGTCAAATCCCATCATTGTGTTCGATCTCGACGGGACCCTCGTCGATACTGCACCCGACCTGATCGCGACGCTGAATCTGGTCCTGGTCTCGGAAAGCATCCCGGCCGTTCCATTCGAGACCGCGCGCCCGATGATCGGCGGCGGCGTCCGCCCGCTCATCGAACAGGCGTTGGCGGAGCAGCAACGCTACATCGACGATGCCGCAATTGATGTCCTGTTTGAGCGCTACATCACCCGCTATCAGGATCATATTGCCGACCACTCGCGGCCCTATCCGGGGGTTGAAACCGCGCTCGACGCGCTCAACGCACAGGGTTTCACGCTCGCAGTGTGCACCAACAAATTCGAATCGCTGTCGGTGCGGCTGCTCGACGCGCTGGGTATGACGGATCGCTTTGCTGCGATCTGCGGGCAGGACACATTCCCGGTGAAAAAGCCGCATCCGGATATGCTGCTTCAGACGATCGCAAAGGCCGGCGGCGATCCGGCCCGCGCCATCATGGTGGGCGATTCCAACACCGATGTGCGAACCGCACGCGCCGCGGCCGTTCCCGTTATTGGTGTGGACTTCGGTTATACGGATATCCCGATGGCTAAACTCTCGCCGGATCGCTTGATCAGCGATTTCAATCAATTGCCGACGGCGGTGGCCGAACTCCTGCGGTTGCCAGCGGTGTGAATAAATAATATTACGCCGAAATCGCCTCACATTTGATGCGATTATAGGTTTTCGCCTGACCCCCTTGAGGATGGCCCACCATGCGGCGGAAGCCATAGAGAATCAGCTTGGTTGCATAGGGGGCGACCGGCTCGTAAGGTTCCGGCACCGAGGGTCGGGGCGTGACGGGTGCCCCCCAGCGATGGATAGACCCATGAGTCCCATGAGTAAGACTTTCGCCTTTTTCATTTGCGGGGTGGCGCTTGCCGGATGCGCAGCTTCCGGTGACCTGATGAAAACGGCGACGCCGACTGTCCCGCTGCAATTCGAATCCGAGCCCGCAGGCGCCGAGGTGAAAACCTCAGGAGGACAGACCTGCCGTACGCCTTGCGCGCTCGCTGTTCCGGCCGCCGACATGCAGGTCACGTACAGCCTGACGGGCTATCAACCGCAGACCGTGGCTGTGAAACTGATACCGCCGGAGGAAATCCGGGGCGGTGGAGAGGAATCCGGCGTGACGTCGACCGAGCCACGGTTCGACCCAAGCCCGGTCATGGCCGAACTGGTCAAAGCCACCCCAAGCCGCCGTCCGGCGAAGAAAGCGCGCGCGGTGAAACAGCCGGCTCCGGCAGCCGCTGCGCAACCGGAATCGGGCGGCGCCTCCGCGCCAGCGACCAGCGGCTTCAACCCTCCGCCATCGACCAATAGCGGCGGCTTCACCCCGCCGCCTCAGCGCACAGCGCCGGCAGGTGGTGGGTGGCCAGCGCCGCGTTAATTCCATGACATTGAAAGCGCGCTTCGGCGCGCTTGACACTTCTTCGACCCGCCACTTAAAAGCGGCGGCCTAGATCGGTTCCTCGAGCTTGATCCTTAGGAAAAGCTGATCTGCTTTTCCAAGCCTTGCTCCAAGGGCGCGTAGCTCAGCGGGAGAGCACTCCCTTCACACGGGAGGGGTCACAGGTTCAATCCCTGTCGCGCCCACCATATAAACAATTGATTCATAAGCGTTTTCCTTTTGCGATTCTGACGTGATTGTGACACGCGGTTGTTACCCTGTTCCGCCGCCACTCTGCTCACTTGCACGCTTACGTGCCTCGTTGACGACCGCGATCGGCTCCTTGATCGTGCGTTCACCGACTCGCCAGCCATGCCGGCACGCAGGTCCATGCTCCAGACGGTATCTGGAATCGCGGCGGCGCGCGCAATCTGCCGGAATCACTTGCCGTACGATGACTGCCGCACCGGCAAGTCGTCCTCGCCCTTCACGATAGAGCGGTGCGCTCCTCGTGCGGCGCTTGCTCGAGCAGCGGATAGAGCAGCTCGTGTTCCCGCAGGGCGTAGACCATGGCCGCTTTGAACTTCGACTTGGAAGTCCGCATGCGCCACTTCCATCCCGGAATGCGCTCTCAGGTGAAATACTCGATCCAGTATTCGGCACCTAGGCGCAGCGGCCCATCTTGGCGAGCTTAGCCTCGCGATCGGCATCCGCCTGGCTCGGCGGGTATTCGCTGATGATATCCTTCTGACGCAGACCAACGCGAATTGCGCCACAATCCCGATCGACATGTAGAGCACGCTCTCGGCCGGCATCCGGGGCGATAGCGGTCGCCACCCCTGCTCTGCAGGTTTTCAAGTTTGAAGATCTCGATACCGCACCGAAGTTGCGTCGCGGAATACGTGATTGCCACATCACCAGCCGATCCTCGTGTGCACCGCTGGCTCGAACACATCGCCGCTCAGGAGGATTGCGCGTACCAAGCCGCGAAATAGGTCTCGTGAACCGCGCACCAAAGTCAATCATGAAGGTGTGTTATCGAAATCGGGCCGCAGGTTGATCATGTAGTTCCGATCGGGGCAAACTCCATTCACAGTGGCGCATTCGGAGGGCTTGCCGCCCCCCGAATGGCGCGCTGCACTGTTGAAATTCCGCTAAGTTTTCACTTGAGCCAAGGCGCCGGCGGCCGCCACAGATAGCAAACCCAGGTCCGTAGCTACGGCTACGAACGTGAAGCCCCAATTGATATACCGCTTTGCCGCATCGATACTGTTCGCCAGGATCCCCGCAGGCTTTCCAAGCTGAAGCAACAACCGCACGGCCTCAGCAATCGCGCCCTGAACGTCAGGATGCGAAGGATTTCCGATATGTCCGAACGATGCCGCGAGATCGGAAGGACCTATGAATATGCCGTGCACACCGTCAACACGTGCGATCGAATCAATTTCAGCCAAAGCGTCTCGAGTCTCGATCTGCACCAGCAAACAGGTCACCTCGTCAGCACGTTTTAGGTAGTCTTGGCTGCGTCCGTATCGGCTCGCTCGAGTGATTCCGGCAACACCTCTGATTCCGTGTGGCGGATACCGGGTATAGCTGACTGCAGCACGCGCATCATTTGCGGACTGCACGAAGGGGACAAGGATGGTCTGCGCACCGAGATCAAGGACGCGCTTTATCAGCACCGGATCATTGGCTGCAGGTCGCACGACCGCATGCGCGCTGCCAGCGGCACCCGCCTGAAGCAATGGAAGCAAGCCCGCAACTTCGACAGGAGAATGCTCGGAATCGTATAATATCCAATCGAAGCCAACGTCAGACAGCAACTCCGTCGCCACCGGACTGCATAGACTACTCCATAGGCCGAATTGCGCGTGTCGAAGCTCGATCGCCTTTTTGAACCGGTTCTCGTACAACATTGAATGCTCAAATAAACTGGACCGACACGGAGCCAAGCGTACCGAAATCGGCGTGCAGCGTGTCTCCTTTGTTTGCCCATACCGGCCGCGTAAAAGAGCCGGACAAGATTACGTGCCCCGGCTGAAGCGAGACATCAAAGGGAGCGAGCTTGTTGGCGAGCCAAGCGACTGCCATCGCGGGATGATTGAGTACGCCCGCAGCGATGCCCGTCTCTTCAATTTCCGAATTTCTAAAAAAAATGGCCCCGATCCAGCGCAGATCGACGTCCATCGGCCGCACTGGACGACCGCCGAGAACGATCCCGGCTGCGGCGCCATTATCTGCAACCGTGTCATATATTTTTCGTGGGTTCTGTACGCGCGCATCAATGATTTCGATTGACGGCACGACATAGTCAGTTGCACGCAGGACATCTACAAGGCTGACATTCGGGCCCATCAACGGCTCCTTGAGTATGAAGGTCAGCTCCGGCTCAACTCGCGGAATGCAATAATTCTCGTGCGGAACCTTCGACCCGTCTGCGATCATCATCGAGTCGAGCAAGATTCCGTAGTCAGGCTCATCGATCTGAGACGACTGCTGCATCGCCTTCGATGTAAGGCCGATCTTGTGACCAATCACCTTCGCACCAGCGTCCCTCCTGCGTTTGGCCAGCGCATGAGAAATCGCATAAGAGTCTTCAATCGTGATGTGCGGCCAGCGTTTCGACAGTTGCACACATGGTGTCTTGGTCTGATCAGCCTCAAGTAACGCAGAGATCGCATCGGCGCGTTCATTCTCCGAAAGCATGCTTCACTACTCCTGTTGTGGGACAGCATTGATTATTTCGAGCACGCCAGCTCGCATACTCTGCCCGGATGGATTTTGCAGATGCGCGCAAAAAGCGCTCATATTCTACGGCTGCTTGATCCCTAGATTGATTACCAGCTCCTGAGTCCGCGCGACCTCGTCCGCAAGAAGACGCAGTGTGTCCTCAGGTGTGCTCGTTCTGATTGCTGTTCCATTGGCGGCAAGCCGCTGTCGCAACTCCGCATCGGAGGCGACCGAAACCAGCGCGCCGTTCAGCTTGCGCACGATTGCATCGTCGGTTCCAGCCGGCGCCGCGAGGCCCACCCAACTCGCCACTTTTTCATCACCGAGCCCCGCCTCCGTCAGCGTAGGAACCTCAGGCATTTGATTTGATCGCTGGTCCGCATCGATTGCCAAAACTTTGATCTTTTTTTCGCGAACGAAAGCTTGTGCGACGGTGAAAGTCGGCAAAGCAAAGTCCACTCGGCCGGTAATGAGATCGGTCATCATCGGAGCACCACCGCGATAATGAACAAATTGCGTTGGAGTATTGGTCGCTCTCGCGATGCGCGCGGCTAGGAGATGCGATGGCGTTCCCACGCCAGGCGAACCGAAACTGAGGCCGCCATCTTTCCTTTTGCCCCAGGCAAGTAACTCGCTCATTGAGTTCGCCGGACTGTCAGCCGGAACCGCAATAAACGTCACGAGATCAAATAGCAGGCTGATCGGCTTGAAGCCCTTTACCGGATCGAACTGCACTTTCTGCATAGCGGGAACGGCTGAGTGCTGGGAGCCAAGGAACGCCAGCAACGTATAGCCATCTGGGGCGGCATTCTGCACAGATGCAGCAGCGATCGCGCCGCCACCCCCCGTGCGATTTTCGACTACGATACGTTCACCGACCCGCTTCGACAGAGCTTCTGCAATAATACGCGTCGTGACGTCGGTGATGCCGCCCGGTGAAATTCCTACGACGATAGTGATCGGGCGCGAGGGATAATCCTGCGCCATTGCGCCAACAGTCATTAACGTCAATGGAATCAGGCTAGTGAAGACCCGCAAGCAATTCCGCATCACGACCTCCTGACAAAGGCATTTATACCATTTGTATGGAAATATGGTTTTTTGACAAGAGCTTTATATGAATGCAACGGGACAATCTATTTGGCGCAGCGTCCACACACGCTCAAAATCTAGTTAAAGAATAAAAGTATGGACTTTTACCAATCGTTGTGAAAATGTCGGAAAAATAAAAAACAACCGTCGAACGCAATCGTTGTGGTGAATATCTCTCTACCTTGCAGATGCCGCCTTTCTCGTTTCGGCCGAACTCTCCGATGACCGTCAAGCGGGGCGAGCATTTATTGCGGAGCAGCCTGCCGCCTCCTGAGCCCTCTTGAAGTCGAGAGCTGGGCAAAAGCCCTTAGAGCAGACCGATATGACGCAAACCTCAGTTGCAGCGCTTCGGACAGCGTCTGAAAACAATCGAGATCGAGTAACACCTAGAATGAGTCGCCTGTCACTAACGATCGCAACATGGGACTATGATCGTGTCCGCGCTCTTATCGACGGACGCGTTGCCGTCGAAGGCTGCGAAATAAATTATCTCACGATGCCGGTTGAAGAGTGCTTCGAGCGCGCCTTCTTTCATGGCGAGTTCGAGGTGGCTGAAATTGGCTTCAGTCCTTACCTCATCGCCTTGTCACGCGGGATGACCCCCTACGTTGCTATTCCGACATTCCTGTCACGGACGTTTCGGCATTCCGCGGTCTATATTCGAACGGACCGCGGCATTCGTGGGCCTGAGGACTTGCGAGGCAAACGGGTCGGAGTTCCGGAATATCAGATGTCTGCCGTGATGTGGTTTCGCGGCTACCTTCAGGATGAGTTTGGAATTTCCGTTAGAGACATGGATTGGGTCCAGGGCGGACTAGAAGTGCCGGGACGGCGGGACAAGTTTCCGTTGAATCTTCCAGAAGGATTTCCGCTGACGACACGTCAAGATATCTCGCTATCTCAAATGTTGGCGGACGGCGAGATTGATGTACTGATGTCAGCACGTAGGCCCTCATGCTTCATCACCGGCCATAAGGATGTCGCGCGCCTATTTCCAAATTATCGGGACGTTGAACAGGATTATTTCCGCCGCAGCAAACTGTTTCCGATTATGCATTCTGTCGGCATTCGTCGCGATGTGCTTGAAAAAAATCCTTGGCTTGCAACCAGTCTTTACAAAGCTTTTGCGCAGGCCAAGTCCATAGCCGAAGCAGACCTGGCGGAAACAACTGCACTAAAGATCGGCCTACCCTGGATCACCGCCGAATTGGAGCAGACTCAAGAAGTGATGGGGCCCGATTACTGGCGCTACGGCCTCGGCGACGATAACCGCAGGACGCTAGAAACAATGGCGCGATACTCCTTTGAACAGGGGCTTTCAACGCGACTGATCGGCGTGGACGAGATGTTCGCGACCGGAACGTTCGGAGAGACTCGCGTCTGAGCGCCGGTCCGGCTTTCAATCGACCATTTCGGCAAAGCGGCGCACGACGCTTGCCAGTTCAGAAGGATTGTCCCGCGCCAGATCGTGACCACCTTCTATTTCCGCTGTTTCAGCGCGCGGATTGATCGTTCGCACCTTCGGCAGCGTTTCCGGAGCGAACAAATCGGAATTCGACGCACGGACGACCAGCAGCGGAATCTCGATCTGCTTGAGTAATTCCCAGGCATCTACCTCAGGCGGATGCGACTTTCCGGTCTCCAAAACATGCTTGAACTGATCACGGTAATGGAGGTCTCGCTTCAGTTGAAACCCTTCAGATACCGGCCGGAGAAATGCTTCAAAGCGCCTGCGCATCGGCGCATCTGCGGGCAGATCGGGATCCTGTTTGTGATAAGCGAGCGCCTCGTCAACACTCTGAAACAGGTCGGGCTGCCGTCCGATCTGATCTGCGACTTTGCGTCGTCCTGGCTGCGCCAAATCGGGCGCGAAATCGACACAGATCAACGCTTTGGCACGAAGGGGAAACCACGACGCCGTGCACAACGATATACGACCGCCGGCTGAATGCCCCATCAGAATAGCCTGTTCCCAGCCCAAGCTGTTCAGGACAGCGACCATGTCGGCGGCCTGCTGCTTCAGATCGTACTTCCGCGTCGGACTCCAGCCAGAATCCCCGAAACCACGCTGATCCATTGCCGCCACCTCCCGATCGGTCGCAAGTGAACTGGCAACCTGAATCCAATCATGGGAGAAATAGGACAACCCATGAATGATGAGGATCGGCGTCCGTCCCGGGGCGCCAAAATGTCGAAAATGAATCTTTACATCGCTCGATTGAGCAAACGCAGACCTATGGTGATTGTCCGACACGTCGAAGCTACCTCAAACAGTAACTATGAAAGCGACAAGCTCAGCGCACTGCGGTTGTTCACGTCCGCCCCACAACGATTCCCATGCCTGTGATCCACTCCGGGACGAGGTGGTAGAACTTGAGTTGTGTACGCATTTCGCCGAGCTTATGCGATGCCGCCGCCGCCGCGACCCATGTACGAAGTTCGTGAGCACCAAAGCCAGCATCGCGATCGATATCCGAGTCGATCATTGTGTCGAAAACATCAAGTTGTCCGGAAGTAAACTTGTCCAGAAAATCTCGATCCCACTGCTCGCTGGGGGGGAGACAAGGTCCTTTGCCAATCACCATATCACGTGCCGCGCGAACCACGCGGCTTTCTCGTGCGTCGAGTTCCTCTTGCGACGGCACGGACCTCTTGATAAGCCGTTGAGCGACATCCGGCGGGCTCAGGTCCAGCCGCGGCGTAGGCGGATCATGCGACAGGCCGCCGGAGCCTACGATCGTAATACGCATGTCCTTGTCAGACAGAAATTCGCCGATTGCCTCTCCGAACATTCGCGCCCGGCGAAAGGACGGACGTGGGTCGGCGGCGCAATTGATGAAGACCGGCAATACGTTGTAACGATTGAGCGCGCCCGTCAGCTTGTAGAGCGGAATCGTAACTCCATGGTCGACGCGCATATCGTGAGAAAGCGCAAGATCGAAATCCTTGTTCTGCAGGAATCTGATACAGGAAAGCGCAAGTTCGCGAGGAACTCGAAGCGGTCCGCTCTCGAGATGCCAGTCCTTGGTTCCGACTGCAGCCGTCCCAATGCAGAATGCAGGCATCAGCTCATAGAAAAAGCCATTGAAATGATCGGGGCCGAAAACGACAACAAGATCCGGATTGAATTCTCTCAGTTCTTTGGCACACGAATCCAGCTCACGAAAGAACGACGCATGGACATCCGGTTCGGACTCCTCTACGTCCGTGGTCATCAGCGGACTGTGCGAACAGCAAATCAACTGAACCGCCATGCAGCACTCCTCCTTGTTTCCGGCCGACCTATTCTTGGACCCTGAAATGCTCGTACTGGCATTTAGGTGAAAAGTCTATATTATTAGTTTTAATGAACGAGGAATTTCGATGCGCGCCAACACGAACATCTCTGAAACTTCGGTCGATCTGAGCCGAAGTCGAGTTGCGGTGTACCTGCAGCTCGCGACGTTGTTCCGCAACTGGATTACTTCTAAGAAGTGGCCTGTCGGCAGCAGGATTCCCAATGTCGATCAACTAGCGCTCGATTTCGACGTGGCACGCGGAACAATCCGCGAGGCGCTGTCAGTCCTGGAATCGGAGGGTCTGCTGGCGCGTTATCGCGCCAAGGGCACATTTGTGCGGAACGCCCCAGTCGAACTTGTGCCACACAAGCTGGAAATTGATTGGAAGTCTTTGATTTTCGCGCACGAAGGCGCGGAGATTGAGACGTTATCCAGCAAGACCCTGAAAACTCTCCCCAATGAATTCATTGGGGAGGGAACGCCCGCCCCAAAATACCAAATGATGCGACGCGTACACTCACGCGACGGTCACCCCTACTTGCTCGGTACATTTTATCTCGACTTCGACATCTACCGGATGGGATCCCCAACGCAGTTTCGTCAGAAGCCAACCTTGCCAATTCTTCACGATATCGCCGCCGACCGGATTGGCGTAGCCAGACAACGTATGACGATAGGCATGGCTGACGTTGAAACAGCCGGCCTCTTGCAAATTCCTCTCAATAGCCCCGTCGCCAATATCAGTCGCATCGCCTTCGATAAGAAGGGTACTATTATATATATTGGCATCGGCATTTATCGTGGCGATGCCATTCAGCTTGACATCAATCTGCGTTGAGCGGCCGATTGCGCAGCCGCTTAAGACGCAGCACGCACCATTTGACCCGCTTATTGAAGACTGAGATTCGCACGCCTTATCACGTCCCCGAAGCGCTCCGATTCAGACTTGATCATCGCAGCAAACTCGCTAGGGGAGTTCGATGCCGGCTCGATAAACATAGCCTTCAGGCGATTTCGATAATCGTCTGTTGCCGCGATGGCTTTGACCTCAGCATTCAGACGATTGATGATCTCCGGACTCGTTCCAGCCGGAGCCAACAACCCAAACCAACCAATCACTGTAAGCTCTTTGTACCCGCTTTCAGCCATTGTCGGCGTCTCCGGCAGGCTTTCGAGCCGTTCGGGCGCTGTCGTCACCAGGGGCTTGAGCTTCTTGTCTCGCAGCAACGTCGCCAACGGCGGGAGTCCGGCGATGACCAAATCAATCCGTCCCTCCATAGCATCCGTATAGCCCGCGCTCGCCGCACGATACGGCACATGCACCATGTTCGCGCCAGTGGACACCTTGATCAGTTCGCCAATCAGATGGAGATTGGTTCCAACTCCTGGCGTCGCAAAAGTAAAGCTCTTTCCTGACTTTCCAGCTTCCAGCAATTGCTGCAGCGTTTGGATGTTCAATGCCGGTGAAATCGCAATCACATTCGCGATCCGCCCGAGAAGAGAGATGGGCTGTAACGCCGCCGGATCATGCTTCTTGTTCTTATAGAGATGCCCAATAATCGCCTGCGTATCGAGCGATCCCAGAAACAGAGTATAGCCATCGTCTTTAGCAGACGCAGCAAACTCGGTACCAATCAATCCACCAGCACCTGCACGATTGTCCACGACGATCGGTTGACCGAGACGCGCAGACAAATGATTGGCCAATAATCGCGCAATCACATCCGGGGCGGTTCCAGCAGAATACGGCACAACCAAAGCAAGCGGACGCGACGGCCATTTGTCCTGAGCTTCCGCAACGGACTGCGAAAACAAGATAAATGCGGCAACGACAATGGCTGGCAATCTCATATTGCGATCCTCCCAGTTATTATTGATGCTGAAACAGCTTCACGCTCAGTCACGATGGTCCTGAGGCGGCTTTCAGACTTTCACCGCGCACGCAACACTCGGCCGGATTCGAATTGGCAACGATTGACCAGACGCTTCACGGCGAGTCCAACAGCAAGATTGGATACAAGCACTTTGATTGGATAGGGTACTTCTGCTCCCCAGCCCCGCGCACACAGGGAGCAGAATTGTTGGAAGCATCGTAACCATCCTCATTCACGCCCCGTGCTCATGACCGCGGCATCCGCCAAGAGAGCTATTGGCCGCTAACGCTAGTTGCCTAAACTAAAAAGGTCAATAGATTGGTTGTTTGACACATTAACGCGTCATTCGCTACAAGGACGTCGGCTAAAGCGTCATATCAACGTGAAGCGGAGCACGTCGTGGATTTCAGCAAACTGCAGACGGTCAAAGTTACTCGTGAAGCTGGGACGACATTCGTCACGCTTAATCGCCCGAACAAACGCAATGCGATGAGCCCGCAAATGCACTTTGAGATGGTCGATGTTCTAAAGGAGCTTGCTGAGGATGATGAAACTCGCGTTCTGGTCTTGACGGGTGCCGGCGACAGCTGGTGCGCCGGTCAGGATATCAAGCTTTTCTTTCGCGAACTCGATGACAAGCCGAAAGAACGATACCTTGCACGCCTTGCCAATCACGAATGGCGCTGGACCTTGTTGAGCACATTTCCAAAACCGACGATCGCAATGGTCAATGGCTATTGTTTCGGAGGCGCATTTGTTCAACTCTTTGCTTGCGATTTCGCAATTGCGGCAGACGATGCCCAATTCGGCCTATCTGAGGTGAATTGGGGCATCCTTCCTGGCGGTCTCGTCGGAAAGGTCATCGTGGACGGTTTGTCCTACCGGGATGCAGTTTGGTATGCGATGACCGGCGATCCCTTTGATGGAAGGAAAGCTGCCGAGATCCGCCTGATCAACAAATCTGTACCGCGTAGCGATCTTAGAAACGAAACCTTGGCGCTCGCCGAGTCGCTCGCGAAAAAGAACCCGCAGACACTCCGAACGATCAAGGAAAGCTTGCGTTTCGTTCGCGCGATGAGCGTTGACCAAGCCGCAGACTATCTTTTGGCTAAAGAACGCGAAATGCGGTTTCTTGATCCGGAATCCGGACGAGCCAATGCCATGAAGCAATTCCTAGACGACAAGACATATCGGCCAGGAATGGGCGAGTACAAGCGAGATTCGGCGTGAGGCAAAAGCGCGATCGCGATCCATTAAGCGGGATCACTGTTCTCGAATTGGGAAGCTTCATCACGGCGCCGTATGCCGCCCTGCTACTAGCGGATCTTGGCGCCAACGTCATCAAAGTTGAACCTCCGAGCGGGGACCCATTCCGTTCTTTCGGAACCGGAAAGTACAGTCCAAATTTTGTTGGCTACAATCGTAATAAGCGAAGCATTGTTGTCGACATCAAAGATCTCTCCGGTCGGAAAACGTTGCAGGATCTCGTCAAACGATCCGATATCCTGATTGAGAATTTTCGACCCGGCGTGATGGAACGCAGCAAGCTCGGTTTTTCGACCCTTCGGAAGATCAATCCACGACTGATATATTGCGCTATCTCGGGATTTAATCGCACGGGACTAAACAGCAATCGCCCCGCCTTTGATTTGATCGGGCAATCAGTAAGCGGAATGCTGGGCTTATTTCTGGACCCGGAGCACCCCGTGGTCCGCGGCCCAACGATTTCCGATCAACTCGCTGGTTTCTATGCATGCTACGGAATTTTGGGCGCACTGTTCGCGAGAACAATAACGGGGAAAGGTCAACGCGTCGATATCAACATGATCGAAGCGACCATGTCCTTTATGCCCGACGTCTTTGCGAGCCTTACCCGCGACAACGTCGTCATGGATTCACGTACCCGCGCTGCTTATTCGCAAGCCTACGCGTTTGTATGCAAAGACAAGCTGGTGGTCGGACTACAATTGTCCTCTTTAGACAAGTTTTGGATTGGCTTGACGGAAGCAGTCGAGAGACCGGAGTTGCAGGCCGATCCTCGCTTTGCATCACGAATGCAGCGCATTAAGAACAGCGACGCGCTCAATGATTTGCTGTCTGAAGTGTTTCGCAAACTCCCCCGCAGTGAATGGTTTCGTCGGCTTGAACAAGCGGATGTACCCTATGCACCTGTCCACCGCATTGACGAGGCGATCCGCGATCCCGAAGTTATCGCCAACCAGAGCTTCTATGAGCTGCGCCATCCGAAAATGGGGAAAGTTCTCTGCTTGCACCGACCTGTTCTATATAACGGCGCAAGAAAGCGCGGACGCTATCCTCCGGTGCTCGGCGAACATACTAAAGAGATTCTCGCGGAGGTCGAAGCCAAGCGATTGCATCCCAAGGCGGCTGGACCCAATCGTCAGAAAAAGCACCAGAGCGCCAGGCAAAGCGGACGCGTCCGTAAGCTTGGTTCGAAGTCATCAGCGTAGTTTAGTCGATGTCGAAAAGCGCGTTTAGCGGCCGTCGCGAGGATTCGCGCCTTGTTAGCGGCCAAGGCCGATATACGAACGATTGGAACATGGAGGGCCAGGTATTTGCCTTTTTCCGTAGATCTGACCGCGCTCACGCCCGGCTCGTCAGCGTCGATACCACGACAGCAAAAGCAACCGATGGTGTCTTAGCGGTCTTCACCGGAGCCGATCTGGCGAACAGATCGTTTGGCAATATCACGCCGCTATCCCCCCCGCCCGGCCGCAATGGTCAAAAGATCATGGCCCCCCAGCGCCCTGTGATCGCGCGAGAACGAGTGCGATTTGTCGGCGAGGAAGTCGCACTCGTCATTGCTGAATCGGCAGACGCTGCGCGCGACGCAGCGGATCTGATCGAAATTGAGTATGAGGATCTGCCGCCGATCATCAGCTTTGATGCCGCATTATCGGCCGAGGCGCCGATCTTGCATCCGAACGTGCCAGGCAACATCTGCTTCGATTTTGAGTACGGAAATGAGCAGCAAACACAACTCGCATTCGACCGTGCCGCAGGCATCGTCGAATTGACAATCAACAGTCCGCGCGTGGCCCCCACTCCGATGGAGCCGCGCGGGGCGCTGGTGCGTTATGACGCCGAAACTGAATCGTTCGACATATACTGCGCTAGCCAGGGAGCGTCCGCCTTTCGGCATGAACTCGCAATTCTGGCTGGCATCGAAACCGAACGTCTGCGAGTGCAGATGGTGGACGTTGGCGGCGCCTTCGGTGCTCGTACAGGCCCCTTCCCCGAATATCCGGTGCTCATGTACGCATCGAAAGTGCTTGGAAGACCGGTCAAATGGCTATCGACACGCTCTGAAGATTTTCTCACAGACAATCATGGCCGCGCCATTACGATCCGCGGCCAGCTCGCTTACGACGCCACCGGAACCTTCATTGCTCTTAGAACCGACTGGCTATGCGATTCCGGCGCCTACCTCACCTCGGCGGGCGTGTTGACCAATAGCGTCAACGGCATGTCAATTGGTGCCGGCATTTATCGGATCGGAGCGTTTTATGGACGGCATCGTCAAGTGATGACCAACACGGCCCCAACCAACGCGTATCGCGGCGCTGGCCGACCGGAGGCAGTCTACATCGTCGAGCGTCTTGTAGATCAAGCCGCTGCACGTCTCGACTGGGACCCCCTGGACCTCCGTCTGCATAACGCGATTCAGCCCGAGCAAATGCCATATCGCACCAGTACCGGCACGTTGCTTGATAGCGGTGACTTTCCTGCCTTGATCTGTCAGGCGCGTACCAGGTCTGAGTGGGATCGATTTCCTGAACGCCGCGCTCGCTCATCGCATCGGGGTAAATTGAGGGGCCGCGGCTGTTCCGTATTCTTTGAGCCAGCTGGCGGCGGTCATGTTCCCGTGGACGAGATTGCTATCCAATTTGAACGTAATGGCACTGTCGTTCTGCACTGCACCGCCGGCTCAAGCGGTCAAGGTCATGAAACCGTCTTTCCTGAAATGGTGGAAAAATGGCTTGGCCTGCCGGAGAATACAGTGGTTCTAAGGGCGGGCGACCCAAACGGACCGCGCATACGCGGCAACCCTTCGATCGGATCCAGATCCGGAATGCTTCTGGGCAGCGCCTTCAAGGCCGGCGCCGATATTGTCCTGACAAAGGCAAAAAGCCTCGCAGCGGAAGCCCTCGAGGCCGATACACGGGACGTCGAGTTCGAGCACGGTACGTTCCGAGTTGCAGGAACGGATCGCGCCGTGACGTTGACTGATCTGATCGAACGCAACCACGCTGACAATGCCCATCCTCTGGACACGATTGCTGAGAATCCCGTGACGCGCTCCTTTCCCTGCGGCGCCCACATTGTCGAGGTCGAAATTGACCGAGCGACAGGCGCGGTCGATATCGTCAGTTACTGCGCGGTTGACGACATCGGCAATGTCTTGAATCAGACCATCGCGGACGGGCAAATTTTCGGTGGCATTGTTCAGGGAGCGGGGCAGGTTTTCGGCGAGTGTTGTCTTTACGATCAGAAGGACGGCCAACTCCTTACCGGGAGTTTCATGGACTATGTCATGCCGCGTGCACAGCTGATTACTGACGTTTCATTGTTTACCCATGTTGAACCAACTCCCAACAATCTTTTGGGCGCCAAGGGTGTCGGCGAAACAGGCACGACTGGAGCTATTTCGGCCTGCATGAACGCGATTGTCGATGCACTACGTCACTTGGATATCGATCATTGCGAGATGCCAGTAACGTCGTATCGCTTGTGGCGTTTGATCAACGAGGCGGAAACTCGAATTGCGAATTCCGCAATGGGTGATGCACTAGATTTCTAATGCATTGTCAGCAGGTGATCGATTAGTTGAGGCTGAAGTACTTATCGGATGAGGTCATGCGCGGCGAACCATCCACCGATACTTTAACTGTAACCCTCAATTCCGTGACAATGTAGAAACCTGAGAGGGTGGGCTTGGACACGATCATCGAGTGACGCGCGTAACGATCGGCACCGCCATGTCAAGATGACGATCACGCTGTTCATGGTAATGATCACACGTCAGTTCGCCCTCACCCTGCCTCTGTAACTCTCCACAGTTCCGACAGGGCAAGCCCCACCGTCAAAGCACGTCGCATGAAGAGGAGAGCCTCTTCTACGTCCAGACTGACCTCTGGTACGCAGTTCAATGATTTCCGATCAACTGGCAGGGGTCCCGGGCGCCGAGATGAAACAACTCGGAACATTCAAATTGGCTAAAAAAGCAAAAGTATAGACTTAATTACTTTTATATGGAACAGTCGGGATCCAGAAGAAGATAATAAGGAAGCTGATACGGGAGGACGCTTTGCTAAGATTGATTATCGCCATCCTTTTCATTGTCGCGGGTCCGGCGAGCGCTCAGGAAGCGTGGCCAACGCGCACAATCACAATTGTCTCGCCTTACGCGGCAGGCACGACACCCGACATCATTGCACGACAGTTCGGAGATGCACTGTCAAAGCGCGTTGGGCAACCTGTCGTAGTTGAAACAAAACTCGGCGCCGGCGGGCTGCTAGGAACAGAGTATGCTGCCGCGCAAAAGCCAGACGGTTATACGCTTTTTCTCGGCACCAAGGATACGCAGGCAGTTCTTGGCCATCTCTATCCAAACCGGAATTTCGATCCGAATAAAGCGCTAGTGCCGATTTCTCTGCTTGGTACAATCGACAATGCCTTCGTAGTCGGGCCGCAACTAGGCATCAACTCGTTGAAGGATTTCATCGATTCTTCTCGCAAGGGTCGTAACTTCAGTTTCGCTTCGCCCGGCGTCGGCACCAACCTGCATCTGCTCGGAGAGCTTCTCCGGGTGCAGCAGACTCTCAATATGACGCACGTCCCATATCGCGCATTCCCCACCGCCTTTCAGGACGTCATGGGTGGTCGTGTCGATATGGTTGTTGCTGGCGTTCCTCCGCTTACTGGGCTGCTCGCAAGCGGCAAACTCAAAGCCCTCGCCGTCACCGGTCCGAAGCGAGTTGCGTCGCTTCCGGACGTACCCACCACAAAGGAGCTGGGCTATGAAGACCTCATGTTTGTCGGCTGGTTTGGCATTCTAGCCCCCGCCGGGACGCCGCAATCGATAATTGACCGGGTCGCGGAGGCAGCAAAGGATATCTCGAAGCAGGCGGACTATCAGAGCAGCATGGAAAAAATCTACGTTACACCCGTCGGCGGAACTCCTGCCGAATTCAAGACGGTCATCGAAGCTGAGACAAATCGAATGGGGGACCTGATCCGGAAAGTTGGTGTTAAGATTGAGTAGAGGGTGAAGAAGTTACAAAATGACTTGGGTGGTTACGCTGCCCATGAAACACCGCCTCTGCGGCAGCAGAGGCGGCTCCACGCAACCATTTATGTGACGAAGGCGAGATAATAGAGTGGATGTCCGCTCCTGCCATAGTTCTATGGCGTGACATCCGAGATTGTTGACCAAAGAATCAACAGTCACCCAGTGGCGTTGTTTCAGCGACAACTCGCGCCATTGCACCAGCCTTTGAAAATGGCTCGTCGGCGTCGAATATTCACCGACGGAATAACTTTTTCATTCCAATTTCACATTGGCAGCCTTGCCGACTTCCAACCACTTGCGGTACTCGCCGGCGATGTAGCTTGTGAATTCAGCCGGCGAGTTTGACGTGGCGTTACTGCCACCATTGCTGATGATTTTTTGTACTTCTGGCGTCACCAGGCCTTCATTCATAGCTCTGCTGATCTTCTCGATTACCGTGGCGGGCGTGCCTGCTGGCGCAGCCAGGCCATAGAAAGAGTTGGCCTCCGCATTGGCAATGCCGGCATCGGCCATGGTTGGCATATCGGGCAGCAAAGGCGTACGCGACTTATGCTGCGCTCCGAGGGCTCGCACCTTCCCCTCAGCGATCTGCCCCCGCAAAATTGCAATATTTTCGAACGTGGCTTGCACCGCCCCACTCAAAACGGCCGTGATCGACTCTCCGCCGCTCCGATAGGACACACCGGTAAGCTTCGCGCCACTTCGTAGCATAAAGAGCTCGCCTGAAAGATGCGGCAAGCTTCCGGCCCCACTATGGGCGTAATTGATTTTGCTTGGGTTGGCTTTGCTGTCGTCAACGAACTCTTGGAGTGTTTTCCAAGGGGCATCGGCCCGTACCACCAGGATCTGAAAACCTTCCGCGATACGCACGATCGGCACAAAATCTTTGGTAGGATCATAGCCTGCGTTTCTGGCAACGGCCGGCATGACCGCAAGGGTGCTGGTGTTGCCAAGGAAGAGTGTATATCCATCAGCCGGCGCACCCGTGACCGCACGCGCGCCAATCGCGCCACCAGCTCCAGGCTTATTTTCGATCACTACGGGCTGACCTAACCGCGCGCTCAGAATCTGTGATGCCAATCGTGCTGGCACATCATTGGGCCCGCCAGGCGCCGCCGGGACAACGAGACGGATTGGCTTGTTCGGGTACTCGTCAGCCGCAACCGCGCCGATCGCGATTGGGAACGTGAGGATCAAAGTAATCGCAGCGAACAAGCTAGAAAATTTCGTCTTCGCCATGTTTCCCTCCCTGCTCACGCGCATCCCATCTGGGTCGCGTGATTACGTGCGCTTCACGTTTCTTTGTCTACTCAGCCGCGATCGCGACTATTTCCACACCGCAAAACCCATTCCACAGCCCGTACCGGCGAGCGAACGATAACAAGGAATGTACTGTTGCCAATCGGTCGACAGATGAGCGGCGGCAGCCGCCACAGTGATCCAGTTTCTGATCTCTGAATTACCCGAGTTCAGTCGGTTCGCGGGAATTCCTTTCAGCGCTGCTGCATCATTCCGCTTGCAGGCATCGAGAACGTAACGGTCAAGCTCTTCATCTACAGTGAAATGACTGAGCCCTCCTGACGCAAGAATGCCAACCCGCGCGTCGGTTGGCGCGCTGCAAACTGCCTCTTTCAAGGCCATACCAAGATCATAACAACGCTTCGGCGTAGGCTGATTTGGAGGGAAGTAGGTGTTTAACGCGACAGGAATAATCGGAACAATTCTGTTTGGCATGAGACGCTGGTGCACAAAGCCGAAGGCATGGCCCTCTCCATGATCCTTGCTAAGGCGCCTAGAGTGGCTGACATCGAATTCACTTGCGATCAATGATTTGATCAAGTGCAAGGCGAGTTCCGAGGCCACAGGATATTTCTCAGCCTCGCCTTTCACATGATACTGGGAACGCGCCTTGCGCCAGAACTCTGGCGCATCCTCGTCCATATGCAGAGGATTGTTCTCGATCGTTTCACCCCAATAGATCAAAATTGAGGGCATATTGTCGTCGGCATATTGCTCATTCTGATCGTCGCCGACGATGATGAGAGCATCCAGACACGCATCTTCGATGACTTCGGCGAGATGCTCGATATTCGCGGTGCAGCGATCGGCACGCTCTTTCAGTATCGAGGGCTCAATCTGATCCTTGATAGACGGGTCGGCCTTAGCCAGCAAATCTCCGTACGTGCATGCATGTCCGTTTTTGTCCAGCAGCTTACGGCCCTTGGCGTCGATCTCAGCATGCTTGGGATAATCTTCCGCCGGACTATTTAACAACGGGCTATGGGAACTGCCGATCCCGAGAACGATATTCGCCACAGAACACCTCCAATGTACGGCCGCTTTCTGCGGTTTCTCGTCGAGACCAACATCAATATATCTATAGTCCAGTTAATTGACACAATTAACCAACGACATGCGGCTGTCAACTTACTCGAGCGACCGGCGACGCCTATTTCGATCGCGGCGATATCGTCATTCGCTCCTTCAGTCGCTTCTTTGTGGCTCCTTCGATCAGGAAATGTACTTCTGCAAGCTCGCCAAAGCGGGGGCAGCTTGTCTCGATCACTACAAGGCGTTGATAATGGAGCGCAGACGCCCTTGGACAATACAACCGAGGCCGTCGAAAACTTGGTCAGCACCTGAAAAAGACACTTGTCGTCGACTCGATCGAAGCCGAGACAGTGAAGCTGATCTTGGAGTTGTTCTGCGTTAGTGGCGGGACTTCTGGTCCGCTTGATGTTAGGCAGATCGCTTCCTGGTTAAACCAGCGCGGATATCGCACGCGCAGGGGCCTATGGTTCGGCGTTGCCACTGTTCACGGCCTACTGACCAACACAGTCTATTTCGGCTCCTGGATTTTCAATCGACGTGCTCCAAGACGCTTCGGCAGACGCCTGAGAGCGAACACATCGTGGTCGATGTACTGGCCATTATCGCGCCGGAGAAATTCGATGCCGTCCGGTCACTCTCGAAGCGCGTGAACGGACAGGCTCGACAATCCTGTGGTCGAGCATCTGGCCGATCGCTTGTTCAACCCAGAGCGGCTGTCGGCTATCCTTGTCACCGCCGCCACCCCGCCTGCAGAAAAGACAGCCGAAGTCGATGGGCGCCTCTCCGCTCTCCGTGCCCAAGTCCTCGAGGTCGATGAAGATGGTTGAAGCCGGCGGTCTCACGGACCTGGATCACATCCTCAGGGCGAGGATCTCCGAGCTCGCGCGCCGAGGCTTTGCGCGGAAGTCGCAAGCACAACGCGGGCCGGTGATCGCTGAATTAGTGCCTTGCGCCTGCCTGGAAGCGCACATAGCCGCCCATTTTTACGCAGCTTGAAGCAGTTTCGACCCAGACGAAACCTTGACCATATTCAGCACAGGACTTGCGCTTGCTGGTCGCGTCCTTGGATTCCGATTTCTTCACATCGGACGTCTTTTTCGACGGCGCGCCGAATGGCTCAGCGGCAAAGGCCATCACGGGCGAAGCTGCAATCGCAACAGCAAGAAAGAAGCGTTTCATAAACTCATCTTACGCGTAGGGCGCGCTTTCCCGATAGTGAAATAACCTCATGGCTCACAATTGTCGCCACAATATATGCAAATTGAAGCATCGCGAGGGCAAATTCGCTACGTCCGTCCGCTAGCGATTTCTCCCACTGAACGGACGTGAAGCCCCCATGCACCGCCCTCGCCTGTGTCACCGATTTGCAAGACTTGCGTTCCTCGCGGCGCTGAGCATCGTTTCAGCGGCTTCAGCGCAGGAAGCGCCAAACTATGAGCGCTTCAATGAGGGGCGGTTCCTCCGATACCTGAACGCGCACGATGACGAGATCGATGAAGTTCCCCGCATCGGCCTGTCGTTTGGCGAACGCACGCTGCGTGCGGTGATCGATTCCGGATCCACCGGCATTGTCGTCGCCGCGCGTTACATCCCCAATTTCGATCAGCTCGAATCGATCGGCGAAGGCCGGCTGACCTACACCAGTTCCGGCCGGGTCATGCGCGGCCGGTGGGTGATCACGCGGCTGGCGCTGGTCGGCCAGCATGGCGAGCGCGTTGAAACCGAACCGATGCCGGTGCTCGCGGTCACGAATGTCGATTGCCTCGAGCGGGCGCGCAATTGTGTGCCAACCCCGTCGCCGCGGAATATCGCCATGGTGGGCGTCGGCTTCGGACGCGAAGGCGACCGGCAGAGCCAGAGCACGCCGGACAAGAACCCGTTGCTGCGGATCGCCACCGGCGATGGCGAGCGCCGGCGCGGATATGTCCTCACCCGCGACGGCGTCCATATCGGGCTGACCGGCGCGAACACCCGCGGCGATTTCAGGTTCGTCAAATTGCAGCGGCGGCCGGATGACCGCGATTGGGCCGGCGTCCCGGCCTGTATCTCGCTGAATGGTCAGACGCCGCCTGCCTGCGGCAGCATGCTGATGGATACCGGCGTGTCCGTCATGTTCATGACCGTGTCGCCGGAACAGGCCGGCGGCATGGACCGAACCCTGCCGGCGGGCACCGATGTATCGGTCCGTGTCGGGACCACGGACCAGTCATCCGAACTGTATCGTTTTACAGTCGACGGTGATTCGCCGCTCGCGCCTGAAGGGATCCATTTGCGAGTGTCGCCGACCCGCGCTTTCGTCAACACCAGCTATCATCTGCTGAACGGCTACGACGTCCTGTATGACGCCGACGGCGGTTATGCGGGGTTTCGCCGTCGCTGAACCCAGCTCGCAAAGGCGTGACGAAAGACCCGGTTGCGGCTCACCGGAAAATATGACCTATCGTACATCACTGCTTCGGGGGTCTATGGCCCACGACATTGGGGAATGCACGGGGGCGGGGGAATGCTGCGGACTGTTTTTCGGCTGACGATTGTGGCCGCGGTTGCGGTGACAATGGTTTCCACGGGGGCTTCCACCGCAAACGCAAATAACGGTTTCGATCCGGAAGGCCGCTATACGGGCGGTGCGCCCATCGGCAGACTGTTCGGAATGTATGGGACGTCCCCTGTCCCGCGGACGGTCGTCAGCTATCCGAGCAGAGAGAAACCCGGCACGGTCATCGTCAATACCGGCGAGCGGCGGCTCTATTACGTGCTCGGCGATGGCCGTGCGATCCGCTATGGCATCGGCGTCGGCCGCGATGGATTCACCTGGAAAGGTGTGAAGTCAATCTCGGCCAAGCGCGAATGGCCGAGCTGGACTCCGCCGCAGCAGATGCTGAAGCGCCGCCCCGACCTGCCGCGTTTCATGCCCGGCGGCCCCGACAACCCGCTGGGCGCGCGCGCGATGTATCTCGGCTCGACGCTGTATCGCATTCACGGCTCGAACGAGCCGGAGACGATCGGCCAGGCGGTCTCATCGGGCTGCTTCCGCATGACCAATCAGGACGTGATCGATCTTTACAATCGCGTCTCGGTCGGCGCTAAGGTCATCGTCCAGTAATCGACGACAGGCGGTGCAATCGGGTGAGCGTGGACGCTCTTCCCCCACGCGCTCTATGAGTGTGGCCGCCTGACCGGATCGCGCGACAGCCCCTTGGCGGCGAGTTCGTCGAGATAGTCCTGCCAGTATTCAGCATGCTTGCGGCCAAGCTCGGCGAAGTAGTCCCAGCTATAGATACCGGTTGAATGCATGTCGTCGAATACCAGCCGCACCGCGTAGTTTCCGATCGGCTGGATTTCCAGGATCATCACATCGCGCTTGCCGGGCACCGTCTTGCGTTCATCGGGGGAATGTCCCTGCACCTCTGCGCTCGGGCTTTTGACTCGCAGATATTCGGCTGACAGCTCATGGCGTTCGCCACTCTCGAACACGACGGTGAGCATTTTGCCGTCCTTGCTGCGGCGCAGCTCGGTCGGCCAGGGGCGGTCGGCAGCCTGATTGTCGGAACTCATCTTGCGTCACAATGTCCTTGATTGGCTGAATCCAAATAACGCCCTAGACGACGCGCCTCCAAATCGTTTCAGAGGCCCCCCGCCTCGGGTTTTGCCGGCGGCCTCGAAACCTTATATGGTAGTTGTGAGCGTAACCATGAATGCTGCACCGCAACCTACTCAACTGAAACGAAACACGCTAGCGCCGCTGGTGGACCCCTTCGCCCGCACGATTAGCTATTTGCGTGTCTCGGTAACGGATCGCTGCGATTTCCGCTGTGTCTATTGCATGTCCGAGGACATGGCGTTCCTCCCAAAGGCGGATTTGCTAAGCCTCGAAGAACTCGACCGCGTCTGCAGCGCATTCATCTCTCGGGGCGTCCGCAAGCTCCGACTCACGGGCGGCGAACCACTGGTCCGCCGTGGGATCATGACGCTGTTTAGCTCGCTCTCGCGACACCTGCGCTCGGGCGACCTCGACGAGCTAACGGTGACGACCAACGGCTCCCAGCTTGCGAAATACGCGGCCGAGTTGAAGGATTACGGCGTCGAACGTATCAACGTCTCGCTCGATACGCTGGATCCGGACAAATTCCGGGCCATCACCCGCTGGGGCGATCTTTCGCGTGTGATAGCGGGGATCGATGCGGCCCAGGCGGCCGGGCTGAAAATCAAGATCAACGCCGTTGCGCTGAAGGGCGTGAACGAGGACGAGATCACCACGCTGCTGGAATGGGCGCATGGCCGCGGCATGGACCTGACGCTGATCGAGGTCATGCCGCTCGGCGACGTCGGCGGCGAGACCCGGCTCGATCAGTATCTGCCGCTATCGATGCTGCGCACCCGCCTCGCCGAACGCTACACGCTGGACGAGATCGACTACCAGACGGGCGGCCCCGCGCGGTACGCACGTGTCGTCGAGACCGGCGGACGGCTCGGCTTCATCACGCCGATGACCCACAATTTCTGCGAATCCTGCAATCGCGTCCGCCTCACCTGCACCGGCACCCTTTACATGTGTCTTGGCCAGGAAGACGCCGCCGATCTGCGCGCACCGCTGCGCGCATCCGAATCTGACGACACCCTGCATGCCGCGATCGACGCCGCAATCGCCCGCAAGCCAAAAGGCCACGACTTCATCATCGACCGCCGCCACAAGCGGCCAGCCCTGCCCCGCCATATGAGCGTTACCGGCGGTTGACCGTCCGACACACCTTCGAACACACTTTCCCACACAATAGCGAAATGCAGGCCGGGACAACGACCGCCAATCGTCGCGGGATGACCGCCCTGACCGTCAGCATGGCGTTCTACACGGCCAACGACACCTGCGTGAAACTCATCGCGCGGACCTTGCCGTTCGGTGAAATCATTTTCCTGCGCGGAATTCTCTCAGTTCTCATTCTCATCGCCGCCCTGATCGTCAGCGGCCAACTCCGCAACACTCCGCGAAGCGGAAGCCGACTGGTAATGGGACGATCCCTGCTCGACGCGCTGGCCACCGTGTTCTTCATTGCCGCGCTGGTCCGCATGAATTTCGCAGAATTGTCCGCGATTGTCCTCACCTCGCCCCTTATCCTCACCGCATTCGCTGCCTTGACGATCGGCAGTCGTGTCGGCTGGCGACGTTGGATGGCAATCGGCATCGGCTTGACGGGGACGCTGCTGATCGTGAAGCCCCACGCTGCCGCCTTCGATATTTGGGCGCTGGTGGGCCTTGCAGCCGCCTTTTTTTCAGCCGGACGCGATCTCGCAACACGCCATATCGGCGCCGGTATTTCGACCCTGACCGTCGGCCTCTATGGCGCCATCGCTGTCATGATCGCCGGTGCCGCGCTTGGTTTGACGGAAACCTGGCACATGCCGACGGCTATCGAATGGGCGGGACTGGCGGTCGCCGCCGCCTTCCTTGGCGCTGGCAGTTATTTCACGGTGCTCGCATTCCGCGATGTGGACATCCCGGCGGTTGCACCCTTCCGCTACACATTGCTGCTCTGGACAGGGATCAGCGGCTATTTCGTCTTTGGTGAAACCCCCGATGGCTGGTCGCTGATCGGCGCCGGACTGATCGCCCTGAGCGGCCTGTACGCGCTGCACCGCGAAAGCCTCCGGCATCGCGAACTCTCTGCACGGGCGTTACCGCCGGCCTGAGCCCAACGGACCATTGACGCCTGCCTTCGAGTTCGGATTAGTTGCCCCCGCGCCGGCGGGCAGGCCGGCCAACCAAGAGCGCGACACAGCGCCTTACCGAGGGGATGCCTGGACTGTGCAAGCATTGCTCGCAGCGAGCCGCGTCATCGACGCCGTCAACTCACGTCTTGGAAAGTGGGTGTCCTGGCTGATCGTCCTGGTCGTGATCATCTCCGCAGGAAATGCCACTGTCAGGAAGCTGTTCGATATCTCGTCCAATGCCTGGCTCGAGCTACAGTGGGTTCTCTTTAGCGTCGTTTTCCTGATTTGCTCGCCCTGGACGTTGATGTCCAACGAGCATGTCCGCATCGACATCGTGAACAGCATGCTGCCGAAGCCGGCGCGCAACATCATCGACATCGTCGGTCATGTTGCATTTTTGCTTCCGCTCACGATCGTCATGATCGTCACCGGCTGGCCGTTTTTCATTGCGTCCTATTCGATCAACGAACAATCGCTGAATGCCGGCGGCCTGCCGCAATGGCCGGCCAAGTCGCTGATCGTGATCGGTTTCACACTGCTTTTCTTCCAGGGCCTGTCCGAACTGATCAAGCGGATCGCGGTGATGCGCGGCCTGATCCCTGAACCCTACGATCTTTCGGTCGGCTCGGCCGAGGCAGAGGCCGAACGCCTGCTGTCGGACGTGAAAACCGAAAACTGACGCACAGGCCGGCACCGTCATGACCCAACTTCTGATCCACTACATGGCGCCCATCATGTTCGCGTCGCTGGTGGTATTTCTGCTGCTCGGTTATCCGGTTGCGTTCTCGCTTGCGGCCAATGGTCTGATTTTCGCACTGATCGGTATCGAGCTCGGCCTGTTCCGGCCGGACTTTCTCCAGGCTCTCCCCGAACGGGTCTTCGGCGTGATGAGCAACGACACGCTGCTCGCCATTCCGTTCTTCACTTTCATGGGACTGATCCTCGAACGATCAGGCATGGCGGAGGATCTGCTCGATACGATCGGTCAGCTGTTCGGTACCATTCGCGGCGGCCTCGCCTATGCCGTCATCTTCGTCGGCGCGCTCCTGGCTGCGACCACCGGCGTCATTGCGGCGTCCGTCATCTCGATGGGGTTGATCGCGCTGCCGATCATGCTGCGCTACGGCTACGATCGCCGCGTTGCAAGTGGCGTGATCGCAGCATCCGGCACGCTGGCCCAGATCATCCCCCCGTCGCTGGTCCTGATCGTCATGGCCGATCAACTCGGCCGTTCGGTCGGCGACATGTATGAAGGCGCCTTCATCCCTGGCCTCGTGCTGTCTGCTATGTATGCGGGATATGTCTTCCTGATCACGATCCTCCGCCCCGCGGCTGTGCCTGGCTTGCCGGCCGAAGCTTTGACATTCAAGGAGCCCGATGGGCACAGGGGCGTGCTGTCGCTGCTGATCGTAGCTTTCGTGTCCGCCGTTGCCGCGTATCTCTACATGCGGACCACAAAGATCAGCGCCGGCGCGGACTTCGTCATCCTGACGATGTCGATCGCCATCACGCTTGCGTTTGCCATCGCCATCGTCAACCGGTTCACGCGATTGAACCTGCTCTCGGTTCTGGCCGAACAGGTCATCTTCGTGATGGTGCCGCCGCTGGCGCTGATCTTTCTTGTCCTCGGTACGATCTTCATCGGCGTTGCGACCCCGACAGAGGGTGGCGCCATGGGCGCGGTCGGCGCCTTGCTGCTCGCCCTCCTCAAGAAGCGCCTCACATTGGACCTCACTCGGCAGGCTGCGGAATCCACCGCAAAGCTGTCCGCCTTCGTGCTGTTCATCCTGATCGGCGCCCGCGTCTTTTCGCTGACCTTCTACGGAGTCGACGGCCACCGCTGGGTCGAGGAGCTGCTGCTCGGCCTGCCCGGCGGACAGCTCGGCTTCCTCGTCTTCGTCAACATATTCGTCTTCTTCCTCGCCTTCTTCCTCGATTTCTTCGAAATCGCCTTTATCGTCATCCCGCTTCTTGCACCCGCGGCGGATCGGCTTGGTATCGATCTGATCTGGTTCGGCGTGATGCTCGGCATCAACATGCAGACGTCATTCATGCATCCGCCATTCGGCTTCGCCTTGTTTTTCCTGCGATCGGTAGCGCCGCGGGAGGCTTATATCGATCGTGTCACCGGCAAGCGGATGCCCCCTGTGACGACCGGCGAAATCTATTGGGGTGCAGTTCCGTTCGTGATCATCCAGTGCATCATGGTGGCATTGGTCATCGCGTTTCCCGCGATGGTGATGCATTACAAAAGCACCGCGCCGAAAATTGATCCTGCAAAGGTCGAAGAACAGTTCAAAAGTCTTCCCGGCATTGAAGCGCCACCGGGACTTGATTTCGATAAACCGCCCGAGATCAAATGACAGCGGTACAATCAGACAAAAACCCCGGCGTAAAGCCGGGGTTTTTCATTGCGATCCGTACTTATGAGCGCGTACGGGCGCGGATCATGTAGCTGTCGAACGCATATTCCGCGACCTGCCACCACAGATACTGGTCGCTGCGGAAGGCAACCATATTGTCGTAAATTTTCTTGAAGTCCGGATTGGTCGCGGAAATTTCCGCATAGACCTCGTTCGAGGCCTTGAAGCACGCGTCGAGGATGGGCTGCGAGAACGGACGCAGCAACGCACCGGAAGCAACGAGCCGTTTCACCGCACCGGGATTTTCCGCATCGTATTTGGCGGTCATCCTGATATTGACGGTGTCGGACGCCGAGCGGACGATCTGCTGATAACTCTTGGGGAGCTGATTCCACTTATCGATATTGATGAAGTGATGAATCGCCGCGCTGCCTTCCCACCAGCCGGGATAATAGTAGTAAGGCGCGACCTTCTGGAAGCCGAGCTTCTCGTCATCATAGGGACCGACCCACTCGGCCGCATCGATCGTGCCCTTTTCCAGAGCCGGGTAGATGTCGCCACCGGCAAGCTGTTGCGGCACCACGCCCAGTTTCTGCAATACGCGGCCGGCCAGACCAGCGATGCGGAACTTCAGACCCTGAAGGTCGGCGACCTCCTTGATCTCCTTGCGAAACCAGCCGCCCATCTGACAAGTGGTATTGCCGCAAGGCAGAGCGATGAACTTGAACTTCGCATAGAAGTCATCAAGCAGCTTGCTGCCGCCATGCTGATACATCCACGAATTCTGCATGCGGGTGTTGAGGCCGAACGGGATAATGGTGCCAAAGGCGAAGGTCGGATCCTTGCCGACATAGTAGTAGGACGCAGTCTGACACATCTCGACCGTGCCATTAGTCACCGCATCAGCGGCCGCAAGACCGGGCACGATCTCGCCCGCAGCAAACGGCTGGATCTGAAATTTGTTGTCGGTCGCTTCGGCAACTGCCTTGCAGAAGGTCTCGGCCCCACCCCACAACGTATCGAGCGATTTCGGGAAGCTGGATGTCAGCCGCCATTTGATCTCCGGGCTGGACTGCGCAATCGCCGGTTTGGCGATCGCGGCGGCCGCGGCGCCGGTTCCAATGGTGGCGATAAACTGACGGCGTTTCATGCTTTCCTCTCCGTTGGCAATCTTTTTAGCCCTGCCGAATCCGGCCGGCGCAAGACTTCGCAAACCCGCATGGACCATGATCCGGCGACCGGACCGAGGCAAGGGCCGGCTCTCACAAATCAACGGGGTAGCGTCAATGCCACATTAGGCCAAGTCCTGCAGCAGCTTGGCCATCGTCGGGACAGCCTGACCTTATTGCAAGCCCGAAACGGCCAGCTTTGCAGCGGACGCTGCGGACAGAAGGTCCGCCTCCGTGACTTTTGATTTCGCCGGCCGCTTGATGCCCGGATAGGCCTGATCGGTCAGCGCCAGCGCCTGCCGCAAGGCCTTTTCCTTCTTGCCGTCGAGCTTGCGCAACCATGGCAGCACTGATTTGGCCTGATCGCGTGCGGCGACGGCAAATCCAAGACCATCGAGATACGCTTCCAGGTTGCTGTCCTTCTGCACCACGGAGTATTGCGCCGCGGCGCGGTCGATCAGTTCCGCCGCGACATGCGCTTTGACAGCTTGCGGAGAAGCGGAGGACTTGGGCGCGACCTTTTCAGCCGCCGCCAATGCCGCCAATACCGCATTCACCCGGCTCTTCACCTCGGCCACCGGCTTCTTCTCGTTTGCGGCATTCACAGCCGCCTCGAGCTTCTTGCCGAGGTCGGTCACGCCCAGCTTTTTGAAGATGTCCTCCATCTCGAAATAGACTTCGGACAGGCCATGCGCGAACATCTGCGCGCTCGCTTCCTGCTCCTTGGCTTCATAGGCTGCGAGCCCGGCATGGTAGTGCGCCGCAATCACCTGCAAGGCGACCCCATACTCAACAGGATCCTTTGCGGCGTTCTCGACATTGATGCCGGCCTCGCCGCCTTCACCGCCCTCTCCTCCTTCGCCACCAGCTCCAGTCGTCATCTGCGCAAAAAGCTGGCGATGCGACACGCCGCTCGCGATCGCTTGATCGAGCAGATTTGCCGAGGATTCCACCGAAGCGTTCTTCTGCGATGTCGTGGGCTGCGGAGCTGCCGGGAGAGACGACGCGCCGGTACCCGCCAGAATGAAGGCACCAACACCGACCCAGATCTTGCGGCTTTTTTTCATGGCCATTCCCACGTTTGACACGCGATCGCGCGTGCAGAAAAAATGCGACGGCGCATCGAATGCGCCAAGACCGTCACCCATAATCCCGTCGAACGGCCTCGCCAACAGCCACGTTTTTGAATCGCTCCAATCCACGCGGCCGCATTGCGATCGCGCCGGTTTTCAGGCACCAAACAGCTATGCAAATCGTGATCGCTGACATTCTCAAGGCCGATGACCTCACGTCCGTGCGCCAGGCGCTCACGAAGGTCCGCTTCATCGACGGGAAGGAGACCGCCGGATTTGCGGCGCGCCGCGTCAAGGACAACCGTCAAGCCGACGCGTTCGACCGGACGCTCGATACGACCCGTGCGCTGGTCGCAAAACGCATCATGGAAAATGACCTGTTCCGGATGGCGGTCCGTCCGAAGCAGCTCAGCGGACTGTTGTTCTCGCGTTACGAACCCGGGATGCAATATGGCGTGCATGTCGATGACGCGCTGATGCAAGGCATGCGAACCGATGTCGCGTTCACATTGTTTCTGGACGATCCCGCGGACTATGACGGCGGCGAACTAGTGATCGAGGCCCCCAGCGGAGATGATGAAATCAAACTGCCAGCCGGCTCGATGATTGCCTATCCGGCCACGACACTGCATCGGGTGGCACAGGTCACACGCGGACATCGCCATGTCGTCGCCGGTTGGGCGCGCAGCTTCGTGCGTGAACCCTCGCAGCGTGAATTGCTGTTCGATCTCGATACCGCACGCCGCACGATCTTCGCGCGCGACGGCAAGAGCGCCGAATTCGATCTGATCTCGAAATCGCTCGCCAATCTGATGCGGATGTGGGTGGACGATTGATCGCTGTTGACGACTCTTCAATTGTGTCGCGGCAATCGGCTACCGCAATCGTTCAAACCAAAAGAATCGCGGCCGGCTCTGCTTAAACCAAGCGTGATTGCGTTTGAACGCCAACTGAAATATCGATTTGTGCGCTTTGCAGTCAGCGCCTGATTAGGGAATTGAAATGAAAACAAACAAAGCATTGAGCGTCTTTTTATTTGCCGGCGCAGCCTTGCTCACAATGATCGCGACTTCAGATACCGGGTGGGCAAGAAGCAGGCAGCCTGTAGATGGCACGCGCCAGCAACGCATGGACTGCGCCGATGACGCCAGAATGGTTTGCGGCCGGTTTATCCCTGATGTCGATCGTATCACCCAATGCATGACGGCGAACAAGAGGCAGCTCAGCCCACAATGCCGCCGACATTTTAACTAGCGTTGGCTGGAATCGCTGACCGTTGCCGTCTTCGGCATGGATGTTTTGCACGACGGCGGCGCTACAGCAGGTCTGCCAAATTGCGCCGCCAAAGGCGGCGCTATAACCCGCTACCGAACCGCGCCATGATGACAATCATGGCGACCTGCATCGTGCCCTGGATCGCAACGATACGGACATAGGTCTTCATCCAGCGGCCGATCTTGTCGCCATCCGGCTGCGCCTTCTGCATCTCCAGAAAGACCAGAATGTTGATCGGCGTGAGGATGCCGAGCCCTTGCACCGTCAGCACGACGAGGATCGCGAGCGCGGCTGCCACCCAGTAGAATTCCGGATAGCCGAGATCCATGTAGCCGGTGCGCTGGGCGAGAAAGTAACCGGCCGTTCCGGTGATGATCGACAGCGTCGGCATCAGCACCATGGTGCGGGGAATCAGCGCGCCGATCATCATCCGCCGTGCTTCGAACGGAAGCCTGCGGATGATCGGGCCGACAATGAAGCCGAGGAACAGATCGATGCCAGTCCACAGCACGCCGAACATGATGTGGACCCAGGTCAGGAACCAGAGGCTCGGTCCGAGAATGGCTACGAACATCGCGGCAAAGGCAGCGGCGGCCACCATGAAATAAGCCGGCCGCAACGCGAGGGCTTGCGTGCCAGCCGGAGCGGTCGCCACTTCCGTCATGCTGCGTCAGGCCTCGATGACGATCTTCGGGGCTGCCCGGCCGGTACCCGGTCCGGCCAGCGCATCCCGGACCCGTTCGGCGATCGCTCGATAGACCTTGGCATGCGATCCGTCCGGCTGGGTCGCCACCACCGGCAGACCGGCATCCGAGGTTTCGCGGATCGTCATATCGAGCGGCACCTCACCGAGGAACGGGACCTTGAGCCGCTCTGCCTCATGCCGCGCGCCGCCATGGCCGAAGATGTCAGATCTCGTGCCGCATTCCGGGCAGAGGAAGTAGCTCATGTTTTCTATGACGCCGAGGATCGGCACGTTTACGCGCTTAAACATGGCGATGCCGCGGCGCGCATCGATCAGCGCGAGGTCCTGCGGCGTTGAGACAATGATTGAACCGGCCAGCGGAACCTGTTGCGCCATCGTCAGTTGCGCGTCGCCGGTGCCGGGCGGCATGTCGACCACCATGACGTCGAGTTCGCCCCACTCGACCTCGCGCAGCATCTGCGTCAACGCCGACATCACCATCGGCCCCCGCCAGATCATCGGCGTTTCTTCCTCAATCAGGAAGCCAATAGACATGACGTTAAGGCCATAGCGATTGATCGGCTTCAGCCGCGTGCCGCCGATGGTCTGCGGCTTCTCACGGATCGCCAGCAGCTTTGGCAGAGATGGTCCGTAGATGTCGGCATCAAGCACACCAACCTTAAGGCCGAGATCGCGCAAGGCGAGCGCGAGATTGATCGCGGTCGTCGATTTACCGACACCGCCTTTCCCAGACGCGACTGCGATGATGGACTTCACACCAGGCACGCCGGCCGGACCTTGTGGCTGGGCGTGGGCATGTCCGTGCCCGTGACCCGGCGCGGATTTAGCAGCCGGTGCCGGCGCGGCCTTGCCGCCCGCCCGTTCCGCTGTAAGCGCAATCATGGCCGACGTGACCCCCGGCACGGAGCGCACCGCCTCTTCGACCTGCTTTCGGACCGGCTCCCACGCCTTGACCGCGGCAGCATCGACGCTAATCGAGAAAAACACCTTGCCGTCGCTAATGACGATGTCCGACACCGCACCGGTCTCGGAAACCTTACGGCCATCGGGAGCGGTAACGGCGGAAATGCGCTCTAGAACCTGTTCTTTTGTAGCAGCCACGTACATTCCTCCGCGCTCCGGGGAGCGGATCTAACGAGCTTCTTTGACCCACTAGATAGGGCGGGTTGACGGGCGCGCACAAGCCGTCACATTGGCAACCAGTTATGTGGGCGGCTGTACGGCTTGCCGATACCGGAGGAAATCGATGGCGAAGGTGGCGTTGCTGGGTTTGGGCGTGATGGGCTATCCGATGGCGGGACATTTGAAGACCAA
>JAFAFP010000031.1 GCA_023423415.1 Pseudomonadota bacterium | reverse complement strand
GATGAAGCTTCTGGCAGGCAACGAGAAGCCGACGGGCGGAGAAATCCGGATTGATGGTGAAGCGGTGGTCCTCAGCGGCCCCGTGGACGCCGAACATCGCGGCATCGTCCTTGTACATCAGGAAATTTTGCTAGCACCCGATCTGACGGTGGCGCAGAACATCTATCTCGGCCGTGAACTTTGCAGGGGTGCGAGCGTGGACGACCGCGCCATGCGCGAGGGCGCCCGCAAGGCGATCGGCGATCTCGGCGGTACGATTGATCCGGACGCGATTGTCGGCAGCCTGTCGATTGCCCAGAGGCAGCTGGTGCAGATCGCGCGGGTTTTGCTAGTGCCGCACCGCGTGGTGATTTTCGACGAGCCGACGGCCAGCCTCACACCCATCGAAACCGATGCGCTGCTGAATGTCATCAGAGACATCAGGGCAAAGGGCGTGGCGGTGCTTTATATTTCTCACCGTCTGCCTGAAGTGAAGGAGATTGCCGACCGGGTGACCGTTCTGCGTGACGGCAAGCTGGTCGCTTCGCATCAGGCATCGGGACTGGAGCCGGCCGATATGGCACGGCTGATGGTCGGGCGCGATGTGGCAAAGCTTTATCCGGATCGAGCCGCTGGCGGCGAGCGGGAGCCCGTTTTGGAGGTGGAGCATTTTAACGTTCCTGGCTATGCCCAGGATGCCGGTTTCAGCCTGCGCAGAGGTGAAATTCTCGGTTTCGCGGGGCTTGTCGGTGCCGGGCGAACGGAACTTATGGAAGGCATACTCGGCCTGCGGCCAGGACGCGGAACAGTGCGCCATAACGGCCGCCTCGCCCATTTCGCCAAAGCTGAAGACAGTCTGAAGGCTGGCATCGTCTATCTGAGCGAGGACCGCAAGGGAAAGGGATTGCTGCTCGGCAAAGACTTGCGGATCAATCTCACGCTTGCGTCGCTTAAGAAATTCAGCCGGCTGTTCCAGATCGACACCCGCCGGGAGACGGCGGCGCTCGATGATGCGGTGCGCGATTTCGACATTCGCACCGGCCGCAAGGATTTGCTCGCGGGTCAGCTCTCCGGCGGCAACCAGCAGAAATTGCTGTTGGCCAAGATGATGCTGCTCGATCCGTCGATCGTCATCATTGACGAACCGACACGTGGCATCGACATCGGTACCAAGGAGCAGATCTACCGTTTCATCGCCAGGCTCGCTGACGAGGGGCGGTCGATCATCGTGGTTTCGTCGGAAATGCCGGAGCTGATCGGCATCTGCGACCGCATTCTGGTCATGCGTTCTGGCAGGATCGTTGGCGAGGTGGCGGGCGAGCGCATGACCGAAAACGACATCGTGGCGCTTGCGACGGGCGTTCACACGCAGGAAGTCGCCTGAGAAGCGAGCCCTTTGGAAAAGGCCTGACGAAAAGACAATTGAGGGGAAAAATGACTGAGGCCGCACTCGATTCCGGCAAAACGCCGAAGACTTCCAAAGACTGGGACCTGCGCGCCGTGGCGCCATTCGTGGCGCTCGCCCTGCTTCTGGTTCTTGGCGCCATTGCCAACCCGAATTTCATCGGCATCGACAATCTGTTGAATGTCATCACCCGCAGCGCCTTCATTGCCATTATCGCGCTGGGTGCAACCTATGTCATCACGTCCGGCGGGCTTGATCTCTCAGTCGGGGCGATGGTCGCTTTCGTGGCCAGCCTGATGATCCTGTTCATGAATAGCGGTTCGATTGCGAACCCGGCGGTCATGCTGATTGCCGCCATGGCGCTGGCGCTCGCCATCGGCGCGGCTTGCGGGCTTGCCAACGGCCTGATCACCACCATCGGCCGTATCGAACCCTTTATCGCCACGCTCGGCACCATGGGGATCTATCGCGGCTTGACCACCTGGTTGTCACAGGGCGGCGCGATAACGCTGCGTAACCCCGAAATCCAGACGCTTTATCGCCCGGTCTACTTCGGCAATGTGCTCGGCGTACCCGTGCCTGTGATCGTCATTTTCGTCACCGCCGCGCTTGCGGCCTTCGTGCTTTACCGCACGCGATACGGCCGGCATCTGACGGCGGTGGGGTCGAGCGAAGATGTCGCACGCTATTCGGGGATTTCGGTCGCGAGAGTGAGAACCATCGCCTACGTCGTGCAGGGTCTGTGCGTCGCCGTTGCGGTCCTGCTTTACGTGCCGCGCCTTGCTTCGACGTCTGCGACCACGGGAATGCTCTGGGAGCTGCAGGCGGTCACGGCGGTTGTTGTCGGCGGCACGGCGCTGCGCGGCGGGGTAGGGCGCATCTGGGGTACAATCTGCGGCGCCTTCATTCTGGAAATCGTCGGCAACATCATGATCCTGTCGAACTTCGTCAGCGAATATCTGATCGGTGCGATTCAGGGGGCCATCATCATCATTGCCATGCTGGTGCAGCGCTCGCTCAGCCGCAGGTAAGGTATCACGCCGCGCCATCTGGGGCAGGTGCGGTTGGAGGAGGAACGCCCCGGTCTTGGGAGGAAAGAGACTATGCGTAGAAAATTCATCGGCGTGGCCTTTGCCGCGCTGGCAACGGTCCTTGCGGGCTCTGCCCATGCGCAGGACAAGAAGGTCACGATCGGCGTCTCCATTCCGGCGGCCGACCACGGCTGGACGGCGGGCGTGGTCTATCACGCCGAGCGCGTGGCCAAGCTTCTTATGCAGGAGCATCCGGGGCTCAATGTCATCGTCAAGACATCGCCGGATGCGGCCAATCAGGCGAACGCGCTGCAGGATCTGGCCGTACAGGGGCTCGACGCGCTGGTCGTCCTGCCGTCCGATCCCGACCCGCTTGTCAACGCCATCAAGGAAATCAAGGACAAGGGCACCTTCGTCGCGCTCGTCGACCGCGCGCCGAGTGTCAACGACAATTCGATCCGCGATCTCTATGTGGCCGGCAACAATCCGGCGCTC
>JAFAFP010000279.1 GCA_023423415.1 Pseudomonadota bacterium | reverse complement strand
CATCGCGTGAAGAATGGCGATATTCTCGCCCAGTCGTCGAACGTCATAGCTACGACGTTGTCGTGCTTCTCAACCGGCGCCGTTGCGCCGAGAGGATGCGGCTCGGCGGCTGGGGCTCACCAGCATCTGCAATTTGATGCGCACCGTGATCAGACCGATTCATGGATGAGGACATTGGGCTACTTCGCACTCGATTTGGTTCGGATTGCCATTTGCCATCTTATCGATCGTAAAGGTCGGGTGAATTCTCTCAAGATGATCGAGACGCTGACCGTCTATTTCCCTGCCAAGCAGGAAAGTGGATCGTGGCCGATGGCTTACGCATAAACCCCCACAACGACGCAGAAACAAACAGCGAATCCGACGGCGCCATTTCGTTGGTGATGTGATCCGCGAGCGTGACCATGCCTTCGCAAAAACGCAAAAGACACGACCCTGAATAGCGGAATGGCATTATGGGGATTAAAGCCATAAACATCACGAAAACGTGATCGTCAGACCACCAATTATCGCTTGCTGAATTTTTCGGAGATGTCTAAATACGCAGTTGATCAGTCGAATTGCGTTAGGTTCGCATTCGCGTAATTCGCGTTTCTTCGACCGTGTTCTGTTCATCGCTGATTTGCCAGTGACGTGTCAAGACCCAAGTCAGCGCTCTCCTCAGTGGTCGAAGTATCCCAGTAGTCAAATCGCGTAGCGTGCATCTGTCGGTACAGCCGGTGAGGCCAGACGGCAGGGATGCACGGTGTGAATGCGGCGACTGTGGGAACCCCAAAGCCGCAGGGTAGTCCGAAGGCCAGAACCCCAGGGGGCGCCTGACGAAGGCGGTAGCTGGCAAGCCGATACGGTCGCTCCCGATATCGGTCCTCGTAGGCTCCGGCGCGGCTCCAGTGGCCATGACGACCCCGAGGGCAAGGACCCGCCATCTGACAGCACGATCGCTGTCGGATGGATGGGCGTCCTTTGCCTCGATCCACCTAACGCTCTCCCATGGCCATGATGACAGGGAGAGAGAAGAAAACAGTGAAAGACAGGCCCCTTTAGCCGACGTGACAAAATTCGGGGTCGAATTTCACTCGCACATTTTGCGTTTTGCAGCGTCCCCAAAAATCTCGTCGGTGGTGTTTTCAGTCGCGTTGCGGATTTGTCGATCTGTGGCGTCGCGCGTGAAACGCCTGCGTAGAAAAGCCGGCGCCCGTAATTGCGAAATGGCCCCGAAATGGGACCCGCACGCGGCGCCACAATCAGGCCAGAAAGGAAAGCCAATGCGGATCGCAAGTGTTCTCAATGAGCACGGTGAACCGGCCGAGTTTGCCGCCGACGGCAAAATCGAACTGCTGATCATCGATCCCAATTGTCCAACCGATCGTGTGTATCGCTACGGCGGTGTCGATATCGGCACCGACCATGTTGATGCGTTGATCGACGGTCATCCGATCGGACACGCCAACGATGCGCTCGCGGATGGGCACTGACGGCCACGACCTGAGGCCAGACACCGGCAAGATCAGGGCTTTGAGCCGTGCGTTATTTTACGCCGATACGCGTGCGCATCATGGCATGTCGGCTTCGTTACGCTGACGCTACGCCGCGCTTGTTGCGCGGATTGCGGCCGGATATCCGACGCGGGCCAAGCGCGAGGAGGACTACCTGATCCTGTCCATCGCCGCCAGCTGATCGAGATCAGCGACCCGCACTGCGGCATCGGCGTGCTTGCGTTCCAGATGCGGCAGATACCAGCTTTTGACCCGATCGAGCGATCTCGAGCATGGCGCTCTGGCTGGCGGTGCGAAACAGCACCGCCTGCCGCTTCAACGGGATACCAGCTTCGCGATTGCCAGGACGGTGGTGGCGATGAAGCTGGCCTGGGCGCTGTCATCCAGCACCGTCACCAGGGTTGGCACATCATGGCTCAGACGATCGGAATACAGGTTTTTGGTGAAGCGCTCGGCCGCCAGACCGATGACGGCGTTGGCCGCCACCAGAATGGGCTGGGTTGAGCGACAGTTCTGTTCCAGCGTCACCAGGGTGGCGAGTGGATCAAACAGTGTTGGAAAATCGAGGATGTTGCGCACGTTGGCGGCGCGGAAGCCGTAGATCGCCTGGGCATCATCCCCGACAACGGTGAGACCCTGGCCATCCGGTTTCAGGCCGAGCAGGGTTGTGGCCTGCAGCGCATTGGTGTCCTGAAACTCATCGACTAAAATAGGATCAAACTGGCTACCGACCTCGTGTGCCAGTTCCGGCACCGTCATCAGTTCGGCCCAATAGAGCAGCAGATCGTCGTAATCGAGCACCTTCTGACGCTGCTTGGCGGCGACGTAGGCGTCAAACAGCGCCCGCAGTTCGGCTTCCCACGCCGCGCACCACGGAAACTGCTGGCGCAGCACCTGCTGCAGCGGTGCGGTGGCGTTGACGGCGCGCGAGTAGATCTGCAGGCACGTGGATTTGGTCATCCCGGCGTCGGTCGCCACGACGTTCGTGCACCAGACGTGGTCTGATGGCTCGTCCGGCGCGACAGTCAGCCGGGCATCGACCGTGACCGTCGATCTCGGCGGCCGCCTGCGCGGCATGTGACAGCGGACCGGTTCGTGAGAAGGCGTTCAGAACAGGTCCGCCTGCGCGTGGCCCCTTCGCGGACTGGAACGCGGTCTGGATGGCTGCTCGGTCATGGTCCACGTCCCATGATCCTCAAACGTGGTCAATACGGCTTTAATCTGAGCCGGCGATGCATCGGTCTCTGGGCGGTTTTGCCGAGATAGCTGCTGCGTGAAGGGTACGGAGCAGTGCGCCGCACATGGCCGATTGGTCCCAAAAGGAGACATCGGTGTGCAGTAGCGCTGCGGCGGTGGCGATTGGAATGCCAAGTCTGCAGTCAATTGAGAAGCTGCCATTCACACTGGTCATCCACGAGGTAGGTTAGTGCCAAAGGCCCTGTTTTACCTCGATAGCTCGCGCGACAGTCTCATTCTCCCGAGAAACTTGAACACTACAAGGTGTCTAGCCGTGGTGTCGCCCTGGGGAACCAGGTTGTTGTACCAGATGCAGCTCTCGATCGATGGCGGTGGACCAATCCGGTCAACGAGTTTAGGACGTCCAGAAGGCCGAGCTTGACGTTAGTGCCTTGATAGCTGGCGGCTTGTCCGAGATAAACTCTTCGCCACATCGGGTACACGATGTCCCTCGTGTTTTTTTCTCGATCAGAAAGCGCCAGCCACCATGGCCTAGGTAGATCCGGTCCGCTCCTTAGTGATGCCCTTCACCTCGGTCCGAACCCGTCCTGTGGTAATGTTTCCGACGAGGACTTCACGCAGATCCTCCTGAAGATCCGCTTCGACCGGATGTTCGGCAAAGAGGTGGTCCGCAAATCAGTTCCGGGTCGCCACAATAAATCAATCTCCCTCCGCTCCTGACTGCACAATGCGCATGATCTCGGGGGCCGGCGTGCGCACAAGGCTGTAGGCTTCTTCCCGCGTGCCGGACATCCAGTTTTCAAATTCACCGTCGGAGCGCAGCATCACCCGGCAGCGGTTGTGGTTGATGCTGGCGGTAGGCGCGTTCGCCGATGTCATCATGAACAAGTAGCTTACCGCGTGCCTGGCGGAGGGCGCGTCTCCCCTGAAAAGCAATGATAGTTCATCCTCTGTCTTGCCAAAGGCCTTGACAGCTCCGCCGCATGGTGAAAACTTTTATTGCAATACAATACAAACTGCCGTGTAATAAATCCTCCGTCATCGCCACTCTGGAGATTTTCATGCTTCGTCATCTGCGGACTTTGCTAGCCAGCGCCGCAATATTGCTCAGCGCTGGAGTCGCGTCGGCGAACGACTTCCCGAACAGGTTCGTAAAACTCGTCGTTGGGTTTCCGCCGGGAGGCGCCTCCGATACGATTGCTCGCATCGTGGCCGACGGTCTTTCCAAGCAACTCGGTCAGAGCGTCGTGGTTGAAAACAAGCCCGGTGCCGGTGCCAACATTGCGGCAACGACCGTCGCGCGCGCAGACGCTGACGGCTATACGCTTCTTCTCGGTACAGCCGGAACGAATGCGATCAACAAGAGCCTCTACGCAAATCTACCCTACGACCATCTCAAGGACTTCGCGCCGATCGGACTGGCGGCGAGTTCCGCCAACGTCCTGATCGTCAACCCGAACTCGCCGGCCAAATCGATTCAGGACTTCATCGATCTGGCAAAGAAGCAGCGCGTGACCATCGCCATTCCCGGTAATGGCAGCACCCCGCATCTAACGACCGAGCTGCTCAAAATGGATACTGGCATCACCCTCGTCGGGGTGCCGTATCGCGGTGGTGGCCCCGGTATGACGGATGTGATCGCAGGCAAGGTGGACGCCCTGTTCGAAGCTCCTATGTCGGCGATGCCGCATATCAAGTCGGGTGCAGTCAAAGCGCTCGGCATATCTTCCAAGGGTCGCAACCCAACTCTCCCAGATGTGCCCGCGATTGCTGAGACGGTGGCCAATTTTGAGGCAACGGCCTGGTGGGGAGTGTTCGCGCCGGTCAATGTGCCGAAGGATGTCCTGGATAAGCTGAGGACCGCCTTCAGCAAAGCGCTGGAAAGCGAGGATTTCCGCAAGCGGCTCGGTGATCTTGGTGCAGACATCATCCCAATGACGCCGGATGCCTTCCAGAGTTTGATTGAGAGCGACACGGAGAAATGGGCCAAAGTGGTCAAAGCTGCCGGAATCAAGGTCGAATAACAGATCTCCGGAAAGATAGGCGAGCGGGCAGCCACTATAAACTGCCCGCCACCCGCGCCGCTATTTTAACCAGCGTCGCGCAAGCTATTGCGCCGGAGCTCAACTATGCCCACAGGACCGCTCTATCTCTCCGCGACGGATCTTCAGAGCATAAAACTCAGCGCGACCGATGCCTGCAACGCGATCGATCGGCTGTATCGGCTCAGAGCTCTCCAGCAGGTCCATGTCAAACCGAAGCTGACATTGACGATCAGACCTGGTCGCTTCTTCCAGGCGCTGAGCTGCGCGGTTCCCGATTTGTCGATGGCGGCTTGCAAATGGGTGTCCGTTACCAACAGCCATAGGGATAAAAGTCTGCCTAACGTTAACGGCACCGTTCTTCTCAATGATCTGGAAACCGGTGCCCCCATAGCGATGATCGATGCAGCCGTGGTGACTGCAGTGCGGACCGCGGCAACCTCCCTGACGGCAGCGCGCTATCTTGCACGTCCCGGCAGCCGGACCGCTGGTTTTATCGGGTGCGGTGTCCAGGCGCATAGCCATCTGGCCATGCTGCCGGAATTGTTTCCTGAATTGCAGGAAGCTCGCATTCTTGGCGGCCGGAAAGGCAGCGAACGACTCCGTGAGGCTGCGGCGGCTCTGGGACTTTCGGTTATTCTTTGCGATAATCCGCAAGACGTTGTGGAGCCGAGCGATATCGTCATATCCAGCGTTCCCGGCAGTGCAACTCTGAAGCCATTTCTGAAAATTGACTGGATTAAGCCCGGGGCCTATGTGAGCGCGGTAGACCTTGGGCGAAGCTGGCATTCAGATAATCTGGCGTTAATCGACGTGCTGTGCACCGACGATCACGAACAGGGCGCGGAGCAAAAGGCTGCGGGCAAACTGCCACAGACAGCCGCGTTCCACGCAGATCTGTCGGAATTAGCGAACCGATCTCATTCTGGACGGCGTGGACCAGAGGACCGAACCATGTTCATGTTCCCTGGGTTTGCATTATCCGATCTAGCGCTCGCTGTTTGCTATTATGAAGCCGCCCAAAAGCGCGGCCTAGGAACGACGTTGCCTCTTTAGACTCAGCGTTAGATGGCGGAGACCTGGAATGACGAGCACCAGACGGACCGCTCAGTCGTTGGCTCATTGGGGCGCATTTGAAGCCATCGTCGAGGATGATCGCGTCACTGGCGTCGTTCCGTTCTCGGGAGATCGCCAGCCAGCACAGCTGCTGCATTCAGTTCCTGGTGCAGTTCATGCACGCTGCCGTATAGAGCGGCCGATGGTGCGCGCTGACTGGCTGAAAAATCGAGAAAATAGCAACCGCGACACTCGCGGTTCCGATGCATTCGTCGAAATTTCCTGGGACGAAGCAACTCATCTTGTTGCTCACGAAGTCGAGCGCGTCAGGAGTACGTTTGGGAACGCATCGATTTTCAATGGTTCCGGTGGCTGGGCCAGCGCCGGTCGCTTTCATCACGCCCGCACACAGCTTCAGCGCTTTCTCAATTTGTGCGGCGGTTATACCTATCACGTTTCCAACTACAGCTATGGGGCCGGAATTATTCTCCTGCCGCACCTCATCGGCACCCTAGAGCCGTTGACCGGCCCGGCAACGGACTGGCGTACGATCATTTCCCATGCCGAGCTGATTGTCAGTTTCGGTGGCATGCCGCTGAAGAACCTGCAGATTGAATCTGGCGGTTCCGGCAAACACACTGCCGCCGCTTGGATGCGCAAAGCACGCGAAGCAGGCGCCAATTTCGTCAACGTCAGCCCGGCGTCAAGCGACATGGCGGAGTTTCTGTCGGCGGACTGGATCAACATCAGACCCAATACCGATACCGCGCTTCTGCTCGCAATCGCTCACACGCTGATCGATGAAGGTCTGCATGATCGCGCCTGGCTGGATCGCTACACCGTTGGCTTCGAGCAATTCGAGGCTTACGTCCTTGGGCGCAAGGGCAGCGTGCCACGGACCGCCGAATGGGCGAGCGCGATTTGCGACATCAGTGCTGACACCATTCGTACACTCGCGCGGCGGATGGCCAATCAGCGCACGTTCATTAATGTAAGCTGGTCAGTGCAGCGAGGCGATCACGGGGAACAACCCTACTGGGCGGCTATCACGGTCGCGGCGATGCTCGGCGGCATCGGCTTGCCAGGGCGTGGCTTCAGCTTCGGTTTCGGATCGATAAATCGGCAGGGAAACCCGACGCCCAATATTGCCCCACCGAAACTGCCAACCGGGAAAAATGCCGTAACAGCATACGTTCCGGCGTCGCGATTTGTAGATATGCTGCTCAATCCGGGCGCAACTCTGGATTTCAACGGACAAAGAATTGTCTATCCGGATATCCGCCTGCTCTATACCTGCGGCGGCAATCCGTTCCATCACCAGCAGGATACCAACAAGGTCATCCGCGGCTTACGCTGCCCGGAAACGATCATAACCCATGAACCCTGGTGGACGCCGGCTGCGCGGCACTCCGATATCGTTCTCCCAGCCACAACGACGCTTGAGCGCAACGACTTGGGATCCGGCTCTCTCGATGACTACCTATTTGCGATGAAGCAAGCCATTCCCCCGGTGGGCATGGCGCGCAATGACCACGACATATTCGCAGACGTTGCGCAGGAACTGGGTCTTCGCGAGCCGTTCACCGAAGGACGAGGGGAGAATGAATGGCTGCGATTTATGTACGATGGCATGCGCAGCTCTGCCGCGATACGTGGCTTCAATATGCCGGAGTTCGATGTTTTTTGGCAAGACGGCCATATCCACTTTCCTGCAGCCGAGAAGCCTTTCGTGAGCTTTTCCGCATTTCGTGAGAACCCGGAAAAGAATCCGCTGAAAACTCCTTCGGGAAAAATCGAAATCTTCTCGCAGCATATACAGTCGTTTGGTTATGATGATTGTCCAGGTCATCCCGCATGGCTTGAGCCGGTAGAGTGGTTGGGATCGGAAAAGGTCAAACGTCACCCAATCCATCTGATAACGAACCAACCACCGCACAGACTGCACAGCCAGCTCGATATGTCATCGGTCAGTCTGGCTGCCAAAGTCAAGGGGCGGGAGCCAATCCTGCTGCACACTATCGACGCTGAGGCCCGAGGCATCAAGAACGGCGATGTTGTGCGCGTTTTTAATGATCGCGGCTCCTGTCTCGCCGGTGTCGTTCTGACGGACAAAATCCGCGAGCACGTGGCATTCCTTTCGACCGGAGCCTGGTACGATCCGCTGGACCCCAGCAGGGATGGATCGATCGACGCACACGGTAGCGCCAACATGGTTACAATCGACAAAGGCTGCTCGAAACTCAGCCAGGCGCCTAGCGCGCAGTCCGCACTGGTCGAGATCGAGCTTTGGCATGAGCCGCTGCCAGATATTGCCGCTTTCGATCCACCGGGCAGCAAGAGGATTGAAATTGATCCATCCTGATAACAGCAACTGCGAACTGGTACGAAGATGATCAAGTCCTATCAGGATCTCCTGGGCGGCACTGGATTAATCGCCATCGCCTGCATTGCACTACGCGCCAATTCCCATCTCCCGCTGGGGAGGGCCAATGAGATCGGCCCCGGCATGATGCCATCGGTGCTGTGCCTCCTGCTTATTCTGTGCGGCGGGCTGCTCATTCTGTTCTCATTCTTTCGAGCCACGGAAGCCATCGATCCGATGGGCTGGCGTGGGCTGATCATCGTGAGCCTCGCGATGACTGTATTTGCTTTCACCATCCAGCGGTTTGGCCTGGCGATCGCGGTACCACTGGCCGTCATTCTTTCAGGCATGGCGCTACGCGGTTTCCACGCCAAGCTCCTCGTCGCACTGGCGCTCTTCATGACAGCATTGTGCGTGCTGCTATTCCGCTATGCCTTGCACATGCCAATCCCTGTGCTCGTCATTCCGGGGACAATTTACATCTAGGTGGCCGCCATGGATTTCATTTCGAACCTCAGCCTCGGCTTTGCTGTCGCCCTGACACTCAAGAATCTCGGATTGGCTTTTATCGGCTGCGTGGTTGGCACGCTCGTCGGCGTCCTGCCTGGCGTTGGCCCAACCGCGACCATCGCGATGCTGTTGCCGATCACGTTTGGCCTCGATCCTGCAGGCGCGCTTATTATGCTCGCGGGCATCTATTATGGCGCACAGTACGGCGGCTCAACAACCGCGATCCTGGTGAATATTCCCGGCGAAGCCTCATCCGTCGTCACCGTTCTCGACGGCCATCAGATGGCTCGTCAGGGGCGCGCCGGCGTCGCCCTTGGTATTGCAGCGATTGGGTCGTTTATTGCAGGAACCGTTGCGACACTGGTCATTGCCTCCATCGGTGTGCCGCTGACCAAGGTTGCACTTCTATTCGGCCCGCATGACTATTTCTCGTTGATGTTGCTGGGTCTGGTATTCTCGATCATTCTGGCCCAGGGCTCGATCCTAAAGGCTGTTTCCATGGTCATTTTGGGCGTGCTGCTAGCTACTGTTGGCTCCGACCTGCAAAGTGGCCAGGAACGACTGACGTTTGGCTTCGACTTTCTTTACGAGGGAATTGATTTCGTTGTGCTGGCTATGGGACTGTTCGGTATTGCCGAAATTCTGCGAAATATCGAAAAATCCGAGAACCGCGAAATTGCCAACTCTGCTTTGGGTCGAATCCTTCCGAATCGGGCTGAGTTCCGACAATCATTCGGCCCGATACTACGCGGTACCGGTCTCGGAGCCGTGTTAGGCATTCTTCCGGGGGGAGGCTCGGTACTCGGCCCGTTTGCGAGCTATGCAACAGAGAAGAAGATCGCCAGGGATCCGAACCGCTTCGGCAAAGGCGCCATCGAAGGGCTGGCCGGTCCTGAAGCAGCCAACAATGCAGGTGCACAACTCTCCTTTGTTCCACTGTTGACCCTGGGCATCCCACCGAATTCCGTGATGGCACTGATGGTCGGTGCAATGATGATTCACGGAATCATCCCTGGCCCGCAGGTCGTCACGAGCAACCCAGACTTGTTCTGGGGATTGATTGCCTCCATGTGGATCGGCAATTTAATGCTGCTCATGCTGAACCTGCCGCTCATCAGCGTGTGGGTGCAGCTGCTACGGGTACCTTACCAGCTTCTCTTCCCATGTGTTCTTGTCTTCTGCGCAGTTGGCATCTATTCGATCGGAAACGCACCAGCGGACGTACTGCTCACGATGGTCGCGGGCGTGGTTGGCTATCTTTTATTGAAGTTCGGCTTCGAGCCAGCCCCCCTGTTGTTAGGCTTCGTGCTCGGACGTTTGATGGAGGAAAATCTACGACGTGCACTTATCATCTCGGACGGGGACTTGACGTCGTTCCTGACAGAGCCACTGAGCGCCAGCTTCCTCGCAATTACCGCTGGGCTGTTCCTGGTGACAGTATTTCCGAGTATTCAGGCCTTCCGCCGAAGGGCGTTCGCCGAATAGCCGTGCAGGCGTGCGAAGAAAAAGAGAATTTGGGAGGATAAAACTGATGACGCGCGCACAGCCGCGAACGGAGTCGTCCGACGTATCGGTCCGCAAAGAGCGCGCCACGGACACGTTAATGGTGATGTCGGTAGAAAAGGCATTCCGCGTTCTCGCAGCGCTCGGCCCACAGAATCCAACCCTGAGCCTGTCACAAATCGCAGTCGCAAGCGGAATGGATATGAGCACGGCGCAACGGTTCGCGCACACCCTGACCAAGCTCGGTTATCTGCGCAAGGATCCCGACACCAAACGCTTCGAACTCACGCCAAAGACGTTGCAGCTCGGCTATCAGTTCCTGCGCAGCAATCGATTGGTCGAACGGGCAACGCCGTACCTGCAGCACCTGTCGCAGGAAACGGAGGAAACCGTCAATCTGACGCTTCTGGATGACACGGAGATTATTTTCGTGGCCCGGTTCGTCAGCCGTCACATGTTGAACACCGACGTTGTCATCGGCACGCGCATGCCCGCCTATTGCACCGCGCCAGGCGTCGCAATGCTATCCCAGCTTCCGGAAAAGGAGGCGCTGACTGTCCTCAAGAAGTCCGATCTCAAAGCAATCACTCGTTCGACGACGTGGCGGCTGAGTGTTCTGCAAGCGAAACTCAAAACGTCCGCAGAGCAAGGTTTCGCAACCGCCTTCAGCGAATTCTACCAGGGGGATGGCTCGGTGGCGGCAGCGATCCTCAGTCCGGAAGGGCGCCCCGAAGGTGCGGTGAACGTCTCCGTCTCACTGTCACGCTATACGCCGGAGGACGTGGTCAAGCGTTTTGCCCCTCTGGTGGTGGACTGCGGCCGCGCGATGTCGCGTGCATAAACTCGATGGGTTCAGCAAATGCTTCATGCGAGAAACTCGGCTGCTTGTCGGCTGCTCTGGCATTTATTGCGATCCGCAAGTTGTGTTAGCACCGGAACAGGAAGCCACACTCGGCCTCAGACGCGCGACGCTGGAAGAGATGCTTCCTGCTGTGGATGTCCTGTCCATCCACGTGCCTCTGACGCCGGACACCCGTATGATAATTGATGCTTCGGCCATTGCCCGCCTCAAGCCCGGCGCTATTGTGGTCAACACTGCGCGCGGCGGGATCATCGACGAGAACGCCCTGGCCGCGGCCCTGCGATCCGGTCATGTGCTGGCGACGGGGCTGGACGTGTTCGAACACGAGCCGCCCTCTCCCGACAATCCCTTACTGCCGCTACCCAATACCATCCTAACGCCGCACATTTCTGCAGGAACACGCGACGCCATGCGCCAGAAAATGGCGGCGATCTTCGCCAATCTCGACCGTTTCTTCAGTGATAGGTCTATGAATAATCTGGTTAAGTTTCCATAAGGCAATTTACGCTGGCAGTCGGATTTCTGCACGGGAAGTCAGGGCCACACAGATGCGGCCCCCGAGAGTCGATCGCGCTCGGAAGTCGCGAGTTCGCTGATACAGAAGAACCCGCTGACGCGCGAATAGCGTTAGGAAGTGCATTCCCGGGATGATGACAGCGTCCCTATCGTCATCCCTGGTGTTTCGAGAACTGAAGGAATGGGCAATGCCTGTTCCGGATTGATTCGAGGGTGACGCAAAATTTCCGGCCGTGCCGTGGTGTAAGCTGAAGCGGCTTCAAGAGCCAGATCTTCCCTGTGCCGACTTGCCACGATCTGGATACCAACTGGTAATCCATCCTTTCTAAACCCACACGGCATTGCGACGATCGGTAATCCCGTCACGCTGAATCCATAGGCCAACAGAAAGACGTCGTAGAAATTTGCGATGGGTTTGTTGCCCACCCTATTCGGAAGCGGTTGATCCAATCGAAAGGGAGGGGCACCACAAGAAGGGGCGATGATGTAGTCGAATTTCTGCATCACTTCGCGCACCCGATGCCAATAGGCGGTTCGCAATTTCTCGGCGCGAGCAATGGTCGCGACATCGATCGAGAGCGCGGCCTCGACCTGACGTCGCAACGGCACAGTCATAAGATGCCTCTCCTGCTCGGAGCGTTCGCCGAAGCGGGCAATCATGCCGAACCCACGCGTCCCGGCAATGATCTCCCGAAGGTCGCTTGCATCCAAAGCGACCTCTTCCACGTAACAGCCAAAGCTCTCGAAGGTTTGAGCGGCGTCCCGGCAGAGACTTTCGACTTCCGGATCGACCGGGACCACTCCGCCCAGATCCGGACAATAGGCTATACGTCGTCCAGCGATATCCGCTTGACCGCTGGCAGCTTTGACATAGTCCAGATCCTGGCGCGGTAAACTTGACGGATCGCGGTCGTCGGGGCCGGCCATAGCCGAAAGCATAAGCGCACAATCTGCGGGAGTTGTCGCGAGAGGGCCTATGACGTGAGGCACGAGCGTATCCCATGCGAACGCTGTCGGATAGAATGGAATCCGTCCAGGCGCCGGCCGGATGCCAAATATCCCGTTGAATGAAGCCGGAGTCCGAATCGATCCGCCGAGATCGGTACCCACCGCGAGGGGGGAAAAGCCCGCAGCCACTGCTGCCGCCGAACCCCCGCTGGATCCACCGGCAGTGGTCATTAGATTCCACGGATTACGCGTTGTGCCGAATAAAAAATTGCTGGTGTTCACGTCGTGGGCAAATTCCGGTGTATTGGTTTTACCGAGCACGACCGCACCGGCCTCTCGTAAGCGCTCGACGCATAAAGCGTCCTCGGTCGGCACGTGATGTTCCATCAACCGGGAGCCCCACGTGGTGCGTACGCCCTTGGTTTCGACGTTGTCTTTGATCAGCACCGGAACGCCTTCGAGCGGCCGCGCAGGTTCTCCAGCCATCCGGCGACGATCAATCTCAACCGCGACATCTATGGCGGATGGGTCGAGCGTGCAGACCGCATTCACGATCGGGTTCAGATGCGTGATGCGATCAAGATGCGCCATGGTGACATCTCGCGCCGATAGGTCACCGTTCGACACACGCCGCACGATTTCCACTGCCGTCAAGTCGACGAGATCTGTCATGTTATTTCACCTCACGCGTGCTCTTACAGGCCGGTCAACAATCGAACCGGCCATAGCACCACCTGCGGCGCCACAGCGACGATCATGAGAACGAATAGATTAATTGCATAGAACGGAAGCGCGGCAACCGAGAGTTTCTCGATCGAAACACCGGAGATCTGCGAGGTTGCAAACAGGCAGGTGCCGACCGGAGGTGTAGCCAATCCCATCGATAACGCAGTCACCAGGAAGACGATGAAGTGCAGGGGATCGATGCCGACCGTCTTAATGACCGGCATCAGAACCGGAATAATGATAAGACTGGCCGCAATGATTTCCATGATCATTCCAACCAGGACGAAAACGACGCACAGTAGCAGCATGATCAGCGTCGGATCACTCGTAAGCGACAGGACAATTGCTGTAATGCGCTGAGGCAGACCATCCACGGTGAAGACGTAGCTTGCGACGCTGGCGGTCATGACGATCAGCAGGACTGTCCCCGCGGTTCGTCCTGCTGTGATCAGCAGACCCGGAAGCTCGGTCAGGGAAAGCTCGCGGTGAATCATAGCAGCGATTATGAGTGTATAAGCGACAGCCAGCGCTGCCGCTTCGGTCGGTGTTACGATGCCGGAGAACATGCCGCCGAGAATGATGATCGGTGCGCCGGTTGACGGTAGAGAGCGCAAAATCGTGCGCGACGCGTCGAATAAGCCCATCCTGGCTTCGTTGCCGTATCCGTGGCGCCGGGCCAGGACATTATTGACCACGAAGAATCCAATCAGCAGGAGCACAGCCGGACCGAGGCCGCCGGCCAATGCGCCGCCGACGGAGACGCCGGCCGAGGCGGCGGCGATAATCATTAGGATACTGGGCGGGACGATCGACGATAGTGTCGCGGTGACCATGGTCAGCGCTGCGCTGTAGGGGCGCGGATAGCCACGCTGGGTCATTGCTTTTATTTCCAGGGGGCCCAGGCTCGCCACATCGGCGATGGCCGAGCCCGAAATGCCTCCGAATACGAAGCTGGCCAGGATGTTGACCTGCCCAAGGCCGCCTCGCAAACGGCCGACAACCGCCTCAGCCGCGGAAAAAATTCGTTCCGACAGGCCGCCTCTTTCCATGATTTGCCCGGCGAGGATGAATAGCGGAACGGCCAACAACAGGAAGCTGTTAACGGAAGTGTACATGAACTGAGCTACGACGGAGAGCGGCAGGTCGTACAGCCAGAGCGTAGCCACGGCTGCTCCCCCGAGAGCAACCGCCAGCGGCAGTCCGAGCGCAGATAGCCCGATAAAGATTGCCAGCAGACACCAGCTCATGACGCATCCGCTCTTTCAGTTTGGATGAGGCGTCGTGTTTGCGGATCGACGTAGACGGTGACGAGATGCGCAATGATGGCGAGTCCGCTCGACAGCACGATCGGGATCGAGGCCAAATACATTCCGATGCCGAGGACAGGAGAGCTTTCACCGAATACGATCTGTTGACGGACGAGAAGTATCCCATACCAGCCAACCACGCTAAAGAATACGATCCCAATCAGCGCATAGAGCTGGGCAAACAACACCTGGAAACTGGCCGGCGACATATCCGGAATCAGCATGACGCGGGGATGCTCCACGCGCCGAAAGCCGACGGCCATTCCGAGGAATGCCGTCCAGATGAAGAGCAGGCGCGCCAATTCTTCGGTCCATGGAAGGGAGGCGCCGAGCAGGCGGGAGACCACCTGCAGCACCACCGAAGCTGTAATGCCCGCGACGCAGGCGAGCAGAACAGCATCGACCACGAGCCAAAGTGTGCGATCAACGCGCAGAACGCGAGATCGCCACGAGCCGGAGGGCGCCTCCGGGCCTTGAGATATCGTCATGAACGTCCAAGAAATTTGAGGCTGGAAGCCAGGAAGTCCTTGCCGATCATGCTTTCGAATTGCGGATAGAGGTCAAGGCTGATTTTCTGGAGCTTCGCCTTTTCACCTTCCGCCAGATTATTCACGGCCATGCCGTGTTTGCGGAGTTGATCGATCACCTTCGATTCCTCCGAGGTGTCGTACTGCATCTTAAACTTGGCGGTCTCCAGCGCCGCCTGCTCCAGAGCAGACTTCACGTCGGCCGGCAGTCCGGACCAGAACGCCTTGTTGACCGCGAGAATATAACCGTCGCCGATATGACCGGTCAGGTTCAATTGCTTCTGGACCTCGTAGAAGCGGTTAGCGAGGGGAACCTCGACTGGATTCTCCTGCCCATCGATAGCCTTGAGCTGCAGCGCTGTATAAACTTCGGAGAACGCCATTGGCGTCGGGTTCGCGCCGACGGCCTGGAAAAACTTCACGAACAGCTGATTGTTGGGTACCCGCAGTTTGAGGCCGCGAAAGTCTTCCTGTTTCGTAATCGGCTGCTCACGCGTCGTCGTATGACGAAAAGTCCTCAGCATCATGGCAAGACCGTTGATGCCGAGACGGTCAAGTGACTTCAGCAATGTTTGACCCGGATCGCCAACCATATAGCGCTCAAGTTCGCCGTAATCCGCGAAGAGATATGGCAGGCTCATCGCGTTCATGCGAGGCTCAAAAGATGCAAACACGTTTGTGCTCAGGATCAACGCTTGCAATGCACCGGAGCCGAGCTGGTTGACGGCTGCATTTTGATCTCCGCCAAACAGAACGCCATCTGGAAATACCTGAACTGCGACTTGGCCGGACGTCTTCTGGGCGGCCAGCTCACCGAACTTGGCGGCAGTAACGCCCACTGATGAATTTCCGGGGTCTCCGACTGCCAGTCGGATGGAAACCTTGCTTTGCGCACGCGCCACATAAGGGGCGGCCACCAAGGCAGCCGTCGATGCCATCAGACCGCGACGGGTGAATACAAACTTGGCTGCGAGATTACGTGATTGTGACATTGTTCCTCCCACTCAGATTGCGGATGTTTCCGACAGATATTTTTTGAACTTCCTCCCACGTACGCAAGGCGTGCGCTGCAAGTAGCTTTCCGAGGCGGGCACCGTCGCGCTTCTGCAGCGCGATGATGAATCCCTCGTGCTCGGCTATGGATTCGCGCCAGCGTTCAGGTTTGACGAGAGGCGAATAGAGAGCCCGCACCACCCGCCGCCGCAAGGTCGCATGCAGCCGTACAAGCTCGTTGTTCCCGCTTGCCGCGACGATCGCCAAATGAATACTTTCATTGATCTTGAAATAGGCCAGCATATCGCCACGCTTGAAAAAGCCGACCATCGCGTTGTGGCGTGCCTTGATGTCTTCGATCTGCTCAGTCGAGGATCGCTTACAGGTGAGCGCGGCGGCAACTGTCTCAAGCCCGCCGATCAGTTCCAGGATTTCGCGGATCTGATCGAGACTCATCTTCGTGACATAGGCCCCTTTGCGTGGACTCAGCGTCACCAGGCCTTCGCCTTGGAGCACGATCAAAGCTTCCCTCAGAGGCGTGCGCGAAATTCCGAACCGCTCACACAGCACTCTCTCGTTGAGTCGCTCGCCTTCGGGCAGCGTACCCTCAGCTATCAGGTCGCGAAGACGCTCAATGACCTCTGCATGGAGTGCCGGACGCACGATTTGCACGCCGCTGTCCAATTCCGGTGTGTGCCTCTGGATGGCAATCATGAGTTTAGTATTTTGTATTTTTAATTTTATGTCAAACGGCGCGCGCAATAGCCACGACGGCCGTCGTCCAATCCCCCGCCACGCTGATGAACCGTTAGACCTTCCGTGGTGCACCGCGATCTTCCAAGCTAGCACTGGGACGGGGAATGCGTCCGTTGCACCGCTCCCATCCACGAGCCCCTCATCTCGTTGATCCTTGGCGTCGAACACGCCCGAGACATGATGATCGCCGATCGCGGCGTCCGTGATATGAAAAGGCCCCGCATGGTAGTGATTGATTTCCGCGATCACGCTGCCAAGAGGGAGGCAACCACTTGGTCCGGCACGATGAACGGCCGGACCGGCATCGCCTTGGCGACAGGAACTGACAATCGCCGATGCCCCCGATGCGGATGCGCCACCTTCAGTAGAGCGCTCCGTGGGCGCCTAGAGCGTGATCATCTTAGATTGAAGTGTATCCTGCGTTTCTGAAGTAGTTGGCGCATTCAGCAGGCAGCAGGCGTGGGATGAGCGCGGCGATGTGCTGGCAGACACCGTCGACGGTTCGTTGCTGGGCCTCGCGCAGGACGTACTTGAGCTTGGCGAAGACCTGCTCGATCGGATTGAGGTCGGGCGAGTAGAGCCTGCCCCGGACTTGATCCGGGGGCGGCAGAAAGAGAAGGTGCGCGCCGGCGGCACGAATGGCGGCGCGGACCGCCTTGCCCTTGTGGGAGCCGAGATTGTCGATGACGACGATGTCGCCCGGCTTGAGCACTGGCCGCAGCACCTGCTCGACATAGGCGAGGAAGCTTTCGCCATTGATCGGACCGTCGAACAGGCACGGAGCGTCGAGCCGATCGACACGCAGGGCTGCGATGAAAGTCATCGTTCTCCAATGGCCGTGAGGCGCCTTCCCGGGCAGGCGCCGACCGCGCGGCGCCCAGCCTCGGAGCGGTGCCATGTTCGTCTTCGTCCACGTCTCATCGATGAAGATGAGACGCTGCGGATCAATGTGCTTCTGATGGCGCTTCCAGCGCTCACGCCGCCGCACGACGTCGGGACGATCCTGCTCTACCCCAGCCGATGCCGGCTCCGTAGTAGACGGCGCAATCGGCACACATGTTGGCCCATACTCCTTCCTCACGCAGACGTCCGTCATCCAATGCAAGATCTTGTAAACACGTGCTAACTTAAGGCTGAATTTGGATATCTAACTACCTGAATGATCGTACGCATCGTCTCGAAGAGAGCGCCATTTTTCATTTCCAGCATTGTCTGTGTTGGCTTTTTTCGGCGGTTTAGAAAAAATCGCCAAAATCCGTTTGGGAATTCGGGAACGCAGCAGTGACGCGCTGCATCGAATGAGCATGAGAAGAGACGAGGGCCGGTGACCGGCGTCTGGCGCTCTCTCATCTTGACCCTGCTACGCATCTTTCCGAGGAGATCGACGTTGCTGCACTCTCTGCGAGCCACAACCTTGGTCCCAGACGACATCGCTGTTGAAGCGGCCGCGTCATCCCGGATCCGATCGCGATTGAAACTGGCTGCACAGCAATTCCGCGCCAATGACAATATCGCCGCCTTCATCGAAGACGGCGAGATCGACGAACTGCGCGCCGAAGTGGCGGACAGGATGCATGACGTGCTGCGGGCGCTCGTGATCGACACCGACCACGACCACAACACCGGCGACACCGCCCGGCGGGTTGCTAAAATGTTTATCGACGAGGTGTTCTCCGGCCGCTATCGCGACACACCTGCGGTGACCGCGTTTCCGAACGCATCACAACTCAACGAGTTGATGGTCGTTGGCCCGATGACGGTGCGTAGCGCCTGCTCGCATCATCTTTGTCCCATCTTAGGCAAAGTCTGGGTTGGTGTTCTGCCGAATGTGTCGTCCGATCTGATTGGACTGTCGAAATACGCCCGCCTCTGTGATTGGATCATGAGCCGGCCGCAGATTCAGGAAGAGGCGGTGGTGATGCTCGCCGACGAGCTTGAGCGGCGCATCAAGCCCGATGGTCTGGCGGTCGTCATGGAGGCAGATCACTTCTGTATGAAGTGGCGAGGCGTAAGGGACGACCAGTCGGTGATGACGAATTCGGTCATGCGCGGCGCCTTTCTGAAGGACCCCGACCTTCGGCGAGAATTCCTGAGCTTGCGCAACCATGGCGATGGTTGATCGCCTGATAGGCGACACGGGCACCGAGATGCCAATTCAGTGAATGGAGGCAAAGATGCAATCTCTGCACCGCCCGGCAATGAGCCCGCTCTCGCAAGCCACTTCCGAGACCGAATTGATCTCGCGCGCCGCAAGCGGTGACGGAGCGGCCTTCGAAATCATCATGCGACGACACAATCAGCTGATGTTCCGGACGGCACGCAGCATCACGCGGGATGACGCCGCAGCGGAGGATGTCGTTCAGGAGGCTTATCTGCGAGCGTGGCGCGCATTGGGTACCTATCGCTCCGAAAGCAAGCTTTCGACCTGGCTGGTGCGTATCGCGACCAACGAAGCGCTCGGCCGCCGGCGGCGCAAGAGCGCCGAGATCATCCCGCTGGAGGCCGCCATGACGTCCAACGATCCTGCAATTCAGGCGGCGCTGATCGATGAGCCCGATCGGAGCCCCGAGCGATCGGTCATGCGTGCCCAGATGCGCAAGCTCCTGGAAGCACGAATCGATCAGCTACCCGACATCTTCCGTACCGTCTTCGTGTTGCGAGCGGTCGAAGACATGAGCGTTGAGGAAGTGGCCCATGCGTTGGAAATTCCGGAGGCCACAGTGCGCTCGCGCTTCTTCCGCGCTCGCAGTCTGCTGCGGGAGGGCCTGGCTCAGGAAATCGATGCCGGCCTCGGTGAAGCGTTCGCCTTCGATGGTGCGCGGTGCGACCGCATCGTCGCCGGCGTTCTGGCGCGCGGGGCGGCAGAAGGGTTGACCGAAGGCCGCTAGCGGCAGGCACCACCGGCATCGCTCAGTTTCGTCGAGGAGAGACTAAGATGGGATCGCATCGAGCGGAGACCAAGGGCCCCGATCTGACTAAAGGCGTCACGCTCGCCGATTTCGGCGGCAAGCCGATGCTGCGCGGCCATGTCGGCGAGACGGCCGTCCTGCTGGCCCGTGTGGGCGACGAGGTGCTGGCCGTCGGTGCAACATGCACGCACTACAGCGGAGCGCTGGACGAAGGCATCGTTGCCGGCGACACCGTGCGCTGTCCCTTGCATCACGCGTGCTTTTCCCTGCGCACCGGCAAGGCGGTGGGCGCTCCGGCCTTCGATCCCATTGCGTGCTGGAAGGTCGACCATGTCGGCGGCCGTTTCGTCGTGCGGGAGCGCGTGACGCCGACGCGGCAACCGGCGTTGGCGCTTGCCGAGCACCCAAAAAGCATCGTTGTCGTCGGCGGCGGGGCAGCAGGGTTTGCCTGTGCCGAGATGCTGCGGCGTCGCGGCTACCAGGGTGCCCTCACCCTATTGAGCGAGGATGCCGACACGCCCTGCGACCGCCCAAACCTGTCCAAAGACTATCTCGCTGGCGAGGCGTCGGAAGACTGGATTCCGCTGCGCGCGGCGGCATTTTACGTCGAACAGAAAATTGACCTCCATCTGAAGACTGTCGTCGCGCGCATCGACGTGGCCGCTCGCGCCGCAACAACGGCAGACGGTCGCGTCTTCCATTTTGATCGCTTGCTGTTGGGAATCGGAGCTGAGCCTATACGGCCGCCGATCTCGGGGGCCGACCGCCCGCATGTCTTCACGCTTCGCTCTCTCGCCGACAGCCGTGCGATCATCGAGAGGGCAAAAAGCGCCAAGAGCGCTGTTGTCCTAGGTTCGGGGTTCATCGGGCTGGAGGTCGCCGCTGCGCTGCGTACCCGGGGGCTGTCTGTGCATGTCGTCTCGCTCGACGCGCGGCCGCTCGAAAAGGTGCTCGGGTCAGAGCTCGGCGACTTCATCAAGACGCTGCACGAGGACCACGGTGTCGTATTCCACTTCAAGAGGTCGCTGTCGTCGATCGGTCCACAGGCCGTGACGCTCGACAATGGGACGACGCTCGACGCCGATCTGGTCACCATCGGCACCGGGGTACGCCCCCGCACGGCGCTTGCGGAGACGGCTGGGCTTCAGGTCGAGCGCGGCATTCTCGTTGATGAGCGCCTGGAGACATCCGTACCTGACATCTATGCAGCCGGCGACGTCGCGCGCTGGCGCGATGAACGGAGCGGCGAGTCTCGACGCGTCGAACATTGGGTAGTCGCGGAACGACAGGGCCAGGTCGCCGCCGAGAACATGCTCGGTGCACGGAAGTCGTTCCGGGATGTGCCGTTCTTCTGGAGCGCCCACTACGACGTTACGATCCGCTATGTCGGGTATGCGCAGTCCTGGGATAGCGTCGATATCGACGGCAATATCGCCGCACGGGATTGTCTCATCCGCTATCGCAAGGATGGTCGCACGCTCGCCGTCGCCGCCATCGGCCGTGACCGCGCAGCGCTCGATCAGACAGAGCTGCTTTCCCGGGTGGACTGATGGCCGGCGCGAATGGGACTGGCTCCAGACCACGCTGAATGTCATGGCGCGGATGCAGGCTGATCAGGAAGATATTCACGCCTTCCGCATGTAGCAGCAGGCGGTGGCGGTCGGCCAGCGGCGCACGGAACTGTGGATGCAGATCGCCGATCTGGCCGAGCCATCGGGCTTAACACCACTCAAGTTACGATCTCGAACGATGCCGATCGCACCGGGCGGGAACGCTGCCGGAGCGTACACCGTTGAGGATCAGGTATCGGGCGGGAGATAGCAGCGGAGCGCATATGGTAAAGACGGATGGCACGGCGGTAATCAACAAGCGGATCGCTTTCAAAGCCGAAGTGCTTCAGGCGATCGGTTTGCTGGCGCGCGAACGCGGACTGTCGCTGCAGGACCTCGCTGACGAGGCGTTCGCCGATCTGCTGAAGAAACATCATCGTCCGGTCGGCCTGCAAGCGGTGTTGAAAGCCAGCCTTCGCACCCTGCCTGCCAACGATCAGCCGCAGACCCGCAACCGGCGCTAGCCGGTCTTCTTCTTCCGGGTCGCCGGTTTCTTCTTGGCCCCAGCTTCACCTTCCAGGCTGCGCTTCAGCGCCTCCATCAGATTGACGACCTTGCCGGTACGCGTGGGTGCCGCTTCTGGTGGTGCGAGGATCGCTTGGCCCTTCACCTTGGTCTGCACCAATTCCGTCAGCGCCGTTGCATAGTGATCCTCGAACTCGTCGGCCTTGAACGGACCGGC
>JAFAFP010000269.1 GCA_023423415.1 Pseudomonadota bacterium | reverse complement strand
GCCCCGGAACCTGCACCGGCACCACGTTCAGCCGGTCGATCAGCTCCTGCCGGAACCGCCCGGCGGCGATCTCGGCGGCGAGGTCGCGGGTGGTGGACGAGATCACCCGCAGATCCACCCGCACCTTGTCGCTGCCGCCCGAGCGGGTGAACTGCTGCTCGGTCAGGACGCGCAGGATCTTGGGCTGCGTGCCCAGCGGCATGTCGGCCACCTCGTCGAAATAGATCACCCCGCCATGCGCTTGCTCCAGCAGGCCCGGCTCGACCCCGCGCTCGGGCGTCTCGCGGCCGAACAGCACCTCCTCCATCCGCTCGGGGCCGATGGTGGCGCAGGGCACGGTGACGAAGGGCGCGTCGGCGCGGGCGGACTGGGCATGGATATAGCGCGAGGCCAGCTCCTTGCCCGCGCCCGGCTCGCCCGCCAGCAGCACGCGGGCGTTGGACTTGGCCACCTTGTCCAGATGGTCCTTCAGCCGGCGGAAGGCGGCGGACTGGCCCAGCATCTCGGTCCCCGAGACCTCCTTGCGGCGCAGGCTGGCATTCTCGCGGCGCAGGCGGCTGGTCTCCATCGCGCGGTTGATGACCACCATCAGCTGGTCGATGTTGAACGGCTTCTCGATGAAGTCGTAGGCGCCCTGCTTGATCGCCGCTACGGCCGTTTCGATGTTGCCGTGGCGGGAAATCATCACGACCGGCAAATCTGGATAGAGTTCCTTGGCGGCGTCGAGCAGTTGCAGACCGTCGAGCTTGGAGCCCTGCAGCCAGATGTCGAGGAACACAAGGTTGGGACGCCGCGCCTTGATTGCATTCAAGGCGCCGTCCGCATCGCGGGCGGTGCGCGTCGTGTAGCCTTCATCCTGAAGGATGCCGGCAACAAGTTCACAAATATCAGGTTCGTCATCGACAATGAGAATCTCAGCCGTCATGTCGCCACACTGTCTGCACGCTTGGTTTTGTTACCTTCGGTCGAACCGGTGCCGTCCTGTTGCGGCGGATTGACGGCAAAGCGCAGACGAATCCACGCGCCGTTTTGTCCCGGCTTCCTTTCGGCAGCATCATGCAGTTCGATGCCGCCGCCATGATCTTCCAGAATTTTTCCGACGATCGCGAGACCAAGGCCAGTGCCCTTCTCGCGCGTCGTGACATAGGGCTCGAGCAGACGAGACCGATGCTCCTTGGGGAGACCGATGCCGTTATCGATGACGTCGATGTTGACGTGATCGCCCTCGCGGATCGTTGTGACTTCGATACGACCTCTTTCAGACCCTTCGGGCAGTGCGCCGATGGCTTCGGTACTATTCTTGACGATGTTGGTGAGCGCCTGCGACACCAGCCGCCTGTCAAAGCGCGCCGGCATCGGGTCTTCGGACATCGACAATGCGATGTCGATATCGGGATGCCCGACACGCATCAGGAATACAACTTGTCGCACCGTATCGGCGACATCCTCTGGCCCCATCACAGGCTTCGGCATCCGTGCGAAGCGAGAGAATTCATCGACCATGCGACGAATGTCGTCCACCTGCCGCACGATCGTATCTGTGCATTGCTCGAAGACTGCGCGGTCTTCGGTGATCACTTTTCCGTATTTGCGCCGGAGGCGCTCCGCGGAGAGCTGGATCGGCGTCAGGGGGTTCTTGATCTCGTGTGCAATGCGCCTTGCGACATCCGCCCACGCCGAAGTTCGCTGCGCGGAGACCAGCTCGGTGATGTCGTCGAGCGTCACGACATAACCATGCTCGGCTTCAGCCGTTTGTTCACTCGCCACCCGCACCGACAGGTTACGCTCCCGCCCCTTGCGGCTCAGTGTGACCTGTCCCTGAGTCAATCGCTGCCCGTTGTCGAGCGCCTGTTGCACGAGTTCAACCAGTTCAGGGACGACCTCGAGTAGCGGTCGCCCCATGACGTCGCTGGCTGGCCAGCCGATCAAGTGCTCTGCAGAACGGTTGAGGATGCTGATTCTGCCGTCGTGATCGACACCGATGATGCCGGCGCTGGCGCCGGCCAGGACCGCCTCGCTGAACCGGCGGCGACTGTCGATCAGATCGCGCGCGCTGACGAGATCGTCACGCTGCGTGCGCAAATCGTGCGTCATGCGGTTGAAGGTCTCGCCGAGCTGACCGAGGTCGCCCTCGGACCGATGCACCGGCACCTGCACATGCAGGTTGCCAGTCGCTACGACATTCGCTGCGCCGATCAGACGCCGTATCGGAGCCACCAGCCGGTTGGCGAAATTCAATCCGATCAGCACCGCCGACAGCACCACAATCAAGGCGATGATGGTGTACATCAGGCCAAAGGCGACCGTGACGCCGAGGCGTCTCGCTTCCATGATCGCGTAGTCGCTGACGCTGGCTCTGGTTTCGCGCAACTGCGATACGACCCTCGGATCGAGCAGCCGAGCGACGTAGAGATACATGGAGTCATAGCCACGCAGCTTGATGACGCTGGCGACATAGTTAGTGTCGGGAAGCAGCGCGACCTGCGGCTCGGTCTCGCTCATCGACTTCAAGGCTTCCTTGTTCGGAATCGCAAAGTCCTGCGTGACGCGAAGGTCCGTCCGCTCGATCACCTCGAGTTCATCATTGAGAATGACGGCGATCGGCAGTCCCCGGATGGTAACTTGAGCGGTCAGAAACTGCCGAAAACGCTCCCGATCAGAGTCGAACAGTGGCTTGGCGCGCGCGGCATCCTGCGCCATCGCCAGAATGTCGCCCCGGATCATCTGCGCATGTTCGCGAAGATAGGCTTCCGAGACCAGCAATGAATTCTCGATGATCGTTTTGGTACGGATCGAAAAGAAGCGATCGAGCCCACGGTCCAGAGTGATCGTGGCCACGACGGCAACGAGGATGGTAGGAGCCGCGGCGATGATGGCGAACAGGCCGACGATGCGCACATGCAACTGCGACCCGGCGCGACCGTGACGCCTTGCCTGAACGATACGATAGATTTCCTGTGCGATCACCGCAATCAGGATCAAGGCTGCGATCGCATTGATTCCGAGCAGGCTGACGACAACATTGTGCGTCGGCGGTAGCGGTGTCAGTCCTGATAGAACAAGAAACGTGACCAGCGCCGACAGCAACGCGGTACCGACCGCCACCGAACTCACCCATCGGAACGACAGGCGGCCGCCGGACGGTATTCCGACGCGTTTCTCAAGCGACAACGACTGGTCGGCGCTGGCCATTGGCCCCCGAATGCTAATGACAAGCGGCCGGCCGAATGACCGGATTCGTTGATGTAATTATACAACATTGTTGCGAAATTGCGACAATTCCGCGGCAGGCACTCACAAGAATTGCGAGCGCGTCAGGTCGTCGTCCGGACGATCTGAATGTCCAGATCCCGGATTTTTTTGCGAAGCGTGTTGCGGTTCACGCCAAGCATGTCGGCTGCTCGAATCTGGTTGCCGCGCGTCGCGGTCAAGGCTGCGGTCAACAGCGGATATTCCACCTCGCGCAGGATGCGATGATACAGGCCGGGTGGCGGTAGCCCATCGGGAAATCCCGCAAAGTAGCGAGCGAGATTGCGCTCGACTGATGCAGACAAGCTGTCGGGCGCGCTGTTGTCCATGTCCTGCACGACAGCGGGCTGAACGAGCTCAGCCTCGACCACGGCCAAGGTAATGATCTCTTGCGGATAAAGGGCTGCAAGCCGGCGCGCCAGATTCTCTATCTCGCGTACGTTCCCTGGCCACGGATATTTCTTTAGACGTTCCAGAGCCGCCTGATCGATCTGCTTGCGTGGCAAGCCTTCGCGCTCGGCCAGCATGAAGAAATGTCGGACCAGGTCAGGGACGTCTTCTGCGCGTTCGCGCAACGGTGGAAGACGAAGCGGTACGACATTGAGGCGGAAGAACAAATCCTCCCGGAACAGGCCCTGCTGAATGAGGATGCGCAAATCCTTGTTGGTCGCCGCCACAATCCGCACGTCGGTCTTGATCGGCGTGCGGCCGCCGACCGTCGTGTATTCGCCCTGTTGCAGGACGCGCAGGAGCCGGGTCTGCGCCTCCATCGGCATGTCACCGATTTCGTCTAGGAACAGCGTGCCCCCTTCGGCCTGCTCGAAACGGCCGGTGCTGCGCGCGTTTGCGCCCGTGAAGGCACCCTTCTCATGCCCGAACAATTCGGATTC
>JAFAFP010000025.1 GCA_023423415.1 Pseudomonadota bacterium | reverse complement strand
CCCCCTTTCAGGGGGAGGTAAAGCAACGAGTGCATGGTCCGTATCATATCGACCTCAATTACGACCACGCGTGATGATCACGCCGACATCGTCGAATGTCGCGGCGATCGGCGCATGGGGCTTGTGCACGGTGAGCTGCACTTTCATGATCGCCGGAAATTTCGACAGCAGGGCGTCAATCACGGTGCCGGCCGCGGCCTCGATCAGCCGGAATCGCTGAGCACAGAAGGCTTCGCTCGCGATCTCGGTCACGAGGCCATATGAAACGGTGTGCGCCAGCCGATCCGAGCGCGACGCCTGGCTGAGATCGATGTCGAGCAGGATGTCGAGCTGGAAGGTCTGGCCGACCTTGGCCTCGTGCGCCATCACACCGTGATAGGCATGCAGCGCAAGTCCCTTGATGAAAATATTGTCGGTCGCAGTCTTGGTCATTGTGCGCTCCAGATCGCTTCCGCAACGCGGAGCGCCTGCAATGTCTCCGCAACGTCGTGTGTCCGTACCATCGCTGCACCGGCCTGCACGGCGATCACGTGCGCGGCGATCGAACCGCCCAGCCGCTGGTGAGGTTCGGACGGCACGATCGAGGCAATGAAACGCTTGCGTGACAATGCGATCAAAATCGGCAGACCGAAATGCTTGAAGCGATGCAGTTGTGCCACCGCAATGATGCTTTGCTCCGGCGTCTTGCCGAAGCCGATGCCGGGATCGAGCACGATCTGCTCGCGCTTGACGCCGGCGCGGGCGGCGATGTCGAGCGAACGCTCGAAGAAGGCGTTCATGTCGGCAATGATGTCGATCGACGGATCGGCCTCGTGACGATTGTGCATCACGATGACCGGTACGCCATGCCTGGCGATCACATGCGCCATATTGGGATCGCGGTGCAGGCCCCAGACGTCGTTGGCGATGGTCGCACCCTGCCGGATCGCCCAATCCGCAATGTCCGCCTTCATCGTGTCAATCGACACCGGTTTGCCGAGTGCGATCACGGCGGACAGCACCGGCTCCAGGCGTTCCCGTTCCATCTGTGCTGTGACCGGCGCCATGCCGCCGTAAGGCCGTGTCGATTCCGCGCCGATATCGATGACATCGGCCCCTTCGGCAATCATTCGCTTGGCATGAGCGATCGCGATCTGCGGATCGACGAATTTTCCGCCATCGGAAAAGGAATCCGGCGTCAGATTGAGAATGCCCATCACCGCCGTGCGGTCCGGCGAGAGCAGGCGATCAAGGAGAAGCGGCTGTGTGGCGTCGGCGAGGGAAGCGGTCATGATCCGGCGCTTCTATCATTTACCCAACAGGAAATCGTGCCCTTCGCGTCTGTGCGCAAGGACCCTCATGCCGGTGAATGCGTCAGTAGCTGATCTTCTGCGGTAATTTTTTTGCCGCCTCGACCCAGCGGCTCACGGCTTTTTCCGTTGGAACCAGCCGGACCAATTTGAGCTTGTCATTCTTCTCGCGCAACGCAGCCGCGAGCTTGGCGGGATTGCGGTACTTCAATTCGCGGACGGTATCGACGCCAACATGGCAGAGCAACTCGGAATAGCCTCCGCCAAGCCCTTTCACGCGCAGCTTGTCGGCGAGATTGGCGAAGCGGAGCAGACGAGCCTGATCAATGCCGGTCTTGGCGGACAATTCCTTGCGGCCCTTTGGGCACTTCGCAGCTTCGAGAAGTTTCTCGGATGTGCGGATGCCAGCCGATTTGAGGCTCTCGATCACGTCAGAGCCAAGCCCATCCAGATTCTTGAGCGATTTTGACAAAGGGCGATCCCCGAACTTCGCTTGGTCGATCAGGCGAATTGCGACAGGCCGGGGATCGAACCAACGAGTTCGCCGACCTTGTCCTCACCAACCTTTTCGCGTGCATAGCCGAGTAGAGTGCGGGCAACGTTCTGAACCTCGCCCATGCCGAGACCCAGTCCCATTAATTGTGTGCCGACGCCCATGATGCCGCCAAACATGCCACCGGCGGGCGCGGCTGCGGCGGCTTCCGCCGCTCCGGGCATGGAGTCGAGCAGCGGCTGGATCTTCTCGGCCGGCGCTTCCTTGATCAGAAAGGCGAGAATGATGCCGACAGCCTTTTCTGCGACGTCGCGATCAATGCCGAGTTCGGCGACAAGTCGCCCGACAAGTTCGTCCATGTTGTTCGCCCCCTCCCGCGCTGTCGGCGGGTTTGTAGTCGATCATTGATAATGAAATCGGGGCGAAAGGAAATACATCCACTGACAAATATGCAACGGTGTGACACCGTAGCAACGATATGCTGCGTTATCGATATGGATAGGTTGCGGTGCAAAGTAACCGCGACGCGTTGACCCGATAGCGCGGCGGCTGAAAAATGCTATTGATTTCAAGAGGCCCGTGCGAGGACTGCGATGGCGAAGTCAACCAAGACGACCAAATCAGCGGCGGCTGACAAGCCAGTGGAAGCGACTGAGGTCAAATCACCCAAGAAGGCCGCGGTCCGGAAGACGACGAGCAAGTCAGTGACAAAACCGGCCACACCCGTGCAGCCAACACAGCCGGCGGAGCCGATCGAGCTGCCCGGAACGATCTTCGTCGGTCAGAGCGTCAAGCCTGAGCGCCTCACGCTTGCGCTTGCCAATCGTCACGGGCTTGCAACCGGGGCGACCGGAACGGGCAAGACCGTGACGCTGCAAGTGCTCGCCGAGGGCTTCTCGCGCAATGGTGTGCCGGTTTTTGCCGCCGACATCAAAGGTGACCTGTCCGGTATCTCGGAACCAGGCGAAGCGAAGCCGGGGCTGGTCGAACGCGCGCAGAGCATGGGCCTTGAGTACCAGCCCGATCAATTCCCGACCATCTTCTGGGACCTTTTCGGCGAGCAGGGACATCCGATCCGCGCCACCGTCACGGAAATGGGACCGTTGCTGCTGGCGCGGTTGCTCGATCTCAATGACGTGCAGGAAGGTGTGCTCAACATCGCCTTCCGGATCGCTGACGATCAGGGCCTGCCGCTGCTCGACTTCAAGGACCTTCGCTCCATCCTCGATGCCATCGCGCCGTTCGGCACCAAGCGCGAAGCCGAAGAAGGCTCGGGCAACGAAGTCGTCGATCAGATCAAGCTGGCGGTGGCGAAGTATGGCAATGTCACCAAGCAGACGGTCGGAACGATCCAGCGTGCACTGCTGGTGCTCGAGAACCAGGGCGGCGAGAAGTTCTTCGGCGAGCCGGCGCTCGATCTGAAGGACTTCATGAAAGTTGATCGCGATGGCCGCGGCTATGTGAGCATCCTTGCGGCCGACAAGCTGATGGCGAATCCGCGGCTCTACGCCACGTTCCTGTTGTGGCTGCTGTCGGAGCTGTTCGAGGAGCTGCCCGAAGTCGGCGATCCGGAAAAGCCGAAGCTCGTGTTCTTCTTCGACGAGGCACATCTTCTGTTCAATGATGCGCCGAAAGCGCTGCTCGACAAGATCGAGCAGGTGGTGCGCCTCGTGCGGTCGAAGGGCGTCGGCGTCTATTTCGTCACGCAGAATCCGCTCGACGTGCCCGACAAGGTGCTGGCGCAGCTCGGCAACCGCGTGCAGCATGCGCTGCGCGCCTTCACGCCCCGCGACCAGAAGGCGGTGCAGACCGCCGCCGGCACCTTCCGTCCGAACCCCGCCTTGAACACCGCACAGGTGATCATGGAGCTCGGCAAGGGCGAGGCGCTGGTTTCGTTTCTTGAGGGCAACGGCACGCCGTCGATGGTTGAGCGCACCATGATCCGTCCGCCGTCGGCGCGCATGGGTCCGATCACCGATGCCGAACGCCAGGCGATCATCGCGGCAAGCCCGCTCAGGGGCAAATACGATACGCCGATCGACTCTGAGTCCGCCTACGAGAAGCTGAGTGAGCGCATCGAGCGAACGGCCGCACCGGCCGAGTCGGGCGGCATCGGCGACTGGATCGGCTCGATCTTCGGCACCAACAGGAAGCGCGGCGAACAGCTGTCGACCGGTCAGCACGTTGCGCGCAGCGTTGCCCGCACGGTGACGACGACCGTGATCGGCGGTGTCGCAGCCGCCATCGGCAAGCAGATCGGCGGCCGCGCCGGGGCCTCGGTCGGCCGCTCGATCGTGCGCGGAACGCTCGGCGGAATATTGAAGCGATAAAGTCATTCCGGGGCGCGCGCTTTTTGCGCGCGAACCCGGAATCTAGCGACAATAGATA
>JAFAFP010000232.1 GCA_023423415.1 Pseudomonadota bacterium | reverse complement strand
GGCTTGGCCCGCGCATCCCGCTTAGGGACGCACATTGCCCTCCTGATCGGGATGGCCGGGACAATCCCGGCCGTGACGAACTGTTTGAATCGTCATGGCACGAAACAAAAAGCAGAAGAGCGACAGTCCGGTCGGCGCTTCGCAGCGTCAGCTCCGCGTTGGTGAACTGATCCGCCACGCCATGGCGGAAATGCTGTCGCGCGGCGAGGTGCACGATCCAGTGCTTGAGTCGCACATGATCACCATTCCCGAAGTGCGCATGACAGCAGATCTGAAGCTCGCGACGATTTACGTCATGCCGCTCGGCGGACGCGACGTGAAGGAAGTGATCGCGGCGCTGAACGACAACAAGAAGTTCCTGCGCGGCGAGATCGCGCATCGCGTCAACCTGAAATTCGCGCCTGACATCCGCTTCCGTGCCGACGAACGCTTCGATGAAGCGGAGCGGATCGAGAAACTGTTGCGGACGCCCGCAGTACAGCGCGATCTCGAACGCGATACGGACGAATCATGACAACGGACAATCAGGATCTCGACGCCGGACCGCGCAGGCCACCGCGGACCGGCCAGAAAAAGCGCGACAAGCGCGATGTGCATGGCTGGGTGGTGCTCGACAAGCCTGTTGGCATGACCTCGACACATGCCGTCGCGGTCATCCGGCGGCTGTTCTCGGCCAAGCGCGCGGGCCATGCGGGCACACTCGACCCGCTCGCCTCCGGCTGCCTGCCGATCGCGCTCGGCGAAGCAACCAAGACCGTTCCGTTCATCATGGACGCGACCAAGACGTATCGCTTCACCGTGCGCTGGGGCGAGGAGCGCGACACCGACGACACCGAAGGACGCGTTGTCGAGACGAGCGATACCCGTCCCACGATCGCCGATATCGAAGCCATTCTGCCTCGGTTCCGCGGGGTCATTCAGCAGGTTCCGCCCCGCTTCTCGGCGATCAAGATCGACGGCGAGCGCGCCTACGACCTGGCCCGCGACGGCGAGGAGGTCGAATTGCAGAGCCGCGAGGTCCGCATCGACCGCCTGCAGGTGGCCGATATGCCGGACGCCGACCACACCGTTTTCGAGACCGATTGCGGCAAGGGAACCTATGTCCGGGCTTTGGCGCGGGATTTCGGCCGCTTGCTGAGCTGCCGCGGACACGTTTCAGCCCTCCGGCGGACCTCTGTCGGCCCCTTCGCGGAGCCGGAAATGATTTCTCTGGAAGAACTTACCGCTTTGTGCGATAGAGCCGCCGCCGGCGAGGGCAGCCTCGCCGACGCGTTATGGCCCGTTGAGACCGCGCTGGACGACATCCCGGCGCTGGCCGTCAACAGGTCCGATGCGGCAAGGCTCCAGAGAGGCCAAGCCGTGATTTTGCGCGGACGGGATGCACCCATTCTCACCGGGCTGGTTTACGTGACGGTGGCGGGCGAACTGATCGCCCTCGCCGAGACCGGCCAAGGTGAAATCGTCCCCAAGCGCGTGTTCAACCTCGCCGGACTGACTGGCAGCGCCGGCAAACAAAAAGGTCATTGACGATGTCGATTGAAGCCGGCCGCAAGGCTGAAGTTATTCAGGCGTATGCAACCAAGTCCGGCGACACCGGTTCGCCTGAGGTCCAGGTCGCGATCCTGTCGGAACGCATCAACAACCTGACCGGTCACTTCAAGACCCATACCAAGGACAACCATTCCCGGCGCGGGCTGCTGAAGCTCGTGTCGCAGCGCCGCCAACTGCTTGATTACATCAAGCGGAAGGACGAGGCGCGCTACAAGAGCCTGATCGAGCGGCTGAACATTCGCCGCTGATTTGACCGCGCGCGGTTCGCGCGGATGAGCGTGACGCTGAAACCGTATGTAGCGTTTCAGATCCGTCATGTTCCAACGAAGAGCACGGTGCCGAAACCTGAAACACTTTTCGGGTCACATCATGCTCCTGGTGAAGCGGATGCGGAGGTCGCGTCCGCTACGACCGGCAGCAAATCTGCCGGACTTCGAACGGGCGCAATAAAGGGTTGGCCCGTTCGCATCCCGAGGGATGAAGTCATGGCAGGATCGCCGGACGCTGTTGCCTGGAGCCATTCGCTTCTCATTCAAACGTGCTCACGTCCGGGAAGCGCACTGTTTCCTGGTTCACGCTAAGCGCAACAGCTTCTTGCCGTCTTGCACATGGCTTCTCCCTCATCGTCCGAAACCGATGAGAGAAAAAACAAATGTTCGAAACCAATCGCGTTGAGCTCGACTGGGGTGGGCGCAAGCTCATTCTGGAGACCGGCAAGATCGCACGTCAGGCCGACGGCGCCGTTGTCGCGACCTATGGCGAGACCACCGTGCTGGCGACTGTCGTCGCCGCCAAAACGCCGCGTGAAGGCGTGGATTTCCTCCCGCTCACCGTCGACTACCAGGAAAAATTCTACGCCGCCGGCCGCATTCCCGGCGGTTATTTTAAACGTGAAGGCCGTCCGACCGAAAAGGAAACGCTGGTTTCCCGCCTGATCGACCGCCCGATCCGTCCGCTCTTTGCCGACGGCTGGCGCAACGAAACGCAAGTCATCGTCACCACCCTGTCGCACGACATGGAGAATGACCCCGACATCCTCGCGCTTGTAGCATCCTCTGCGGCACTGACGCTGTCGGGCGCTCCCTTCATGGGTCCGATCGGCGCCGCGCGCGTCGGCTTCATCAACGGCGAGTATGTGCTGAACCCGCTGGTCGACGAAATGGTCGAGAGCGAGCTCGACCTCGTTGTCGCGGGCACTACCGACGCCGTCTTGATGGTGGAGTCCGAGGCGAAGGAATTGTCCGAAGACGTCATGCTGGGCGCCGTGATGTTCGGCCACCGGCACTTCCAGCCGGTGATCCAGGCGATTATCCAGCTTGCCGAGAAGGCCGCGAAAGAACCGCGCGAATTGAACGTCATCGACAATGCCGATCTCGAGAAAGAGATGCTCGGTGTTGTCGAAAACGACCTGCGCGCCGCTTATGCGATCTCCAAGAAGCAGGATCGCTATGCCGCCGTTGCCGCGGTGAAAGAGAAGATGCTGGCGCACTTCTTCCCGGAAGGCGCAGAGCCGAAATACGACAAGCTGCGCGTGGCTGGCGTCTTCAAGGAACTCGAAGGCAAGATCGTTCGCTGGAACATCCTCGACACCTCGAAGCGTATCGACGGCCGCGATCTGACGACCGTGCGTCCGATCGTCTGCGAAGCTGGCGTTCTGCCGCGCACACATGGCTCGGCTTTGTTCACCCGCGGCGAAACTCAGGCGCTGGTCGTCACCACGCTTGGCACCGGTGAAGACGAGCAGTGGATCGACGCGCTGCAGGGCACCTACAAGGAGCATTTCCTGCTCCACTATAACTTCCCGCCCTTCTCGGTTGGTGAGACCGGTCGTCTTGGCGGCACCAAGCGTCGCGAAATCGGCCACGGCAAGCTTGCCTGGCGTGCGATCCATCCGGTCCTGCCGGCGAAGCACGATTTCCCCTACACCATCCGCGTGGTGTCGGAGATCACCGAGTCGAACGGCTCATCATCAATGGCGACTGTCTGCGGCACCTCGCTCGCTTTGATGGATGCCGGCGTGCCGCTGAAGCGGCCGACCGCGGGCATCGCCATGGGCCTGATCCTGGAAGGCGAGAAATTCGCCGTGTTGTCGGACATTCTCGGCGACGAGGATCATCTCGGCGACATGGACTTCAAGGTGGCCGGCACTGAAATCGGCATCACCTCGCTGCAGATGGACATCAAGATCGCCGGCATCACCGAGCAGATCATGAAGATCGCGCTCGGCCAGGCGAAGGATGGCCGCATCCATATCCTGGGTGAGATGTCGAAGGCGTTGACCGCCGCCCGTGCGGAACTTGGCGAACATGCACCGCGCATCGAGACGCTGAAGATTCCGACCGACAAGATCCGCGAAGTGATCGGCACCGGCGGAAAGGTGATCCGCGAAATCGTCGAAAAGACCGGCGCCAAGATCAACGTGGAAGACGACGGCACCGTGAAAGTCGCTTCCGCCAACGGCGAATCGATCCGCGCGGCGATCAAGTGGATCAAGTCGATCGCTTCCGATCCGGAAGTTGGCCAGATCTACGAAGGCACGGTCGTGAAGGTGATGGACTTCGGCGCGTTCGTGAACTTCTTCGGTTCACGCGATGGCCTTGTCCATATCAGCCAGCTTGCCGCCAACCGCGTGCAGAAGACCTCCGATGTCGTCAAGGAAGGCGACAAGGTGAAGGTGAAGCTGCTCGGCCTCGACGATCGCGGCAAAGTCCGTCTGTCGATGAAGGTTGTCGATCAGGAAACCGGCGAAGACCTGGAAGCCAAGCAGAAAGCCGAGCGCGAGCAGCAACAGGCTGCCTCTGGCGACGCGGCTGAGTAACAAAGCGTCATTGCGGAATTCCGCTCGTCCCCGCGAAAGCGGGCACCCAGAGACAAAAGCTGGATTCCCGCCTTCGCGGGAATGAGCGGAGCAAGATCTGACAGCGCAAACAATAAAAAGGGCGGCCCATCGGCCGCCCTTTTCTATTTCACCACGCCGGCAATGATCTCCCCCAGCGCTTGGAAATCCTGTGCGCGCGACGATGTGCGGCGCCAGCCCAGACCGACGGTCCGGAACGGCTCGGGCGACGTAAACCGCGCAAGCTTCACGCGTTCGTCACGCGCCTCCACCTGAACGGCAATTTCCGGGATCAGCGTCACGCCATACCCGTTCGCAACCATCTGCATTACCGTGGTCAGGCTTGTCGCGCCCAGTTCGCGCAGCGTGCCGCCTGATGCATCGGCGCAGAAGGCCAGCGCCTGATCGCGCAGGCAGTGTCCCTCTTCGAGAAGAATCAGGCGGCTCTGGTCGATGTCGTCGGCGGTGATGCGCTGGCGATTGGGCAAGGCATCGACAGACGGCGCAGCCAGAAGAAACGCATCTTCGAACAAGGACAGTGTTTCGATTTCCGGATGCGGTGCCGGCAGCGCGATCATGATCACGTCGAGGCTGCCACGTACCAGTTCTTCGACCAGGAAACGCGTCTGCGTCTCGCGCAATTCCAATTCCAGATCCGGATGCATCTCCTGCAGCACCGGGAGGAGACGCGGCAATACGTAGGGCGCGACCGAGGGAATGACGCCGAACTTGAGCGCGCCGCTCAGCACGCCACCGCGATGCCGGGCGAAATCCTCAAGATCGTTGACCTCGCTGAGAATCCGCTCGCCGCGCCGCGCGATCTCAATACCGGTCTCGGTCAGCACCACGTCGTTCGATCGCCGCTCGACCAAAGCGACACCGAGGTCCCTTTCCAACTCCTTGATCTGCATGGATAAAGCAGGCTGGCTGACGGCGCAGGCATCGGCGGCACGGCCGAAATGCCGGTGCCGGGCGAGGGCATTGAGATAACGAAGCTGACGCAGTGTGAGCATATCAATAAGATAATCTTATCGTCGATACTAATCAATCCAATTGGACCTTATCTAAGGTAGGGAGCATGGTCGCAGCATCGTAAGTACCCGATCGCAAATGAGGAGGAACCCAATGGACGCAAAGACTGATGATAAGGGCGCAGGCAAGTGCCCGTTCAGCGGCGGTAGCCGCGGACCCACGAACCGCGACTGGTGGCCGGAAGCGCTGAACATCGAGATGCTTCACCACAATTCCGACCTGTCCGATCCGATGGGCAAGGACTTTGACTACGCCGAGGAGTTCAAGACCCTCGACCTTGATGCGGTGATCAAGGACCTGCATGCGTTGATGACGGACTCGCAGGAATGGTGGCCGGCCGACTTCGGTCACTACGGCGGTCTGATGGTCCGCATGGCCTGGCACAGCGCTGGCACCTACCGCATCACCGACGGTCGCGGCGGCGCCGGAGCCGGACAGCAACGTTTCGCGCCGCTCAACTCATGGCCTGACAACGTCAATCTCGACAAGGCGCGCCGACTGCTGTGGCCGATCAAACAGAAATACGGCCGCAAGCTGTCCTGGGCCGACCTGATGATCCTCGCCGGCAACGTCGCGCTCGAATCGATGGGCTTCAAGACGTTCGGTTTCGCCGGCGGCCGCGCCGACGTTTGGGAGCCCGAAGAACTCTACTGGGGCCCTGAAGGGACGTGGCTGGGCGACGAACGCTACAGCGGCGAGCGTCAGCTCGCGGAGCCGCTCGGCGCGGTGCAGATGGGCCTGATCTACGTGAACCCGGAAGGGCCGAACGGCAATCCGGACCCAATCGCGGCGGCCAAGGACATCCGCGAAACGTTCTTCCGCATGGCGATGAACGACGAAGAAACCGTCGCGCTGATTGCCGGCGGCCACACCTTCGGCAAGACCCACGGCGCCGGCGATCCGTCGCTGATCGGCCCAGCCCCGGAAGAATGCGCCATCGAGAGTCAAGGCCTTGGCTGGAAGAGCAGGCATGGCACTGGTTTCGGCGCCGACACCATCGGCGGCGGCCCGGAAGTCATCTGGACCACGACGCCGACAAAGTGGAGCAACAACTTCTTCTGGAACCTGTTCGGCTATGAATGGGAGCTGATGAAAAGCCCGGCCGGTGCCAAACAGTGGCGCGCGAAAGGTGCGGGAGCCACGATCCCGGATCCCTTCGATCCGTCGAAGAAGCATGTGCCGACCATGCTGACCACCGACCTCTCGCTGCGGTTCGACCCGATCTACGAGAAAATCTCGCGGCGCTTCATGGAGAATCCGGACCAGTTCGCGGACGCTTTCGCCCGTGCCTGGTTCAAGCTCACGCATCGCGACATGGGCCCCCGCGCGCGCTATCTCGGCAAGCTGGTGCCGAAGGAAACGCTGATCTGGCAGGATCCGATTCCGACCGTGGATCATCCGCTGATCGATGCTAAGGACGCCGACGCGCTGAAGGCAAAAATCCTGTCTTCCGGCCTGACGGTGTCCCAGCTCGTCTCCACCGCCTGGGCGTCGGCTTCGACCTTCCGCCGCTCCGACAAGCGCGGCGGTGCCAACGGCGCCCGCATCCGTCTCAGCCCGCAGAAGGACTGGGAGGTCAACCAGCCGGCTCAGCTCAAGACCGTGCTGGCGAAGCTCGAAGAAATCCAGAAGGGCTTCGGCAAAAAGGTTTCTCTGGCCGACCTCATCGTTCTCGGTGGCGCTGCAGCGGTCGAGAAGGCCGCCAAGGACGCTGGCGTCGACGTGAAGGTCCCCTTCACGCCGGGCCGGATGGATGCGTCGCAGGAGCAGACCGACGTTGAATCCTTTGCACCGCTGGAGCCGCGTCAGGACGGCTTCCGCAACTACGCCAACAGCAAGAAGCTGCAGTTCATGAAGCCTGAAGAGGCGCTGGTGGACCGCGCGCAGCTTCTGACGCTGACAGGGCCGGAGATGACGGTCCTCATCGGCGGCCTGCGCGTGCTCGGCGCCAATGCCGGTGATTCGAAGCACGGTGTCTTCACCAAGCAGCCGGGCAAGTTGACGAACGACTTCTTCCTCAACCTGCTCGACATGAGCACGGAGTGGCAGGCGCCGAACGCCGAGGGCATCTACGAAGGCCGCGATCGCAAGACCAAGGCGGTGAAGTGGACCGCCACCCGCGTCGATCTGATCTTCGGTTCGCACTCGCAGCTCCGCGCCTTCGCGGAGGTCTATGGAAGTTCGGACTCGAAGGAGAAATTCGTGAAGGACTTCGTGGCGGCCTGGACCAAGGTCATGAACGCCGACCGGTTCGACCTTGGCAAGGATGATCTGCGCGAGGCGGCGTAACTGCTTCGCTACGACAAGACAGCAAAAGGGCGGCCTCTGGC
>JAFAFP010000206.1 GCA_023423415.1 Pseudomonadota bacterium | reverse complement strand
AGATTGTCGATGCCTCAGGCAAGCTGGTCCTTCCCGGTGGGATCGACAGCCACGTCCACATCTCCCAGCCATCTGGCCCTGACATTGTCATGGCCGACGATTTTGCCTCGGCGACGCGCTCGGCAGCGTTCGGCGGCAATACGATGGTGCTGCCCTTCGCCATGCAGCAAAAGGGCCAGTCGCTGCGCGAGGTGGTCCGCGACTATCACAAGAAGGCCGACGGGCAGTGCTATGTCGACGTGTCATTCCATCTGATCATCGCCGACGCGACCGACGCCGTGCTCGGCCAGGAACTGCCGGCGCTGGTGCATGACGGCTACACTTCCTTCAAGGTGTTCATGACCTATGAGGGCCTTGCGCTCTCGGACATGGAAATGCTCAATGTCATGTCGGTCGCGCGCGACACCGGCGCGCTGGTGATGATCCATGCCGAGAATTACGACGCGATCCGCTTCCTGACCGACCGCTTGGAACGCGCCGGCAAGACCGAGCCGCATCACCATGCGACGTCACGCCCGATCCCGGTCGAGCGCGAGGCGACGCACCGCGCAATCTCGCTCGCCGAACTGGTCGATGTGCCGATCATGATCGTGCACGTATCGAACGGTCAGGCGATGGAGGAAATCCGGCGGGCGCAGCAGCGCGGCCTCAAGGTCTATGGCGAAACCTGCCCGCAATATCTCGTGCTGACCGAAAAGGACCTCGAAGGTCTCAATATGGAAGGCGCGAAGTATGTCTGCTCGCCGCCGCCGCGCGACAAGGAAAGCCAGCAAGCTTGCTGGCAGGGCTTGCAGCAGGGCGTGTTCTCGCTGTTCTCATCGGATCATTGCCCATTCCGTTACGACGACCCAAAGGGCAAACTGACGCCAAAAGGGCGCACCTCGTTTCGCTGGGTGCCGAATGGCATTCCCGGCGTCGAGACCCGGCTGCCGATCCTATTCTCCGAAGGTGTAAACAAGGGCCGCATCTCGCTCAATGAATTTGTCGCGTTGACCGCGACCAATCATGCCAAGACCTATGGTCTTTATCCGAAGAAGGGCACGATCGCGGTCGGCTGCGATGCAGACATCGCGATCTGGGATCCGAACCGCGAGGTCACGATTTCGCAGGCATTGATGCATGGCGGCTCCGACTACACACCCTATGAAGGCATCGCTGTAAAGGGCTGGCCGGTCTCTACCATGGTGCGTGGCAAGTTCGTCGTACGCGACGAGCAACTCGCCGGCGCGCTTGGCGCGGGACAATATGTGCCGCGGGCGAAGTCCGAGTTCGCAAAGCCGGCACGCGGCTGAGGATTCATTGATGACGAAATTATTTGGCGATTTGAACCCGCCACCACGCATTCTCATGGGCCCCGGCCCGGTCGGTGTCGATCCGCGTGTCTTGCGCGCGATGTCTATGCCGATGCTCGGTCAATTCGATCAGGCCTTCACGTCGTACATGAACGAGACGATGGAGTTGCTGCGGCAGCTCTATCAGACAAAGAACAAATGGTCGTTCCTGATCGATGGCACGGCACGTGCCGGCGTTGAAGCAATTCTCGTGTCGATCGTATCTCCAGGCGACACGGTGCTGGTGCCGGTGTTCGGACGTTTCGGGCATCTGCTTGCGGAAATCTGCAAGCGCTGCGGCGGGGATGTCATCACCATCGATCGCGAGTGGGGCACCGTATTCACGCCCGAAGAGATCGAGGCCGCGATCATGCAGCATCATCCGCGCGTGCTCGCAGTGGTTCATGGCGATACGTCCACCACGCTGGCGCAGCCGCTGGATCAGATTGGCGACATCTGCCGCAAACATGATGTGTTGCTCTACACCGACGCGACCGCCTCGCTCGGCGGGATGAATGTCGCTGTCGATGCATGGAAGGTCGATGCGGCATCTTCGGGCCTGCAGAAATGCCTGTCCGGCCCTCCCGGCTCGTCGCCGATCACGATCAATGAACGCATCGTCGATGTGATCAAGCGGCGTCGGCATGTCGAGGCGGGTATTCGTCCAGACGGTTTCGTCGCGGGCGACGGACCGATCATCTCGTCCAATTATTTCGATCTCGGCATGTTGATGGACTACTGGAGCGAAAAGCGCCTCAACCATCACACCGAGGCGACCTCAATGCTTTATGCCGCTCGCGAGGCCGTTCGCATCGTGCTGACCGAAGGCCTCGATGCCTGTTTCGCGCGCCACAGGCTCGCGAGCGACGCACTCACGGCGGGCCTGACCGAAATGGGATTGAAGCTGTTCGGGGATCAGCGTCACAAGATGCCGAATGTGACCGGCGTCCATATCCCCGACGGCGTAAATGGTGACACGGTTCGCGGCATGATGCTGAATGATTTCGGCATCGAGATCGGCACGTCGTTCGGGCCGCTGCACGGAAAAATCTGGCGCATCGGCACCATGGGATACGTCTGCCGCAAGGAAAATGTGCTGATCTGCCTTGCCGCGCTGGAAATTTGTCTGCGCGCAAATGGCTTCCACGCCAAGCCGGGCGTCGATGCGGCGTTAGCCGTTTACCGCGCATCATAAAAAACGGTCCTGCCGCGATGCGAGCAGGACCGTGAAGGGGACTTTGACGAACGGGGCCGAGCCAATGGAGGCTCGACGCGTTCTGTTTTTAGTGCGCGCATATAACAGTCGCATGACAGTGCCAGGTTGCGGACAACCTGCCCGCTTGTGGCCCATCTTTGGGCGACAATTCCTTGAAACGGCCCCTTTCCCGTCACGGCAAGCAGTGTCTATCGGCATCGCCAACAACCGGGAGGGACGCCGATGACTTGGCTCTGCATTCGCATTTTCGGCAGCAATTCTGCGCGCCTGATCGTGGCGACGGCGATTATTTTCGCCGTTCTGCCAAGTGAAACGAAAATCAGAGCGGCAACGTCCGGATCTGCCACGACCACGGCGTCGGGACCTCGCAGTCCGTTTGAAGCGTTCCAGCGCATGCTGCAACCAACACCTGCGCCCGTTGAGCCTCAGGCCTCGGCCCTCCAGGTTGTGCAATCTACAAGCGCGACACCACAAAAGAGATACCGCAAGCGAAGCCGAAAAGCGCGCACGCCTGCCAAGATTGAAGAGGAGCATACTAGTAAGGACGATATTGCCAGTGAGCAATCGGTGCCGGTCGTTCAACCGCTCACGCCTTTCGTTCAGGTCTGGCCGCATGTTGAAACCGGCGCGAACGAGAACACGCAGAACACCGCAATCCAGAGTGTGGACGAGATGGCGCCGATTGCCGCAAAGACAGATCGACTGGATTCGGCGGCGACCCCTGTGCCTTCAGATACGGCGCTCGTCGATCCCGATGAGGAAAATGAGCTTGATCGCGCCGCTGACCCACAACTGCAAAAGGTTACGCTGGCCTCGACTGACGGCACCGCTCGGCCCGACGCGAGCGAAAGGGCCGCCACGATCAATCGCTTCTCCGCGTTCGCAGAATCCGTGAAGACCATCCCGGAAGCACCGTGGTTCGAGTCAATCCTGATGGTGCTCGCCGGCGTGACAGCAGCTTTCGTTGCTGCACGGATCTTCATTCGGGCGTCGTAACTCGTATTTCCGGTCGTTACCGCTGCAATTTCTCAAGTTCGAGAAACGGCTGCCAGTTCGCGTTCTTGCACTGCTCCCCGCGGGCAAGCGCCAGCGTATCGAAACGGCCCGACAGGAACGCCACCACCCGCTCCTTGCTGCCTTCGTATTTGCCGACCGAATTTTTGGCATTGAACCGCAAGCATGACACGTAGCGCTGCGTGCCGCCGACCGTCAGCAAAGACGGTTCGGTGATATACGCCTCTCTGACGCCGGCTGGATTGTTCAGGTAAGTCCGCAAGTAAGCGAGAATTTCAGCCTTGTAATTCGCCGGCGGAATGTTTGGCTCACCGGTCATCACCGATGGTTGTTCCGACGCGCAAGCGGATACCATTGCCGTAGCCAACAAGACCGCAGCGATCCTAGCGCAGCGCCGTTGCGTCATCGGCGCGCCGCTTCCGCTTCTCTGATCGTACGCCATATCCGCTCCGGCGTTGCCGGCATCTCGATGTGCTCGACACCGTATGGTGACAATGCATCGACGATGGCATTGATGACCGCAGCCAACGCGCCGACCGTTCCTGCCTCACCCGCGCCCTTCACGCCCAGCGGATTGTTTGGCGTCAGCACCTCGTTGGCTTTGCAGATGAACGAGGGGAAATGCGCGGCGCGCGGCATCGCATAATCCATGAAGGAGCCAGACAGAAGCTGACCATCTTCATCATAGGCGATGTTCTCGAACAGGATCTGGCCCACGCCCTGCACCACCCCGCCATGCACCTGGCCCTTGACCAGCATGGGGTTGACCACGCGACCGACATCATCGACCACCACATAGTTGATGATGTTGCAAACACCGGTATCTGGATCGATTTCCACTTCGCAAACATGGCATCCATTCGGGAAGGTTGCTGCCTTCGGCGCGGCGATGACCTTCTCCGAGAAACCGAACTCACGATTGAGACTGGGATCACGCAGCGTGTAGGACATCCTGGCAACGTCCTTGATGCTGACCCGACGGTCGGTGCCGGCGATGGCAAAATCGCCAGCTTCGAAAATAATGTCGCCGGCATCAGCCTCGAAATGCGCGGCTGCGATCTTTTTGCCGCGTTCGATCAACCGGTCAGCGGAAATGCGCAGCGAATTCGAGCCAGTGATCATCGAACGGCTGCCAAAGGTGCCGACACCGAACTCGATCATGTCGGTATCGCCATAACGCACACTGACATCGGATGTTTCGAGGCCGAGGAAATCGGCGACGATCTGCGCGAAAGTGACTTCGTGCCCCTGCCCGTGCGAATGCGTGCCCATCGACACGACGACGCCACCTGTGGAGTCGAACTTGATCTCCGCACTTTCCGGATTTGGCGCCGCCGCAGGTCCGCCCGAAATCTCAATCGCATTGGCGATGCCGATGCCGCGCATACGGCCGCGCTTCTTCGCATCCTTCTTCCGCTTCTCGGCTTCCGACCAGTTAGCAAGCTTGAGCGCATCGTCCATGTTGCGCTCGAACTCACCCGAATCATAGGTGAAGACGAATTTCGTATCGTATGGCATCTGCTCGGGCGCGATCATGTTCTTGCGCCGCAATTCCAGATGATCCATGCTCAGACGCTTGGCGGCGAGATCAATCACACGCTCAATCGCATAGATCGCTTCGGGGCGTCCCGCACCGCGATACGGCGCCGTCGGCGGTGTATTAGAAAACACGCCGGTCACGCGTGAATGGATGTGCGGCGTACGATACACGCCGGCAAGTCCGCCGAGGTTGTTGGTCGAGACATGCAATCCCATTGGCGAGATATAGGCGCCGATGTTGGCGGTCGTATCGACCTTCAGCGCGAGGAAGTTGCCCTCGTCGTCGAGGCCGAGCGTTGCTTTCGAATAATTGTCGCGCGCATGAAAGTCGGACAGGAAGCTCTCGCCGCGCTCACCCATCCACAACACTGGCCTACCGGTCAGACGCGCGCCGACCATCGACATCACATATTCCGGGAACGCCGCTTCCTTCAGTCCGAATCCACCGCCGACGTCAGGGGCAATCACGCGAACCCGGTTGCCAGGAATACGGAAGACTTCCGTCGCAAGCTGGTCGCGCACACCATGTGGATTCTGCAAACCGCAATAGAGCGTGTAGGCCTCGACCACCGGATCATGAGTCGCGAGCGCGACACGCGCCTCCATCGTCACCGCGGTGATACGGTTGATGACATAAGTGAAGCTGATTTTGTGCTTGGCCTTTGCTAACGCCTCGTCCACGGTGGCTCGGCTGCCAGCATCGAAGATGAAACAGGTATTGTTGGGTGCCTGCGGCCAAAGCTGCGGCGTATCGGGATTCGCGGCGCTGCGCGTATCCGTGACGGCCGGGAGCGGCTTCCACTCGATGCCGATCTGTTCGGCGGCATCCTTGGCCTGATCCAGCGTTTCGGCGAATATGGCCGCGACCGGATCGCCGACATAGAGCACACGATCGCGCGCCAGCGGCAGATATGGCGGTTCGAAGTTGGGCGATCCGTCAGGGGCCTTGCGCTTGACCTTGGATTGAAGGCTACCGAGCACCGCAACATCCGGGTCCTCGCCCGTTAGGACCAGGTGCACTCCGGGCATCGTTTCGGCTGCTGATTTGTCGATGCTCACGATGCGGGCGGCGCCGTGCGGCGAGCGCACCATGTAAAGGCGCAGTGAGTTCGATGGGGCGAGATCAGCAGTATAGCGGCCAAGGCCGCGGACCAGGCGAAGATCTTCGGTGCGTGGAAGCGATTTGCCAATAAACCGATATGTCATGCGATAACTTGGAACGGATCAGATGTACGTTCTGTCATAGCGGCTTCGCGCAGTCACGTCATGTGCTCTGGTCTTCAGGCGGCGGAGCACTCTTTTTTTACCTCCGCTCAAACGGGAAGATTGACTGCCGAGAAACCGCGGGCAGTCGGGTGGGCGTCAATAACCTCGGTCGTTGAAGAGCCCCTCCCCTCCCCAACTCTCCCCCTTTTGTGGGGGAGTCAGAGAGATTACCGAGACGCCATCACCCCCTGCAACACCTCCCGCAGCGCCTCCGGCGCCGTGATATGCGGATTGTGGCTTGCGTCCATATCGACATATCCCCAGCCTTCATCCTTCGCTCTCGCGGCGAACTTCCCGAAGACATCGATTGGACCGGTCCGCGTGCAGTAGATGTAGCTGCGTGGCGGCAACGGACGCGAGGACAGCCGGATACCCGTCTCGAACGTCTTGATCGGTTGCGGGCGACGCTTTGGCATTGCCCAAGCAACATCGTCAGGCGCTGTGTCGGGCGGCATCGGGTTGGTCAGGATCTTCCAGCCCTCGCCTGTTTCCTGCGCACCGTGCCGCATCTTCGATTCGGTCTCCTTGCCCACCAAATCGAACAAGCTTTGCCCATCGCGCGGCGCGAACGCATCGAGATAGATCAGTTGTGCCACCCGGCCCTGCGCGCGATCTGCAACGCCTGTGGCGACCATGCCACCATAGCTGTGTCCGATCAGAACCACATCCGTCAGATCTTCATAGTCGAAGACAGCCAGAACGTCGGCGATATGCGTATCGAGCCCGATATCGGGCGACGACAAATGAGCGCGCTCGCCCAACCCCGTATAGCTCGGGGTGAAGACATCGTGTCCTGCTGCGCGCAGCAGCGGGCGGATCTTCTTCCATGCCCATGCCGACGACCAAGCACCATGCGCGACGACAATCGTTGCCACATTTTTCTCCGGGTTGCCTCCGAGCTTTTTGCAGAAAATGTCAGCAAGCCGCAAGCAACCTAAGGTCAACAATCACATCCTGCGCTCGAGCGTCTGCAGGCGACTCGTTTCTGGCAGATGAGGCATCGACCACGGCACTTCGGATTGCGTTCGGCGTGGAACTCCAGCAAACAACGCGCGTTACTTTTCGGCTGTTCGGGAATCCGCATGACCACGCCGCAAATTCTCGCCTTCGCGATTCTAGCCGCGATGATGGCGTTGTTCGTCTGGGGGCGCCTGCGATTCGACATGGTGGCGGTGCTGGCTCTGCTCGCTTGCCTGTTCACCGGCATCGTTCCCTACGACAAAGCCTTCTCCGGCTTTTCCGACGACATCATCATCATCGTTGCCAGTGCGCTCATTGTCAGCGCCGCCGTCGCACGCTCAGGCGTGATCGAAGTCGCGCTGCGACCGATCGCACCATGGCTCACGACACCGACCGCTCAGGTCTTTATACTGACGGCCGTGGTTGCCGCCCTGTCGGGATTTGTGAAAAATATTGGCGCATTGGCGATGATGATGCCGGTAGCCTTTCAACTGGGCCGCAAGACCGGTACGCCGCCATCCGCTATGCTGATGCCGATGGCGTTCGGGTCCCTGCTCGGCGGCATTGTCACGCTCGTCGGCACCTCGCCCAACATCATCGTTTCGCGTGTACGCCAGGAAGTGCTCGGCGAGCCCTTCCTGATGTTCGATTTTGCGCCGGTCGGCGTGTTTCTCGCGGTCGGGGGAGTTGCGTTTCTCGCCTTCGGTTGGCGGCTTCTGCCAGAACGCAAAGGCGCCGCCTCGATGGACGCCGCCTTCAATCTGGAAGGCTACACCACGGAAGTCAGCATACCGGAGGAATCCGAATTTGCCGGCAAGACCGTAAAGGATCTTGAGGCCTTGAGCGAGAACGAGGTCGAGGTCCTCGCCATTCTACGGCGACGACAGCGCAATTCCTCGCCCAGCGGCGGCGTGAAGCTCCGAGGCGGTGACATTATCATTTTGCAGGGCGAGCCTAAGGCGCTGGAACGGGTCGTCGGCGCCGCCAAACTGAAACTCGTTCGCGACGAGGTGAGCAAGGACACCGATACGCCGTCCGATGACATCGGTGTGGTTGAAGGCATCGTGACCCCTGAGTCGCCACTGGTTGACAACACACCCGCTCGTATGCGGCTTTACGATTATTTCCAGGTCAATCTCCTGGCCGTCAGTCGCGCTGGCGAGCGCATTGCGCATCAATTGCGCTCGGTGCGTTTCCAGCCGGGCGACGTGATCGTGCTGCGCGGCGACCTGAAAAAAATGCCGGAGTCGCTCGGCCAACTCCGGGTGCTTCCGTTGGCCGAACGAGGATTGTCGCTTGGACGCGGCCGGCGCGGTCTGATCCCGGTGGCAACACTCGCCATCGCCATGCTGCTGGTCGCCGTGAATGCCCTGCCGATCGCCATTGCATTCTTCACGGCAGCCGCCGTGATCGTCCTGTTGAAATCGATATCGCTGCGCGAAGCCTATGATGCGGTTGAATGGCCAATACTCATCATGCTCGGCGCGCTTATCCCTGTCTCAGATGCCTTGCGGACCACCGGAGGCACCGATCTGATCGCCGGCTGGCTGACTATGGCCTCCGGAGCCTTGCCCCCGCTTGGCACCCTGACCCTCATCATGGTCGCGGCAATGGCGGTGACGCCATTCCTCAACAACGCCGCAACCGTTCTGGTGATGGGGCCGATCGCAGCAACCTTTGCAAAAAATCTCGGCATGTCGCCCGATCCATTCCTCATGGCGGTCGCCATCGGCGCAGCCTGTGATTTCCTCACGCCGATCGGCCATCAATCGAACACGCTTGTGATGGGAGCCGGCGGTTATCGCTTCACCGATTATTGGAAGCTTGGCCTGCCACTATCGGTCTATGTGGTGATTGCGGGCATTCCGCTGATTGCATTGTTCTGGCCGCTGGCACCGCGGTAACGCTGCGTCACATCCGGCGCTTTGCATCGTAGAACGGACATGCGATCATGTCGGCAAGCCCGGCAGAGACCGGGCATTGGGATTGTTCAAGGGGTTGATTTGCCTCCACCGGAGTCTTGCATGAACGTTTCTGTCCGATTGCCTGCTTTTGCCTTTGCCATAGCCGCAGTGTTGACAACCTGCTTGTCGGCCCCCTCGATTGCGCAGACCTACCCGCAACGGCCAATCCACATGTATGTCCCCTATCCTGCCGGCGGTCCAAACGATGTGATCGCGCGCCTGGTGGGGTTGAAGCTGGCCGAATCGATGGGCCAGCAATTCGTCATCGAAAATCGTCCCGGCGGCAGCGGTAACATCGCCATCGAGGCGCTGGCCCGCGCACCCGGCGATGGTTATGCCATCGCGCTTCCGGCCATGGCTTATGCGACAAACCCGGCGCTGTTCTCAAAGGTCGGTTACAACTTCGACCAGTTCGCTCCGGTATCAATCGTCACGAAGGGGCCGCTGGTGCTTGTCGTGCACCCTTCCCTTGGCGTGAAATCAGTGAAAGAGCTGATTGATCTTGCGAAGGCCAAGCCGGGACAACTGGATTACGGTTCCGGCGGCAACGGCTCGTCGCTCCATCTCGCCGCCGAGATGTTCAAGCAGCAGGCTGGCGTCAATATCCAGCACATTCCTTACAAGGGCACGAACGACCTGATCTCGGACCTGCTGACAGGTCGCGTACCGATTGCCTTCATGTCGCCGTTGATCGCCAAGACCCATGTCGATCAAGGCAAGCTGCTGGCGCTCGGCGTCACATCCCCACAGCGCTCATCAAGCTGGCCGAATACACCAACGGTGGCCGAAGCCGGCGTACCAGGCTACGCGGTCGAAGCTTGGTATGCGATGCTCGCACCAAAGGCGACGCCGAAGGATGTCGTTGAAAAGCTCTCGCGTGAAATCGCCAAGGCAGTTCAATCACAGGACGTGAAGGACAAGCTCGCGGCGCTCGGCAACGAGTCCGTCGGCAGCACCACAGCGGAAGCCGAGAAGTATATCGCTGAAGAGGCCGACCGTTGGGCCAAGGTGCTGAAGGCCGCCGGTATCCGAGCGGATTGATCCTTCGGAGTTCTTAACATGCAGTGGCCGGGCTTGACCCGGCCGCTGACGTTTTTCTAGTCACTCTTAAAGAACGAACGCCCAAAGCTATCCCGGGCAGACCAACACTATTCTCCAAGGAGCCGCGCTGTGACGTCCTCACCACCCGACATCCTCATCCGCGGCGGCCTTGTCTTCGATGGTGCTGGCAATCCCGGCGTCAAGTCCGATGTGCTGGTACGCAGCGGCCAGATTGCGCAGATCGCGCCCACGATCGCTGCGAATGGCGCGACCGTCATTGAAGCAGACGGCCTCGCCGTGACGCCCGGCTTCATTGACATCAAGACCCATTCCGATTTCACGCTGCCGATCAATCCCAAGGCCGAGAGCAAGCTGCGTCAGGGCGTCACCACAGAGATTATCGGCCATTGCGGCTTTTCGGTCGCACCGGCACTCCCTGGCAAGGTCGAACTTCTGCGCGATTATCTCAGCCCCTCAGCGCCGTGGCTGCCGTTTCGTGAATTGAGCTTCCCCGATTATCTCGACACGTTCCCCGCAACTGCGCTCAATCCTGGCATGCTGGTCGGCCACAATACGCTGCGCCTCATGGTGATGGGGATGGACCAGCGCGCACCGACTGCGGACGAACTCGACCGCATGGTCGCGCTCCTGGAAGACGGACTGAAAGCGGGCGCGCTCGGATTGTCGTCCGGTCTTTTCACCTCGCCCGGTTCCTATGCCAAGCCGGACGAGATGATCGCCCTCTGCAACGTCGTGAAGAAATATAATGGCGGTTATTTCACCCATCTCCGCGATGAATCCAACCATGTGCTCGAGGCTGTTGAGGAAGCGATCCATGTCGCGGAGACTTGCAGGATCCATGTCGAGATCGTGCATTTCAAATGTTCTGGCATGGACAATTGGGGCAAGGCCTCGCGCTGTCTGCAGATGATCGCCGATGCCAAGGCCCGCGGGGTCGATATCGACTGCGACTCCCATCCCTACACTGCCGGCTCCAACCCGCTGAAAAACCTGATGCCGCAATGGGTGCAGGCCGGCGGCGTGCCTGCCATGATCGAGCGTCTGCATCTGAAGGAGACGCGCGACCGTATCCGCGCCGATATCGAGCGCGACGGCCTCAACAACTGGGGCCGCATCCCGAACTGGGATTGCGTTCAGATCTCGATCACGCCCAACCTGCCGCAATATGCCGGCCGCACCATCGCCGAGCTTGCGAAGGAACGCGGCAAAGACCCGATCGACGTCATCTGCGATTACATGATCGAGGACAAGGGCGCGACCCGCGTGCTCGTCATCTCGATCTCCGAAGATGACATTCGCGACATCGTGAAATCACCGCAGGCGCTGGTTGGTTCCGACGGCAATTGCGTTGCCGATTACGGCATCACCAGCCAGGGCATGCCGCATCCCAGATTCTACGGTAGCTTCCCGCGTATCCTCGGCCATTACGTGCACGAACTTGGCCTGATCCCGATCGAGCGCGCGATCCACAAGATGACCGGCCTGACCGCGAAAGCGCTGCGGTTGAAGGATCGCGGCCTGCTGAAGGAAGGCTATCGCGCCGATATCGTGTTGTTCGATCCGGCCAACTTCAAGGATCAGGCGACTTACAGCGATCCGCACCGCTATCCGACCGGCACGCGCACCACAGTGCTCGTGAACGGCGAGATCGTCATCAAGGACACGGTGCATACCGGCGCGCTGCCGGGCCAGGTTCTGCGTCGCGATGCAGCGGGTGTCGTGAGTTAACGCCGGCTTCGCAACCAACTCGCCGAGAGTTCGCTCGCTCAGATGGCGAGTTCGCAGTCACAAAAGCCTCGGCTCAGGTCGGGGCTTTCTCGTAAGGGATCGAAATCACGCAAACGAGCCCGCTTGGCGGAAAGGTCGCCTCAACGGTTCCGCCAAGGCTCTTGACGCAACCGACGACAAGCCGCGAGCCAAAGCCGTGTTGTTCGGGTGGAGAGATTTCCGGCCCGTTGCGCTCGGCCCAATTAACGACGAGGAGGTTTTTTCCGATACGCCAGGAGATATCGATGCTGCCGACGTCACCTGACAAGGCCCCATGCTTGATCGCGTTTGTCACCAGTTCATGAAACACGAGCGAGAGATTGCGCGCTGCGTCAGGCTGCAAGGTAATATCGGCCCCATCAAGATTCGCGCGCGCCAGTCCGAGCGGTTCAAACTTAGCGCTGATCAGCGTGCGCAGGTCCGGCTCCAGATTGTCCGCATGACTAATGAGATCGTTAATCGATGAAACCGCGCGGATGCGACCGATGATGGTTTTGGCTGCTTCGGAATCTTCCGACAGCGTCTGGGTGACGATCGCCTCCACGACCGACCGCATGTTCTTGCCCCGATGCTCCAGTTCCCGCAGCATGAGCCGGCCCAGGCGCTCTTGCTTGCGATAACGCGCCAGTAGCTGCCGATAGGCTTCCGCGATGGCGATCATAAGAAAGCAGGTCAGAGCAAAGAAGGTGCTGTTGAGCGCAACAAGCATTCCCCGCTCAGGAATGAACAACAAGAACGCCAGAAGGATCGACAAGAGTGTCGCGACGATTGCTGCCGGCGCCCCCGCCAGCAGCGCCACGACCATCACTGCCGGAAAATACGCCGTAAAGGGCAATACGCCGGGGTGCGCCCATCCCAGCGCATAACGCATACACGTCGCAACCGCGATGCAGCCAACCGCAAATGCGAATGCCGCCACGGAATAAGGCGTATGGGAATGATCGGTAATTCGACGCAACCACTCTGCCAGCATCTGACGGACCCCCGACAGACCTTAGCAGCAGGTTCCGGCATTCAAAGCATTGAAACGTACCATTGTTCGTGCGCAGTTATATAAAAAGACATTCGGCGCACACGACAATGGCACGACTGCACGTCAGGCCGGAAGCAATTCCATCTGCTGCAACGCCACGTGCCCTAGCAAGCCGAAGGGGTTAGCGAGCGTTTCCACCACCTCGAAATGATTATATCCTTCGCAGCGCATGAGCTGCATCGGCTTGCCAGCCGTCTTCACGGCCTCGGCGAAATCACGGCTCTGCCGTTGAAATTCCGGAGTTTCCAGCGAGCCATAACCAATGATGACAGGCGCATTGAGCTTGTCGAGATGGCGCTGTGCGCTGAGCGCTTGTTCCATCTCGTCGGTGAAATTGATGTATTTCGAGCGGGATGAGAGCCGGACCGGCCTGAGGTCGAACATGCCCGACACCAGAACACCGCCCTTGATCACATCTTTCGGCAGTCCAAAATCCTTCTGCCAATCGGTTGTCAAGACCACGCCGGCGAGATGGCCGCCGGACGAATGCCCTGAGAGATAAATGCGGTTGGCATCTCCACCGAAGCTTGCGGCGTTCTTGTAGATCCAGGCGAGCGCCTTCCGGCATTGCTCCGCCATCGGCATCAGGTCGCCCTTGGTCTCGACCACATTGTTGAAGTCGACCGAGATATAATGAGCGCCGGCCTTGACAAACATCTCCGCCGGGAAACCGTAATAGGTTGCCAGTTCGGCGCGCCATGCGCCGCCATGCAAAAAGACGTGGATCGGCGCATTCGGCTGTTTCGTCAGATATAGATCGGCGCCCTCGATCGGCGTCGTACCATAGGCCAGCCGCTTCGGCGCGCCGAGCCTCGCCCGCGTAACGTCGCTGTTGGTGCGATAGCGCCCGACCACCTGCTGCACGTTCGGAGCGTATTTCGCCTGGTTGTATGCGTCGTCCAGTTGCGCCTGATCCAGGTCCAGCCACACGGCCGGTCCTTTGGCCGACGAAGCCTGCTGGCCCGAGGCCGGGATCGACGAAGCGGCGAGAATGCTGGCAGTTCCTGTCATGACGGTACGACGGCTCAATTTGGGGGACGATTCAAAGAACTGGCGCAACATGCCGATCTCCCGACTTTCGTGTCCAGCGCGATTATTGCGTCGGACGCGAGGAATTACCAGCGAAGCAATCGAGCGCCAGCTAAGGCGCCTATGCCCGTTGCAATGTTATCCGAAATACGTTGTTGACGACTCAGGCGGTTTTTTTCCGCCGACTTTCCGCTTCACTGGCCGGCACCATGTTGAAATACATCTGCCGCAGACAATCGCGCGTTACCGCAAGATCGGCCGACGACAGGCCGTCGATGGCAGCCCGTTCCAGTTTGCGCGCAACCGGGATCAACCGGTTCACCAGCGCCCGTCCCTTTGCCGTCAATTCGATCGTAACCTCGCGGTTATTGGTGTCGGAACGCGTCCGGCTCACCAGTCCCATGCGGCTCAAGCGGGTGATCAACCGCGACATGGTGGACACATCGATCGCTGTCATTTCGGCGATGTCGATCTGGCGTTGCTTGTCGGTATCGGACAAGGCCGCCAACACCCGCCACATGGCAATGCTGAGCTGGTGTTGCGCCAGTTCCTTTTCATAGCTGGCCACGAACGCCGCGCCGATACGGTTGATGAGATACGGCAGGTATTCGGACAGATCGAGATGCGGACGGTCGATCACAGCGTAAGGCTCTCCAGCCGAATTCTTGCTGCTCTTACGAACGGTTGCCGGCCCTGTCAAAAGGTCAGCAATCCTGACCAAATAGTGCATTTACAACTGTTGCTAGTGCACTTATTATTTCAACCAACAACAAGAACAATGCCGATGACGGCCGCATGGGAGAGAGAACGCCATGGACGAGACTGCCGGGAATTTCAGAAAGGCCATGCGCCGCCTGACCAGTGCGGTCAGTGTGATTTCGACGGCGCATGACGGCATCCGCCACGGCATCACTGTCACCTCGGTGACCTCGGTGTCGATGGCGCCGCCTTCGCTCCTGATCTGCATCAATCAGCGCGCCAGCGTACATGCGCCGTTGATCCGCGCCGGACAGTTCTGCGTCAATATTCTGCAGGCGCATCAGATCGAAATTGCCAACGCCTTCAGTGGCGGCGCAGCCCAGGGCGAAGACCGTTTCCTTTGCGGCGAATGGGCGAGCGACGACGACGAACTCCCTTATCTTATTCCGGCGCAGGCCAGCGTATTTTGCGACTTGGATGCGATTTCCAGCTACGGCACGCATTCCATCATCATCGGCAAGGTTCGGCAGGTCGCCGTGCGCGGACAGGTCGCGCCGCTCCTCTATCAGGATGGACGATATACTGTCGGCCTCAGCGAGGGTGTCGATTGGGTTGTGCCAATCGCCTGACGCGATGCGGCATTTTCAAGAACAACGACAAACAACAGGCATTCCAGGGAGACTGAAATGGAATTCGGGTACTTCACGCTGTCTGACAATCACTACGAGGGCAATACACGCGACGCCAATACGTTCGTGAAGGACCTCACCGCCGAAGCGCTCTATGCCGATAAGCTCGGCATGTATTCGGCCTGGATCGGCGAGCATCATTTCAATTCACTCGGCGTGAACTCGTCGCCGGAAATGGTGCTAGCTTACATCGCCGCGCAGACGAAACACATCCGCCTCGCGCCGGCCGTCACCGTCCTGCCGTTGCACAATCCGATCCGCGTCGCCGAACAATGGGCGACGCTCGATCTGCTCTCTGGGGGACGGGTGGATTTCGCCGCCGGCCGCGGCTACGACCGCCGCGAATATCTGCCGTTCGGCGTCTCGTTCGAGGATAACCAGTCGATCTTCGACGAAGGAGTCGAAATCCTTCGCAAACTCTGGGGTTCAGGCGGCCAACGCATCGACCACAACGGCAAGCACTACCAGTTCGAGGATGTGCGGATCACGCCCCAGCCGTTGCAGAATCCAATGCCGCTGTATGTGGCCTCGTTCTCGAAGCCCTCGATCGAACTCGCCGCACGTCTGAATTGCGGCCTGATCGTCGCGCCGTTTGCCGCCGCCATGAGCTTCGGCGGTCTGAAACAGGTCGCCGATCTCTACAAGGAAAGCTGCGCCAAATACGGCAACAAGCCAGGTCGCCTGATGTGCAGCTACTTTACCCATTTCGCCGACGATCCGGCGAGTGAAAAGGCACAGCGCGAGCGCCAGATCCGCTACTACAAAGAATGCGTTATCCCGTCCTTCCCGGGCGATCCGCGCACCGCGCCTCCGAGCTATCGCTACTTCATCGACATGGTCGAGCGCCTGCAGAAGGTGAAGCCGGAAGATCTCACCGAGAATTCGGTGCTCGTTGGCAACTCCGCGCGTCTCACCGAAATCCTGAAGAAGGTGGAAGCCGCCGGGTTCGACGAGGTGATCCTCTACTTCAACGTCGGCATGAAACCGCACAACCAAGTCAAGGAAGAGATGGACCGCTTCATGAATGAAGTGGCTCCGCAATTCCAGGGAAAGCATCTCGAACGCAGAGCGGCGTAATTTATCGCGAGCCTTCCAAACAATAAGGTTACATCCGGCCGCGGCTTGATCAAGCCGCGGCTTAATGTAGCAAACCCACTGCAGAAAAGGATTCGAGTAATACGACGATAGATGGCAACAAAACGATCTGTAAAAAAAACAGATCAAAAAGAACAACATTAGGGAGCGAAACAATGAATATTGTCGGGAAGCTCGCTGCGTTTGCAGCGGCGGCCTTTATGACTGCGATAGCATCTGCATCGGCTCAGACACCACAGCCTATCAAGGTCGGGTTCAGCATGACCCTGACCGGCACAACAGCGCCGGCGGGGCGGCAGGTCCTGCTTGCGCTGGAGCTTTGGCGCGACGACGTCAATGCCAAAGGCGGGCTGCTCGGGCGCCCGGTCGAGCTGGTCTATTACGACGATCAGGGCGCGCCCGCGAATGCGCCCGGCATCTATTCCAAGCTGGTCGATGTGGACAAGGTCGACCTGCTGCTTGGACCCTACGGCACCAATGTGATCGCCGCCGCACTGCCGGTGCTGGCGCCGCGCAATCTCACCACGATCGGAATTCTCGGCATCGCCGCCAATCACGAGATCAACTACAAAAACTATTTCTCGATGATCCCGTATGGCGAAAATGCCGTCCAGGAATTCACCCGTGGTTTCTTTGAGGTCGCTGCTGCGCAAAACCCGAAGCCGAAAACCATCGCCATCCTTGGTGCTGATGCCGAGTTTGGCAAAAACGCCACCGATGGCGCGCGCGAAAACGCCAAGGCTGCGGGACTGAAGATCGTTTACGACCGGCTCTACCCGCCAACCACCACCGATCTCACGCCGGTGGTACGAGCGGTCAAGGCCGCCAATCCCGACATCGTCTTTGTCAGTTCCTATCCACCCGACACCGTCGGTTTTATCCGCGCGGCCGCCGAGGCCGGCCTGTCGCCCAAGATGATGGGCGGCACGCTGATCGGACTTCTGGCCACGCCATTGCGGGTGCAGCTCGGTCCGCTGATGAACGGTTATATCAACTCCGCCGACGTGTTCGTGCCGAGCATGGATATCGCCGGCACCGAAGAAGTGTTCAAGAAATACCGGGAACGCGCCAAAGAGCTGAAGATCGATCCGTTCGGCTACACCTTCGTGCCCTATGGTTATTCTGCGGGCCAGGTGCTGGCGCAGGCGGTCGAAGCCACCAAAGGCCTCGATCATCAGAAGATCGCCGACTACATCCGTAGCAACACATTCAAGACCATCGCCGGCGACATCGCCTTCGGCAAGAATGGCGAATGGGCAAAACCGCGACCGCTGTTGACGCAATGGCAGAACGTCACCGCGAACGAGATCGGTCAGACCGTCGATCCGAAAAAGTGGGTGGTGATTTGGCCGCCGGAATATCAGACAGGCAAAGTCATCTATCCCTATGAAGCTGCAAAGAAACAATAGGCATCGGCCGTTGCGCAATCGCAGGGGTGGGGGCCGGGGGGGCGGCCGCGC
>JAFAFP010000019.1 GCA_023423415.1 Pseudomonadota bacterium | reverse complement strand
CGCGTGCTTCGCACGCGCCCGGGAATGACGGGAAATTACGCCGTCCCCTTCTGCTGCCGCTCGTATTCTGCGACAAACTTCGGCGCCACCTTGCGAATGCGTTCGATGTCCATCCGGCCGGTACGGGAGAGGTACGACATCGCAAAGTCATAGGGCGCGAGCGTCATGTGAGTGCCGAAATCCTCGTACCACGCGGCGCTGTTGTTGGCGGCGGTGACGAGCTTGGCGAGGATCGGCTTGCGCTGCGCCTCGTAAGCCGCGAGCGCCTCGCGAACATCGCCCGGATGTGCTCGGATGGCGCGGGCCAATGCAATCGAATCTTCGATCGCCAGCCGTGTGCCCGATCCGATCGAGAAATGCGCCGTGTGCAGCGCATCGCCCAGAATGACCTTGTTGCCGGACGACCATCGTTCGTTGCGGATGATCGGAAATTGCCGCCAGATCGAGCGATTTGAGATCAGCGGATGGCCTTGCAATGTCTCTGCAAAATGCCGCTGTAGCACCTCGCGTGTCTCGTCTTCGCTCATGCGGTCGAAGCCGCTGTCGAAAAACGTCTTCTCGCTGCATTCGACGAGGAATGTGCTCATCGAGGAAGAGTAGCGATAGTGGTGCGCGTTGATGGGCCCGCTTTCCGTTTCCAGGAAGGTCTGCGTCAGCACATCGAACGCTTTGGTGGTGCCGAACCAGGCGAAACGGTTGGTCAGATAGGAAAGGGATGTGCCAAACGCCGTCTCGTCCGAGCGGCGCACCAGCGAACTGACGCCATCGGCACCGACGATCATGTCGGCATCTGCGAACTCAGACAGGTCGGTGACGTGACGGTCAAACTGGACTGCAATGCCTTCGGTGCGCGCCTGTTGCTGCAGTAGTTGAAGCAGATGCAGGCGCCCGATGGCACTGAAACCGATCCCGTCGATCGTCACGCGTGTGCCGCGATGGACCACGGCGATATCGCTCCAGACCTCCAGTTCCGGCGTAATGGCTTCGAAAATCGCCGGATCGTCCTCTTTCAGGAACTCAAGCGCGTTTTCGCCGAAGACCACGCCGAAACCAAAAGTCGAACCGGGTGCATTCTGCTCGACCACCGTCACATCGAGAGGCAGGCTGCTGCGCTTGAGCAGCAGCGACAGATAAAGCCCGGCCGGGCCCGCGCCGATGATGACAATCCGCATGGTTGATACGTCCAAATGGTGCGTGACGCCTCACGCAAAGCTGCAATCTCAAATTGACAATGCCAACCCGGAATGTCCATACTAAAAAGTATGGGATAAAGTAACGAGAATGGCAGCGGGGCTTACCCGCGCCGTGATGGACTCGGGAGGTTCGCATGGGGCTGAATTGGGGCAGGCTGAATGTCGAATGGCCGCCATCCATGCCGGCGGAGCGGGGTGACGAGATCGCCATTCTGTGCCTCTTGCCCGCGCTTCTCGAAAGGCGCGCAGCGAAGGTGACAAGGCCGGGCGTGTGAGGCCGCGCGGTCATGAGCGCGTCACACTTCCAGGTGATCGGGGACGTCTTTCGGCTTAATGCTGAACGCTTTAGCGACAAGCCGGCCTTTATCATGCCGGATGGCCGCTCACGTTCGTTCACGGCCCTAGGTGAGCGCGTCATTCGTCTCGTCAATGCCTTGCGTGACCTTGGCCTGAAAGACGGTGATCGTGTCGGCATCCTGTCGCGCAATCGCATCGAATATATCGAGGGGTATGGGGTTTCGACGGGCGGGCTGATTGCGCTGCCGCTGAACTGGCGACTGTCGTCGCGCGAATTGCAGGTCGTGCTGGAGAATGCGCAACCCGCGGCGCTGCTTGTCGATCCGTCGTTCATTCCGGTGATCGATGCGATGCGTGCGGCGCTTCCGTTCGTGAAGCAGTTCATCTGCCTCGATGAAGCGCCGAACGGCTGGCAAGGCTATGAGACGCTGCTGGCCGATGCTTCGCCGGTGCCGGCCAACGTGCGGGTTTCACCGGACGACACCGCCTGTCTGCTTTACACCAGCGGCACGACCGGCATGCCGAAAGGCGCAGAACTGACGCATCGCGGCTTGCTGCTCAATTGCGAAAGCGCAATCGCTGAAATGTTCGGCTTGACCGACGCCGATGTCACGCTGGCGGCAATGCCGTTCTTTCATGTCGGCGGCATGTGGTATCACCTGTTCCCAAGCTTCGCGGCCGGTTGCACAACGGTCGTGATGCCGCAGTTCGATCCACAAGGCATGTTGGATTTGATGGCGCGCCACCGCGTCACCAACACGCATCTTGTGCCGACCATGATCCACACACTGCTGGAACAGCCTAATCTCGCCGCGTTCGATCTCACGGCGCTGCGGCTGATGTTCTATGCCGCGTCGTCGATGCCCACTGAGACGCTGAAGCGGGCAACGGCGACCTTCGATTGCGAGTTTGCGCAAGGCTACGGTTCGACCGAGGCCGGCATGGTGACATGCCTGACGCCGGACGATCACCGGCGGGCCAGGGCAGGCCGGGAGGATTTGTTGCTCGCCTGCGGTCGGCCCTTGCGCAATGTCGAGATGCGATTGGAGCCGACAGGCGACGCCGACGATGATGCCGTCGGCGAAGTTCTCGTGCGCAGCCCGATGACTATGGCGCGCTATTGGCGCAATCCCGACGCGACGGCGCAAGTGATGCCGAATGGCTGGCTGCGGACCGGCGATCTCGGACGCATCGATGATAAAGGTTATCTCTCAATCCTCGATCGCAAGAGCGACATGATCGTCACCGGTGGCGAGAATGTCTATCCGCGCGAAGTGGAAGAGGTGTTGCTGCAGGATGCCGACATCGCCGAGGTTGCGGTGTTCGATCTTCCGGATCCCCGCTGGGTGCAGAAAGTCGTCGCCGCCGTGGTACTCAGAAATGGCGATGCAACGCCGGAAGCGATCCTGTCGCGCGCGCGGCCGAAGCTCGCCGGATACAAATGCCCGAAGCACATCTTCATTGCCGACAGCCTGCCGAAGAATGCTGCCGGCAAGGTGCTTCGGAAGATTCTCCGCGAAACCTACCGCCATCATGAGGCGATCGACGTCTAGAGTTCGACAATAAGGGAGAACGGATAAATGGAAACGCCCAAAGTTATCGTCACCATCGCACCCACCGGCGGCATGGCCAGCAAGAAGCAGAATCCGAACATTCCGACGCAGCCGCAGGAAATCGCCGACGATGTGTATCGTTGCTACAATGCCGGCGCGAGCCTTGTCGCGGTTCATGCGCGGCGGCCCGATGATCTCGCGACCTGCAATCCCGACATCTATCGCAAGATCAATGCGCTGGTCCGCGAGAAGTGCGACATCATCATCAACAACTCCACCGGCGGCGGCATCAATGGCGACATGGTGCGCGAAGGGCCGAACGGATATCCAGAAATCATCTGGGAGGAGCGGCTAAAGGGCATGGAGGCGGGTGCCGAGATGTGCACGCTCGATCCGACCACCATCGTGGCGACGTTCGAAGGCCGCGAGATCCTGATGAATACATCGCCCGAGCGCTGCAAGTTCCTCGCGTCCGAGATGCAGAAGCGCGGCATCAAGCCGGAATGGGAGGTGTTCTCGCCGACGCATCTTCTGCAGGATGTGCAGGCCTGTCTCGACGCCGGGCTCGACACCAAGCCCTATTTCGTTAACTTCGTGCTGAACGCCAATAAGGGCTTCCAGGGCGCGATGCCTTATACGCCGAAGGTGCTGCAGCAGATGGTGGAGATGATGCCGGAAGGCGCGATCTTCAACGTCAGCGCCATCGGCATTGCGCAGCTCAATGCGGCGGTGCAGTCGCTCCTGCTCGGAGGGCATGTCCGCGTCGGCCTGGAGGATAACCTGTATTATTCGCGCGGACGTCTCGCCAACAACGTCGAGCTGGTGGAGCGCGTAGTACGCATCATCCGCGAATTCGGGATGGAACCGGCAACGCCGGCCGAAGCGCGGGCGATCATCGGCTTGCCGCAATTGTCGGAGCGCAAAGGCGCGGCATAGGTTTCCGTCTTAGGAAGCGTCGTGGTGTGCGGGACCAGTTCGCGCACCACGAATCGTTTACGTTTCGCGTGCACGGTCTGTTTTCCCTGCACACGATGATGCCATGCCCTTCGTCTATGTCCTCGGCTGCTCAACGCCACGTGGCCCGATCTCCTACGTCGGCTGGACGCTCGATATCGAGCGTCGGCTGAAGCAGCACAATGCCGGCACCGGCG
>JAFAFP010000172.1 GCA_023423415.1 Pseudomonadota bacterium | reverse complement strand
ACCTCCCCCTCCAGGGGAGGTGAAAGGAAGGACTATTCCGACCGACGAACGTAGGTCACTTCGTTGGTGTCGACGATGATCTTTTCGCCGGCGGTGATGAAAGGGGGCACCATGACGCGCAGGCCGTTTTCAAGCTTGGCCGGTTTGTAGGAGGACGACGCCGTCTGCCCCTTTACGACCGGATCGGCCTCGACAATTTCGAGCGTCACATAATCCGGCAGCTTGATGCCGATCGGGCGTTCCTCGTGCATCTCGAGCGTCACCGTCATGCCGTCTTGCAGAAATGCCGAACGCTCGCCGACGAAGTCCTCCGGCAATTCAAGTTGCTCGTAGGAATCATTGTCCATGAAGACGAGGCTGTCGCCCTGCTTGTACAGGAACTGGAAGTCCTTCTGTTCGAGCCGGGCGCGCTCAACGCGCTCGTCGGAGCCGAAGCGGTTGTTGAGCTTGCGGCCGTCGATCAGGTTCTTCAGTTCGACCTGGTTATAGGCCGGACCCTTGCCGGGTTTCACGGCCATGGTCTTCACCGCCGCCCAGAGGGTGTCCTGGTACTCGATGACCATGCCCGGACGGATTTCGTTGCCATTGATCTTGGCCATGAGGCGCTTCCACGGGTTTTGAGAGGAACGGGTTCGCGCGCTGGTGTGCCCCGGAGGCTCCGCCCCCGTCAAGAGCGCGAATTGGCGATCACGAACAGCCAGGGTTGGGCTTCTTTTTCCGCGGCGGCCCGGATTTCCGGAGTTTGCTTGGCCATGAAGTCATCGAGCCACGGATCGCTCGCGCCGGCGGCCTTGGAGACGATATGCCACTTGATCGCCTCCTTCGGATCCGCCGGCAGGCCGCGCCCGGTGGCAAGGACGCGGGCGAGGCGGTTCTGGGCAATCGGCGCGCCCCGCCGGGCCGCCTTGCGCAGAATCTGGATGGCTGCCGCTTCGTCCTTGGTGACGCCGGTGCCGTTATAGAGCGCGATGGCGTACTCGACCTGCGCATCGAGGTGGTCGGCGAGGGCGGCAGCGCCAAGCAGGCGGGTCGCCTCCTTCTCGTCCTTGGGGACGCCGCGCCCCTCCTTGTACATGGTGGCGAGGGCATATTGGGCCTCGCGGTTGCCGGCCTGGGCGGCGATCCTGAACATCTCGGCGGCGCGTCCGAAATCCTGCGGGAACTGCATACCCTCGAGATAAAGCAGACCCAGATTGTAGGCTGCGGCCGGCTGGCCGAGCTTCGCAGCGCTGGCAAACAGTTTGGCGGCGGCATCGCGGTCCCTTGGCCCGCCGCGTCCGGCAAGTCGCATCATCGCCAGCGACAGCATCGCTTCGCGATCGCCGCGATCGGCCGCCAGCTTGTACCATTCGACAGCCTTGGCATCGTCCTGGCGCACCCCGAGCCCGCCGGAATAGAGGACGCCGAGCAAGGTCATGGCCTTGGGATCGTCATTGGCCTCGACGCGCTTTGTCGCTTCGGCAAAGGCGGTGAGATAACGGCCACGCTGAAAAGCGCCGAAGGCGACATCTGCCGTCGGATCGACAGCGGGCGCAGCCTCCGGTGCGGGAGCCGGAGGTGGTGATTTCTTCGGCGCGGCTTGCAACGTATGGCCGGAGCCGAGGAGCGCCAGAGCGACCAGCGATGTCCGCAATACGGCCTTCATGGCACCCGCTCGATGGTTGCAAGACGGCTGGCGACGTCAGCAACGGCCGATGCAACGCCGCGCGGATCGGCAAAGACAAAATCGCCAAAGGCGACGAAATCCGCGCCCGATTTGACGAGCGGTTCGATCTCATCGAGCGAAGCGGCATAGCCGACGCAAGGGGCTTCGAACACCTCCGACCACCACGCCAGCCGCTCGGCGATCGCGGAAAGCTGCGGCCGGACGCCGCTCTCGTTCGGCTCGCCGAACATGACGTAGTCCGCGCCGCGCTCGGCGACGATCATGGCGTCGTGACGCGTGCCGAGGCCGCCGGCGCCGGCAATGCGGTCCGGCTTCAGGGCGTCCACCGCTTCTTCGAATTCGGTCACGCTGCGCAGATGCGCGCCGTCGGCGCCGCCACGCGCGACAAGTTCGGGGTGGCCATCGAGGATAAGCGCCGCGCCCGCCCGTTGCACCGTGGGCGCGAGCGCCTTGATGCGGTTGATCAGCGAACGGTCATCTTCCTCTGGCAGCCGCAGCAGGACCGCCATGATCTCCGTCGCGTCGAGCGCAGCCAGGAGGTCCAGCTTGAGCGAGGCAATATCGACCGCAACCGGCGTCACCAGATAGAGACGCGGTTGCGGTCGCTCAGCAGCAGTATCTTCTTTCGGCGGCACCATGACTCTTCCGATGCGGCCATGATTCAGGCGGTAATTTGACCCGGGCCGTTTAGCCGCAGCTTACGCCGCCTTCTTCTCCAGGTCCTGCTTCCACTCGCCGAGCGAGGCGAGACCGTTCATCATCGCGCGGTGGGTGAAAGCACGCTGCGCGGCGGCGACGTTCTCGGACTTGCCGCTCCAGGCCTTTTGCGGAGCAGCCTGCAGCGCGCGACCATACGAGAAGGTCAGCTTCCACGGCAGGTTGCCGATCTTGTTCATGGCGTCGAGATGGGCGGTGGCTTCCTCGTCCGACTGGCCGCCTGACAGGAATGCGATGCCTGGCACCGCGCCCGGCACGCAATCCTTCAGCATGCGGACGGTCTTTTCAGCGACTTCCTCGACCGAGGCCTTCTTCGCGCTCTTCTTGCCCGGAATCGCCATGTTCGGCTTCAGCACGATGCCTTCCAGCTCGACGCGCTGGAAATAGAGCTGCTGGAAGGTTTCCTTCAGCACCCACCGCGTGACTTCGTAGCAGCGGTCGATATCGTGAGCGCCGTCCATCAGCACTTCCGGCTCGACGATCGGCACGATCTGCGCCTGCTGGCAGAGCGCGGCATAACGCGCGAGCGCATGGGCGTTGGTCATGATCGCGGTGTGCGAGGGAATGCCGTCGGCAATGTCGATGACCGCGCGCCATTTCGCGAAGCGTGCGCCTTGCTCGTAATATTTCGGCAGACGGTCGGCGAGCTTGTCGAGACCGGTGGTGATCAGTTCACCCGGGCATTGCGGCAGCGGCTTGGTGCCTTCGTCGACCTTGATGCCGGGAATGGCGCCGGCCTTCTTGATCAGTTCGACCAGCGGCGTGCCGTCCTTGGCCTTCTGCCAGATGGTCTCGTCGTAGAGGATGACGCCGGAGATGTGCTTCGACATCGCTTCGGTGGTGCGGAACATCAACTCGCGATAGTCGCGGCGATTGTCCTCGGTATTTTCCGTGCCAATGGCGTCGAAGCGCTTCTTGATGGTGCCAGTGGATTCGTCGGCAGCGAGGATGCCCTTGCCCGGGGCAACCATGGCGACTGCGATCTTGTTGAGGTCTGCGAGATTCATCGGGTGCTCCATCGGAAGGGGCGCCGGGAAACCGGCTTGTTGGTTGCGTTTATATCGGCCGCTGACATGGCGTGAAGAGGGCGGTCACTTTGCTCTTAAGACTTCGACGCCAGGCAGCATTTTACCCTCAAGAAATTCGAGGAAAGCGCCGCCGGCCGTTGAAATGTAGGTGAAGTCCTCCGCCACGCCGGCGTGGTTCAGCGCCGCGACGGTATCACCGCCGCCCGCGATCGAAACAAGCTTGCCGGCCTTGGTCCGTGCCGCGGCGTGACGCGCTGCTGCAACCGTGCCGCGGTCGAACGGCGTCAATTCGAATGCGCCAAGCGGACCGTTCCAGAGCAATGTTGAAGCATCGTCGATGGCGGCGTTCACGCGGTCGATCGACAGCGGGCCGACATCGAGGATCATGCCGTCAGCGGGGATCGCGTCGACACCGTAAGCCTGCGACGGCGCATTGGCCTTGAACTCGTGGGCGACGACCGCATCGACCGGAAGGATGATGGCGCACTTGGCCTGTTCGGCCTTGTCCATGATGCGGCGGGCGAGATCGGCGAGATCGCGTTCGGCCAGCGACTTGCCGACATTGATGCCCTGTGCATGCAGGAACGTGTTGGCCATGCCGCCACCGATCACCAGCGCATCGACCTTCTCGATCATATTCTCGAGCAGCGCGATCTTGGTGGAGACCTTGGCGCCGCCGACGATCGCGATCACCGGCTTCTTCGGAGCGACCAGCGCCTTCGACAGCGCATCGAGTTCGGCCTGCATGGTGCGGCCGGCATAGGCGGGCAGCTTGTGGCCAAGGCCTTCAGTCGAGGCATGGGCGCGGTGCGCGGCCGAGAAAGCATCGTTGACATAGATGTCGCCGAGCGATGCCAGCTTTTCGACGAAAGCGGGATCGTTCTTTTCCTCTTCCGTGTGGAAGCGGGTGTTTTCGAGAACCAGAATGTCGCCCGCCTTCATCGCATCGACGGCGGCCTTTGCCGCATCGCCGATGCAGTCATCGGCGAACGCCACCGGCCGCTTGATGATGTGCGACAGCGCCTGCGCGACTGGCTTCAGCGAGTCCTTTTCGTCGCGTCCCTTCGGCCGGCCGAAATGCGCCAGAATGATCACCTTGCCGCCCTTGTCGGCGATCTCGGAGATGGTCGGTATGACGCGCTCGATGCGGGTCGCATCGGTGACCTTACCGTTTTCCATCGGCACGTTGAGATCGACGCGCAGCAGCACGCGCTTGTTGTTCAGATCGGCATTGTCGAGGGTACGGAACGTCATTCAGCTCACTCACATGTCGATGTTCGGCTTATGGCCAAGCCTGCGCGAAAATGCTCGCGCTGACATCGCAGCTTTTGTTCTTGTCGTCGGTCTTGAAAACTTGTCGGTCTTGAAATGGCGATGGCCGGGCGAGAGCCCGGCCATCGAGAAGGCTTAAATCAGTTTGCCCATCGCCACCGCAGTGTCGGACATGCGGTTTGAGAAGCCCCATTCATTATCGTACCACGACATCACACGCACCAGCGTGCCGTCCATCACCTTGGTCTGGTCCATGTGGAAGACCGAGGAATGCGGATCGTGGTTGAAGTCGATCGAAACGTTCGGATCGTTGGTGAAGCCGAGAATGCCCTTGAGCTGCTGCTCGGCGGCGCGCTTGATCGCGCCGTTGATCTCGTCCTTGTCAGTCTTCTTCTTGGCGACGAACTTGAAGTCGACGACCGACACGTTCGGGGTCGGCACGCGGATGGCGACGCCGTCGAGCTTGCCGTTCAGCTCCGGCAGCACGAGGCCGACGGCCTTCGCCGCGCCGGTCGAGGTCGGGATCATCGACAGCGCCGCAGCGCGGGCGCGGTAGAGATCCTTGTGCATGGTATCGAGCGTGGGCTGGTCGCCGGTATAGGCGTGGATGGTCGTCATGAAGCCCTTCTCGATGCCGACCGTGTCGTTCAGCACCTTGGCCACCGGTGCGAGACAGTTCGTGGTGCAGGAGGCATTCGAGACGATCAGGTGATCCTTGGTCAGCTTGTCGTGATTGACGCCATAGACGACGGTCAGGTCGGAATTCTCACCCGGCGCGGAAATCAACACGCGCTTTGCGCCAGCGGTCAGATGCGCGGCGGCCTTGTCCTTGGCGGTGAAGATGCCGGTGCATTCCATCGCGATATCGACGCCGAGATCCTTCCACGGCAACGTCGAGGGATCCTTGACCGCCGTCACCTTGATGGCGCCGTTGCCGACGTTGATGGTGTCGCCCTTCACGGTGACTTCGCCCGGAAAGCGGCCGTGCACCGAGTCGTAGCGGAGCAGGTGGGCGTTGGTTTCGACCGGTCCGAGATCGTTGATGCCGACCACCTCGATATCCTTGCGGCCCGATTCAGCGATGGCGCGAAGGACATTGCGGCCAATGCGGCCAAAACCGTTGATGGCGACCCGTACCGTCATGGTCAAATAACTCCCGACTGATGCTTTATGGCGCTTCGTATAGCTGGATTTTGCCCCAACTCAACTCGCCGGACCTTATTTGGGGGCGCATAGCAGCCAAAACAGGCGGCAAAACGCCCCTGAGGTACCATCAAGGTCGGAACTTGCTTAACGCAGCGGCCGCGATTGCTTCCGGCGTGATGCCGAAATGGCTGTACAGGTCCTTGTAGGGTGCGCTGGCGCCGAAGCCGGTCATACCCACGAAAACACCATTCGAGCCGATGATTTCGTCCCAGCCCTGACGCACGCCGGCTTCGACGCCGACATTGACCTCGGCGCCGCCGATGATGGCGTGGCGCTGCTTGGCCGGGAGGCTCAAAAACAGCTCAAAACAGGGGATCGAGACGACACGCGCCGGCTTGCCCTGACGGTTCAGCAACTGCGCGGCCTCGACGGCGATCGCGACTTCGGAGCCGGTGGCGAAGATCGACACATCCACGTTGTCGCCATCGACGCCCATGATCTCATAGGCACCGGCGGCGCAGAGGTTTTCCGCCGTGTAGCGCTTGCGCAATTGCGGCAGGTTCTGGCGCGTCAGCGCGAGCACGCTCGGCGTGTCCTTCGACCGCAGCGCCAGCTCCCAGCACTCGATCGCTTCCACCGCGTCGCAGGGGCGGAATACGTTGAGGTTCGGGATCGCGCGCAGAGCGGCGAGATGTTCGACCGGCTGATGTGTCGGGCCGTCTTCACCAAGGCCGATCGAGTCGTGCGTCATCACGTGAATGACGCGCTCGCCCATCAATGCGGCGAGACGGATCGATGGGCGGCAGTAATCGGAGAAGACGAGAAACGTACCGGAATAAGGAATGATGCCGCCATGCAGCGTCATACCGTTCATGGCTGCGGCCATGCCGTGTTCGCGGATGCCGTAATTGATGAAACGACCCGAGAAATCCTGCGCGTTGATCGCCTTCATCGATTTCGTGCGCGTGTTGTTGGAGCCGGTGAGATCGGCCGAGCCGCCGATCATTTCCGGCACCGCGGCGCACAGGCTTTCCAGCGCGAATTCGGATGACGAGCGCGTGGCGACGTCCTTCGGCGCCTTGTCGAGCGTTTCCTTCACGCTCTTCACCGCCTCGGTGAGGGCAGCAGGAAGTGCGCCCGAGAGGCGACGTTCGAACTCCGCCTTTACCTCAGGTGTCAGCGCGGCGAGCTTCTTCTCCCAGGCGTTGCGTGCGTCCTGCGAGCGCATGCCGGCCGAGAGCCACAGTTTGCGGATATCGTCCGGGATGTGGAACGGCGCGTGATCCCAGCCGAGCGCCTTGCGTGTGCCGGCGATCTCGTCGGCGCCAAGCGGCGAGCCGTGCGACTTCTCGCTGCCGGCCTTGTTCGGCGCGCCATAGCCGATGGTGGTCTTGCAGGCGATCATCGTCGGGCGGTCGGCGTTCTGCGCCTTCTTCAGCGCAGCGGCGATCGCTTCCGGGTCGTGGCCGTCGATGCGCTCGGCGATCCAGCCGGCGGATTCGAAGCGCTTCACCTGATCGACCGAGTCCGACAGCGACAATTTACCGTCGATGGTAATGCCGTTGTCGTCGAACAGGACGATCAGGCGATTGAGCTTGAGATGACCGGCGAGCGCGATGGCTTCCTGGCTGATGCCCTCCATCAGATCGCCGTCGGAACACAGCACGTAGGTGCGGTGATCGACGACGTCGCCGAAGGTCGCGGCGAGGTGCCGTTCCGCAATCGCCATGCCCACCGCATTGGCGATACCCTGGCCGAGCGGACCGGTTGTGGTCTCGACGCCCTCGGTGATGAAATTTTCCGGGTGTCCGGGCGTTTTCGAGTTGAGCTTGCGGAAATTTTTCAGTTCCTCGATCGTCATCGACTTGTAGCCGGTCAGATGCAGCAACGCATAAATCAGCATCGAGCCGTGACCGGCCGACAGAACGAAGCGGTCGCGGTCCGGCCACTTCGGGTCGGACGGATCGAATTTCAGGAACTGCGTAAACAGCACCGTCGCAATATCGGCCGCACCCATCGGCAGGCCGGGATGGCCCGATTTGGCCTGTTCCACGGCGTCCATCGCCAGCACACGGATTGCGTTGGCCATGCGATCATGTTGTGCGCGGGACATAAGGATTTTCCGGTTGCACCGCGGGTTTGGCCGCGGATTTGGCGATCAGGATGATTGGCGGGGACATATCACGCACGCCCGGCGAGTCCAGAGTGGTAACGCAATCAACCGCGCCTTTACACAAATCGCCGGAATGATTGGGGACGGCGGTCCGCAAGCGTTGACGCCGTTGAAGCGAGAATTTAGGCTTGAGGCCTTAAAGCCTTGTGTCGAAAGAGTTTTTGATGAGTGTCATGCGCCCATGACCGATACGAGCGCAATGGATATCGCCGCCCGGCGGCTGGCCCAGGCGCTTGAGGAGTTGCAGGCGGCGGTGGCGCGAAAGCGCGAAGCCGAACGCGGCGGCGACTCGGTCACCGTGCAGCTTCACGCCCTCGGCAACGATCGCGCGCGGCTTGCGTCCGAACTCGATCACATGGCGGCGCAGGCGCGCAGGCTCGAAGACACCAACAGGGAGGTCGCGCGCCGCATCGATGTCGCGATGAACACGATCAAGACTTTGCTCGATGAGCATGATCGGTAAATCACGATCATGCTCAAACATAACTGCTGTCATGCGCCAGAGTAGCGAGGCAACGCCATGGCTCAGGTCAATGTAACGATCAACGGCCGGCAATACCGGATGGGTTGCGAAGACGGCGAAGAAGACCGCGTCATGACTTTGGCGCGCGAGATCGATGAGCGCATCGAGCAATTGCGCGGCTCGCATGGCGAGATTGGCGATCAGCGGCTCACAGTAATGGCGGCTTTGACCGTGGCCGATGAACTCGCCGAATCCGTGCAGCGCATCCATAGTCTGGAACAGGAAATTGCAGGGCTTCAGGAGGCGCGCGTCGCATCAAGCGCCCGCACACAGCAGGCGCAAGCTGCAATCGTCGCGGCTCTCAACACTGCGGCGGAACGGATCGAAGAGATCACGCGGCAGATCAATCAATCGGGCAATACGAGCTCCGGCCCGGCGATGGGGTGAGTCCCAGTCCGCTCGTTCCCGCCAACGGGGCCGCGCAACGCGCGGCCGATGACAGACTCCGGCAGACCCCTGCATTGAAGCTCCGGATTCCCGCTTTTGCGGGAATGAGCGGGGATAGAGCTGCGATTGAAGTCAACATGACTGGCAAGGAGTGCTTTCCCGCACTACATTGCCCAAGCGGGGCTGCGGGGTGCGACTGGAAACATCATACTCCCGGGGCCTTACGATCCTGAAGGGAGCTGTCCCTGGCCGGGTCCGTGGATCCGGTTATATGGCGCCCACCTACTTTTGTAGGTTCCCGGGGTCGAAAATTCCGACGGCCATCGTGGCTCCGCACTTTCCCTTGCATTTCCGTTTGCCGTCATTCCGGGACGTATGCGAAGCATACGAACCCGGAATCCAGAGGTGGCATGATGTTGTCTCTGGATTTCCGCCCGCGAGCACTGCTCGCGTCCCGGAATGACAGGCGAGGCTTGATATGCAATCCGCTGAATTGGCCAACGACAAAGCCGAGCTGCGCCACGAAGCCTTCGCGCGCCGTGATGCGTTGCCGGCATCCGAGCGCGCCGCCGCTGTCGAATCGGTGACGCAGCGGCCGTTTCCCGTTGCGGTCAAACCGGGCGCGATCGTTTCCGGCTATTCGTCGATGAAGAGCGAATTCAATCCGGTGCCGCTGATGCGCAAGCTGAGCGATGCCGGCGCGACGCTGGCCTTGCCGGTGACGCCCAAGCGCGGCAATCCGTTGATCATGCGGGCCTGGGCGTTCGGTGATGAGATGGCGTCCGGCGTTTGGGGCATCCGCGAGCCGAAGCCGGAATCGCCTGAAGTGTTCCCCGACATCATGCTGGTGCCGCTCGCCGCGTTCGACCGCAACGGTCATCGCATTGGCTATGGCGCGGGCTATTACGACAAGACCATCACCCGCATTCGCGCGATGAAGCCGGTGGTCGCGATCGGCGTGGCCTTCGCCGCACAGGAGATCGAGCGGGTTCCTGCGACCCCGTTCGACGCGAGGCTCGACCTTGTGCTAACGGAAAAAGAGATCATCGATTTCCGCGGGAGCTGATAGTTGCGGATCCTTTTTATCGGCGATGTCGTGGGCCGATCCGGCCGCGCCATCGTGAATCAACGATTGCCTGGTCTGGTATCGGACTGGAAACTCGACCTCGTCGTGTTGAACGGCGAGAATTCCGCCGGTGGCTTCGGCATCACCGAAAACATCTTTCGCGAGTTCATTGACAGCGGCGTCGATGTCGTGACGCTCGGCAATCACGCGTGGGATCAGCGCGAGGCGCTGGTGTTCATCGAGCGGTCGCCGCGTCTCGTCCGTCCGCTCAATTATCCGAAAGGCACGCCTGGCCGCGGTGCGGCGATGATCGAGGCCAAGAACGGTGCGCGCGTCCTCGTCATCAATGCGATGGGCCGTATCTTCCTCGATCCGCTCGATGATCCGTTTACCGCGATCGAGCGCGAGCTTGAATATTGCGCGCTGAAACGCGACGCCGATGCGATCTTCGTCGATTTCCATGCCGAAGTGACCAGCGAGAAACAGGCAATGGGCCATTTCCTCGACGGGCGGGTGAGCGTCGTGGTCGGTACCCATACGCATGTGCCGACCAGCGATCATCAGGTATTGCCGGGTGGCACCGCCTACCAGACCGATGCCGGCATGACCGGCGACTATGATTCCGTCATCGGCATGGTGAAGGACGAGCCGCTGTCGCGATTCCTGCGCCGCATTCCATCGACCAAGTTCGAAGCGGCGACCGGTCCGGCAACGCTCTGCGGGCTAGCGGTCGAGACAGACGATGCAACCGGCTTGGCAACACGCGTGTCCGCGGTCCGGCTTGGCGCGCGGCTTGAGGAAGCCGTGCCGCAGTTCTGGCTCGACGCGTAGTCCTTAATCGCGATAGCCGAGATGCTTTGCCGGCCAGCCGCTTTGTCGGAGGATTGTGGTCTGCAAGTCTTTCGGCATCGTCGTGCGCCAGTTCTCTTCGACACGGATCGCATCGACGCCGGCGAATGAAAAACCGGGGCTGCCGCCGAGTGTATGGTGCAAGGCCGGTTCATCGCGCATCTGTCCGTCATGCCCGGCGGCGCGCAGTACGCGCTGGCAAACGCCTGCCGGATCGGTGCAGAAATCCTCGTACAGAACCGTCTGCCATGGCAGATGTGGCGTGAGCTTCCGAAGCACGATTGTTGCCCCATTGAGACGACGCCAGTGCCGCGTCATTTCATCGGGCGCAATGCCGGTTCGGCGGCCGGCCGACTGCACGACGCCGCGCGGGTCGCGCACCACATGCACGGGGATGACCTCGATGTCCGGAAGGGTCGCGTAAAGCAGAAGCTGATCGAGATCCTTGCTGGAATCGACAAACACGCGAGCCGGAAGCTTCTTTGCGATCGCGCGCAAAGTGCGACTGAGCGATTGCGCAGCCTTCGCATCCTCGGCGAACATTGGAGTGCGCGCCGCGGTCGCCAGTGCATTGCCGATCATGCGCAGCTTCGAACCGCTCGATGCGATAAAGCCGGGTGCCTCCGCGCCCCAGACCTCACACGCGCTGACTTTGGCGCCACAACTGCACGACGCGCCGGTTGTTGCCAGACGATGCAGTCGCTTCACTTCGCCGAGCGCGGCGACATCTCGAAATTGCGCCAGCGCGGCCTGCAGGACTGTCGAGCCGCAACGCGAGGTGCCGATCAGGCCGATGACTTGCATTCTGTTCGCATTCGCCTCTGGCACAGCGAGGTCCGGTTTTCGAGCGGCGTGACGGTCGTCAGTGGCAATCCGGCGCTGTGTCGATCGTCACACATTTGTGGTTTGATCCCCCTCTACAAGCAGGCTTTTTCGTCCGCCGAAGCCCAAGAGGCGAAGAAATTTCATAAGGAGCGCGAGATGCCATACTCCCCTGAACAGTCCATGTCACGGCGCAAAATGTTGGCTGGCCTCGGCGCAGCGGGCGTTGTGGCCGGTTCGAATGCGGGGGCCGCGCTGGCCCGCGCCCCGATGCAGAATGTGCAGGCACCTGCCTTTTACCGCTTCAAGGTCGGTGGATTCGAAGCGACCGTGATTTCGGATGGCCCGCTCGGTCTTGGCGCGCCGTCGGATGGCGTGTTCTCCGGCGTGTCGAAGGTGGACATGACGAAAGTGCTGACCGACAATTTTCTGCCGACAGACAATGTCGAATTGGAGCAGAACACGCTGCTGATCAATACCGGCAACCAGTTGGTGCTGTTCGATACCGGCGATGGCGGATCGAAGATGTTCGGGACGAAGAGCGGCCGCCAGCTTGCCAATCTGAGGGCCGCCGGTATCGAGCCGAAAGAGATCGATGCGGTGGTGCTGACACATGCGCATGGCGACCATTGCTGGGGATTGATGTCGGCGGCTGCCGGGACACCGAATTTTCCGAATGCGCAGATTTACCTGGCGCAGGCCGATTACGATTTCTGGACTGACGAGTCCAAGGCCAAGGGCGACATGATGAAAGCAATGATCGAGGGCACACGCCGACAACTGCTGCCAAACCGAGACCGCATGATATTCATCAAGGACGGCCAGGAATTCCTGCCCGGCATCCAGGCGATGGCAGCGCCGGGCCATACCGTCGGCCATACCGTTTACGTCATTACATCCGAAGGCAAGACATTGCTCAATTCGGGCGACATTGCACACCACGCGGTGATCTCGACGCAGACGCCGCGTGCGACTTTTGCCTTTGACACCGACGGCGCGCAGGGCGTCGCCAGCCGGCTGAAGGTGTTCGACATGCTGGCATCGCAGCGCATGCCGTTCGTGTCGTATCACTTCCCGTGGCCGGGGCTTGGCTATCTCGCCAAGGAGGGCGATGGTTATCGCTACTTCGCCAGCCCGATGCAGACGGTGCTGTGATCTTTCGGCCCTCATCCTGGAGGAGGGCGCAAAGCGCCCTTCTGGAGGGATGGGGCCGTCCTTAACCCTTCGAGACCCATTGCTGCGCAATGCTCCTCAGGATGAGGCCGGATGGGCGCACCCATATTCTGGATTTTCGGCTGCACCTCGCCTATAACCCGCGCGAAATCCTATCGAATTGAATCACTCGGTTTCGGAACATGGCAGGTCATTCCCAATTCAAGAACATCATGCACCGCAAGGGGCGGCAGGATAAGCTGCGCTCCAAACTGTTTTCCAAGCTCGGCCGGGAAATCACGGTCGCCGCGAAGATGGGCATGCCGGACCCGAACTTTAATCCGCGCCTGCGTGCCGCAATCATCGCCGCTCGCGCGGAAAACATGCCCAAGGACAATATCGAGCGCGCCATCAAGAAGAGCCAGGCCGGCGACGGGGATAACTACGACGAGGTGCGTTACGAGGGTTACGGCCCTGGTGGTGTTGCGGTCATTGTCGAGGTGCTGACCGACAACCGCAATCGTACAGCGGGCGACGTGCGTTCCGCTTTCACCAAGAACGGCGGCAACATGGCTGAAACCGGCGCGGTGTCGTTCATGTTCGATCGTGTCGGCATCGTTGAATTCAATGTCGATGTGGCGAGCGCCGATGCGATGCTGGAAGCGGCGATCGACGCCGGCGCCGACGATGTCGTGTCGAGCGAGAACGGTCACGAGATCTACACGGCGCAGGATTCGCTCGCCGAAGTCTCCAAGGCGCTGGAAGCGAAATTCGGTGAGCCGCGCAAATCGGCGCTGGTCTGGAAACCGCAGAATACGCTGGCGGTCGACGATGAGGCCGGCGAGAAGCTTTTGCGCATGATCGAGACTCTCGAAGAGAGCGACGACGTACAGAACGTCTATGCGAATTTCGAAGTCTCGGATTCTCTGATGTCGAAGATGAGCGCGTAATGGCTTCCGGTCGGGCGGTGTGAAGCAGATGCCGCTCGAAAAGCTGGCGCTTCCCCTGCCAAGACGGCCACTTGCGGATTTCGGGCTGGTCTATGCCGCCAATGCGGTGGTGGCGTTTCTGTTCGCCGCGTCCGCGCCGGTGGCGATCGTGTTGTCGATCGGCTCCCGCGGCGGATTGTCGGAATCCGATCTCGCCTCCTGGATCTTCGCCGGTTTTTTCATCAACGGCCTGATCACCATCGTCTTTTCGGTGCTGTATCGGCAGCCGCTGTCTTTCTTCTGGACCATTCCCGGTACGGTGCTGCTCGGTCCGGCGCTGACCCATGTGAGTTTTCCCGAAGCGATCGGCGCATTCTTCGCTACCGGGCTGCTGATGCTCCTGCTCGGCCTGTCGGGCTGGGTACGCCGCGCGATGCAGGCGCTGCCGATGCCGATCGTGATGGCGATGGTGGCGGGGGTGTTCCTGCGCTTTGGCCTCGATCTGGTTTACGCACTGCGTGACGGCTTCTGGATCGCAGCGCCGATGGTCGTGACCTTTGTCGTGCTCTCCGCGCTGCCGCGGCTGGGACGCATGCTGCCGCCGCTGATTGCCGCGCTGATCGTCGGTGCGATTGCGGTGTGGTGGCTCGGCAGCTTCACGCCGCCGCCCGGTGCATTGTTCGCGTTTGCGCAGCCGAATTTATACGTTCCGCAATTCTCCTGGACGGCGATGGTGGAACTCGTGGTCCCGCTCGCGATCACGGTGCTTGTCGTGCAAAACGGCCAGGGCATCGCCATCCTGACCGCGAATGGTCACTATCCACCGACCAACGCCATCACCGCCGGCTGCGGTATCGGCGCGATGGCGACCGCTCTGTTTGGCGCTGTGCCGACCTGCCTGACCGGTCCGGTGAATGCGATCCTGTCCAGCTCCGGCGAGAAACACCGGCACTATACGGGTGCAGTTTTCATCGGGCTGATTGCGTGCGTGTTCGGTCTGATCGCGCCGTTCTTCACACGCCTCATGCTGGCAGCGCCGCCGGCCTTCATTGCGGCCCTGGCCGGGCTGGCAATGCTGCGCGTGTTGCAGACCGCGTTTCAGGCGTCGTTCAACGAGAAATTCAGCCTTGGCGCGCTGGTTTGCTTTCTGGTGACGGTTGCCGATGTTCCGGTGTTCAATATCGGTGCGCCGTTCTGGGGCATCGTGTTCGGCCTTGCCGCGTCCTGGCTGCTCGAACGTGACGATCACCAGCGCGATAAGGCCGATTAGCGGAACAGTTCGTCGAACAACGGCAGGCTGACCACCGCCGACAGCGCGATGATCGCATAAGCCATGCGACGATAGGCGTGTTCGGAGGCGCCCTTGAACATCCAGGTGCCGGCAGCCATCGAAGCGATGAAGATCGGGGCGAGCAGGATCGACATCAGCAGCACGTCGGCGGTGAACAATCCACGTGCGAAATAGATCACGAACGATGCGATCGCCAGCAGCGTGAAATAGACCATGAGGTTGGCGCGGATCAGGGCCGGACTGTTTGGTCCGCCAAGCCAGTAGATGATCGCTGCGGGGCCCGCGATTTGCACTGCCCCCGCAGAGACCCCGGAGATCAGGCCGATGCCGAGCGAGGTCGAAACTCTGGGCGTCACGTGATAGCGCCAGCCGGATGCAAGCACGACAAGCAGTATGATCACCAGGAGAGCGATCGCCCAGCGCAGGATCAGCGGATCGAGATATTGCAGCGCCATCACGCCCACCGGGATGGTGGCGATCCCGGCGAGCGTCACAGGGCCGACTTCGCGCCAGTTGCAATGGCGGGTCTGCGCCACGGTGAATGGAGCGCTGGCGCTGAAATCGGTGACCAGAAGCGTCACCGCCGCGATCCGCGGTTCATAGATCGCGGCCATCAACGGAATGTAGATCAGCGCCGAACCGAAACCGGAAAAACCGCGCACGACACCGGATATCAGCGTCACGATGATGGCCGCGATGAAGCGCGGATCGTGGATGATGATGTTGAAGGTTTGCGCGGAGAAAATTTCGGTCATCAACGAAACCACGAATCGAACAGGGGAAGACTGAAAACCGCCGAGGCGGCGATGATGAGGTAGGCGACGCGGCGATAGCCTTGATCGGATGTGCGGCCGAACAGGAAGGAGCCGAGAAAAACCGAGATGACGTAGATTGGCCAGAGCAGAAGGCCAAGGGCTATCGGCGTGGCCTTGAACAGATCCTGGATCATGTAGCTCGCGACCAGCGTGAAGCCGATCAGTGCGAGACAGGCGATCAGGTTGGTTCGCACGATCGCGACGGGTAGTGGGCTGCTGAGCCAGAACAGAATGAGTGGTGGCCCGGACATTTGCGTTGCGCCGCCGGCAATGCCGGAGAGAGCGCCTGCACCGATCGCACCGGCGGTATTGGGTTTGCCGGGATAGCGCCAGCCGCTCGCCAGCAGTACGACGAACAGCGTCACAAAGGCCGCCATCCCCCAGCGCAGCGCGACAGGGTCGGCTGTCTTCTGCAGCATCGTGCCGAACGGCACAAAGGTCGCGGCGGCAAGGAATGCGGGCAGCACGTCACGCCAATGGCATTTGCGGAACGCCTGCACGAAATGCGGCGAGGCGCTGAGGTAATCGGCGATGACGAAGGAGACCGTCGCGATCTTCGGGTCGTAGATCGCCGCCATCAACGGCACATAGATCAACGCGGAACCGAAGCCGGAAAAGCCGCGCACGATGCCGGCCAGCATCGCAGCGCCGACGCCCGCGATGAAACGCGGGTCGGCAACGACGCTGGAAAAGGTTTCAAGAGTGGGTAATTCGATCACGGCGCGGTCTGCTTATCAGGGGAAGCCGGGGTGAGCGAGGGCGTGCGACGCGCGCCATCCATGCATCCGGCGTGCTATCAGTCAGCCAGCATGAAGCGCCCGATTCGTATCCTTGGCATCGATCCCGGCCTCCGCCGCACCGGCTGGGGCGTGATCACGTGCGAAGGGAACAAGCTGATCTTTCTCGCCTGCGGTTCCGTCGAGACCCATGAACGGGCGGCGCTGGCGGAACGGCTGGTGGCAATCCACGACGGTCTGGTGAAGGTGGTCGAGGAATTCACGCCCGACGAAGCAGCCGTCGAATCCACCTTCGTCAATCGCGACGGTGCATCGACCCTGAAACTCGGGCAAGCGCGGGGCATTGCGATGCTGATTCCGGCACGCGCTGGCATCGTAGTCGCGGAATACGCGCCGAATCTGGTGAAGAAGACTGTGGTCGGTGCAGGCCATGCAGAGAAGGCGCAGATCCGCATGATGATCGATGTGCTGCTGCCCAAGGCCAATCCACGCACACATGACGCCGCGGACGCGCTGGCGATTGCGATCACCCACGCGCATCATCGTGCGCGCGCGGAACTGCGCGTGGTTGCGGGTTAGTGCGCTGTTATGATTTTTCCGTCATCCGCCTGAGGAAGGCGCAAATCTCGTCCACGCGCGGACCCATAGCATTCAGCCAGCCCATAAAATTGATGCAGGCGTGGATGGTGCCAGGCCAGACATGATATTCGTGCGGCGCATTCGCTGCCTTCAGCTTCTCGACCAGCCTTTCTGAATCGTCGCGCAGCAGGTCGTATTCGCTTGCGGTCACGAACAGCGGCGGCAATCCCTTCAGGTCTGCCAGCAGCGGCGCTGCCAATGGATTCGTGTAGGCCGCGGCGTTCGGCAGATAGTTCTTCCAGTACCACTGCATTTCCGGCGTGCTGATCAGATACGCACCGCTCCCGTAGGCCTTGTAGGAACCGGTGTCGGTATTCGGCGAATAGCAGCCATAGATGCAGGCGACGCCGCGCACCGTCGACGAGCCGGAGTCGCGCAACGCAATCGCCGAAGCCAGCGCCAGATTGGCGCCGGCGGAATCGCCGCAAAGGGTGATCCGTGTTGGATCGATGCCCCATTCGGCGCCATGCGTGACCGCCCATCCGATCGCGGCGATGCAGTCGTTCAGCGGCACGGGGAAGGGGTGTTCGGGTGCAAGCCCGTAATCCACACTCAGCACGCGCATCCCGGAGCGCTTCGCCAGTTGCCGCGCCACGCCATCATAAACGTCGATATCGCAGACGACGAAACCGCCGCCGTGGATGAAGATGATGGTCGGCGCCGGCGCCGGCGTGCCCGGATCGTAAAGCCGCACCCGGATGGCGCCGCTGGCCGCAGGAATGTACCGCGTGGCTATAACCGGCATCGCCGGTGCGCCGGCCGAGACATAAAACGGCAACAGGCGGTTGATCAGGTCGCGGGCGCTCGCGGGGGTGCGCTCGAAAATCGGCGCTTCGCCGGCCGCGCCGGTGTAGATGCGATCCAGCAGGGCGGCGACCTGCGGGTCGAGTTTCGACCACGGCTCATTGAAAATGGCCTGCATGTCGCTCATGAAAGTCCCTTGAATCAGCGGAAAAATAACGGCCCTTGCGAAATTCGCCCCGGTCGGGTCCGATCTTTCTGATCAGAAACGGTAAGCGATTCGCGTCCAGAACAGCGATGATTGGCAAGCTCAAAGGTATTATCGATTCATACGGTGAAGACTATGTGATCGTCGACGTCCAGGGCGTCGGCTATCAGGTCCACTGCTCGACCCGTACGCTGCAATCGCTGCCGTCGGCAGGCGAGGCCGCGACATTGTCGATCGAGACGCATGTGCGCGAGGACCAGATCCGGCTGTTCGGATTTGCTAGCGACGTGGAGCGCGAATGGTTCCGGCTGTTGCAGACGGTGCAAGGCGTCGGCGCGAAAGTGGCTCTGGCGGTGCTCGGCACGCTGCGGCCGTCCGACCTTGCGAATGCCATCGCGCTGCGCGACAAGGCGGCGATTTCGCGCACGCCCGGCGTCGGCGCCAAGGTGGCCGAGCGGATCGTGACGGAACTGAAGGACAAGACGCCGGCCTTCGCCGATCTCGATCCGGCGGTCGTCAAATTGTCAGCCGACATGGACGACCATCGCGCGCCGCAGCCGGTGCGCGATGCCATCTCGGCGCTGGTCAATCTGGGCTATGGTCAGCCGCAGGCGGCAGCGGCCATCGCCGCCGCGGCGCGCGGCGCCGGCGACGATGCGGACACCGCGAAGCTGATCCGTTTCGGACTGAAGGAACTGGCGAAGTAACTTGCAGGATATGGGTTTGCGCGTGCCGACACTGAGTGACGATGACCAGGAACTGATCGCCGCCGCGAGCGAGGCGATCAAGAACCGCTATCGCAACGACTGGCAGGAGGTGGGGGCTGCCATGCGCACGCGCGACGGCCGCATCATCACCGGCGTGAATATCGACGCTTATCTTGGCCGCATGGCGGTGTGCGCGGAAGCGATCGCCATCGGCCGTTCGATCACGGAAGGCGGCGACAAGGGCATCGAGACGATTGTCGCCGTTCGTCATCCGCGGCCGCATGAAGAGGACCAGAATATCAAGGTCGTGTCGCCTTGCGGTTCGTGCCGCGAACTCATCCACGATTACGATGCCAAGGCGCGGGTGATCGTGCCGAACGGGCCGGAACCGTCGGTCGTCTCGATCGGCGAATTGCTCCCGAACAAATATTCGCGGGGCACCTGATCTTGGCGATCGAACGCAATCTCGTAACCGCAGAACGTCGCGAAGACGATGACGCCGACTCCTCGCTGCGGCCGCTGAAGCTTGGCGATTTCATCGGCCAGGAAAAGGCGCGCGCCAATCTCGACATTTTCATCAGCGCGGCGAAAGCGCGCAAGGATGCGCTCGATCACGTGCTGTTCGTCGGTCCGCCCGGCCTCGGCAAGACCACCCTGGCGCAGATCGTCGCGCGCGAACTCGGCGTGAATTTCCGCGCGACATCCGGGCCGGTGATTTCCAAGGCCGGCGATCTCGCCGCGCTGCTCACCAATCTCGAAGAGCGCGATGTTCTGTTCATCGACGAGATCCACCGCCTCAATCCGCAGGTGGAGGAAGTGCTCTATCCGGCGATGGAGGATTTCCAGCTCGATTTGATCATCGGCGAAGGTCCTGCGGCGCGCTCGGTGAAGATCGAATTGTCGAAATTCACCCTTGTCGGCGCAACCACGCGTGCGGGTCTGCTCACCAATCCGTTGCGTGATCGCTTCGGCATTCCGGTGCGTCTGAATTTCTATACCGAAGCCGAACTCGAACTGATCGTGACACGCGGTGCGCGCGTGCTTGGCGTTGGCATCACCAAGGATGGCGCCAACGAAATTGCGCGTCGTTCGCGCGGCACACCGCGCATTGCCGGCCGACTGCTGCGCCGGCTGCGCGATTTTGCAATGATGGACGGCAACAAGGCCATTGATCGTGCTGTCGCCGACAAGGCGCTGAGTGCGCTGGAGGTCGATGGTGCAGGCCTCGACGCGATGGACCGACGTTACCTCAAGATGATCGCGCTGAATTACGGTGGTGGTCCCGTTGGCGTTGAAACCATTGCTGCGGCTTTATCGGAGCCGCGCGACGCCATCGAGGACATCATCGAACCGTTCCTGATCCAGAAAGGTTTCGTGCAGCGCACGCCGCGCGGTCGCCTCCTCACCGGGCATGCGTTCAAGCATATGGGACTCGCCGAACCCGCGCGCGATCCGGCGCAATTCGGTTTGTTCAATCAGGGGAACGGCGACATTGACTGACAAGATCATCAGCATTGTTGCCGCACTCATCCGTGACGAGGCCGGACGGCTGCTGCTGGTGCGCAAACGCGGCACGTCGGCTTTCATGCAGCCGGGCGGCAAGCGAGATCATGGTGAGAGCGATGTCGCGGCATTAACGCGCGAGATCGACGAGGAACTGGGTTGCCGCGTGGTGGTCGGCAGTGCGCGCTCGCTGGGTGTGTTCGATTGCGCAGCAGCGAACGAGCCCGGCTTTCGCGTCAAGGCTGCGGTCTATGCCGTCGATGTCGCTGGTCTGGTCATGCCGCGCGCTGAGATCGAGGAAGCGGTCTGGGCCGATGCCGCCATGCTGTCGCAGTTGCATCTCGCGCCGTTGACGCGCGATCACGTGCTGCCGCTGGCGGGAGCCGTGATGGTCAATTCGCGCGTCATGTGGTAGTCTTGCAGTATGAGTAAGACGACCGAAAAAGCTGCAGCCGCGCTGGACTTGCTGCCCGAAGAAATGAGGGAGCCTGCTGTTGCTTATCTTCTTGAGCAGGCGGAACGATACAAGGCCCTGAAACAGGAAATCGACAGGGGCCTTGAGGACGTTACGGCGGGGCGTGTGCGGGAATGGGATTTCGACGATTTCCTGCATCGTGCAAACCGCTCGCGTTAGCCAGACATGAAACTCGTCGTCTCGGAACGTGCCGATGACGATTTGCACGAGATCTACAATCATCTTCTTCCGCTAAATCCTCAGGCTGCTCGGGATCAGATCGCGGGCATCAATGAAAAATTCCGCCAGCTCGTGCGCTTTCCTTTCATTGGTCGCGAGCGAGCAAGTTTGGCGGCGGGATTGCGCAGTGTTGTTTTGGGGCCAAAAGTCATTTTCTATCTTGTGACGGATGATCGTGTGGTGATTGTTCGTGTTCTCGACGGTCGAATGGATTTGGACGAGGAATTTCGCCGCTAGGCAGACTCGGAAGCGGCGCCGTTGTGATCATACATGACGCGGCTTGGTTGGCTCTGCTTGCGAAGGAGCCATTTTCGCGTTTAGAGAACGGCTCTATCTCCGCTCGAAAAACCGGATAGGTTTGTGCAGTGACTTCAGTACCCCTCGACGGCGAATTGCGCGACGGACGCCACACCTTCATCGTGCGCGTCTATTACGAAGACACTGATTTCACCGGCATCGTTTATCATGCCAATTACCTGCGCTACATGGAGCGCGGCCGCACCAATTATCTGCGGCTGATCGGCAACGACCATCGCGCCCTGTTCGAACAGACCCAGCAGGAAGCACCGGGCTTTGCCTTTGTCGTGCGGTCGATGACGCTCGATTTTCTTAAGCCCGCGCGGATGGACGATTTGCTGACCGTGATCAGCGAGCCGAACGAGGTGAAAGGGGCTTCCGTCACGATCCGCCAGCGCGTGATGCGCGGTGACGAATTGCTGGTCCAGGCCGATGTACGCGTCGCCTTCATTTCCGAAGGACGTGCGAAGCCAATCCCGAAGCCCCTGCGTGTCGCCATGAAGGCCGACCAGGACGCCGCGACAGGTTGACGTGGCCGGCTAAGCCCGGCCCTGACATGCCGGCAGGCATCGACGCGGCACAGCGACGCATGTTAATGCGCTTCACATGAGATGGTCGAAAGGCGGCGACGGCGAACGGGGCTACCACCACGGCAACCTGAAGGAAGCTCTGGTGCGAGCGGCGCTCGATCTAATCGCCGAAAAAGGCCCCGCCGGATTCACGTTTGCGGATGCGGCCCGCTGGGCTGGCGTCAGCCCGGCCGCGCCCTATCGGCATTATCGCGATCGCGATGAGTTGCTGGCCGATGTCGCGCGGCGTGGCTTCGAGCAGTTCGAACAACGGCTGCTGCTGGCCTGGGACGACGGCAAGCCCGATCCGAAAACCGCATTCGAGCGGCTGGGCAAAGCCTATCTCGCCTTTGCACGGTCCGAGCCAGCTTTCTATTCGGCGATGTTCGAGGCCGGCGTGCCGGCGGATTCCAGCCCGGAATTGCGTGCCGCCGGCGATCGCGCTTTCGCGGTCGTTCGCAACGCCTGCGAAGCGCTCACGGCATTGTTACCGCAGGGGAAGCGGCCGCCAGCCTTGATGATGGCGCTGCATATCTGGGCGCTCTCGCACGGTATCGCCTCGCTGTTCGCACGCGGTGACGGCGCAAAAAGACCGTTGCCGATGTCGCCCGAGGACCTGTTGGAAGCCGGAGTGCTTGTCTATCTCTCTGGTCTCGGCCTGCACGGCCAATAGCCATTCAGGGAGCTCCGGCTTCTTGGGCGAAGTGGAGCGAGGCCGTTCTTGACACCCTGACTAACCGCAGCTATGTGAATGTTATTAACATTCACATCTAGGCCATGAGGATGCGATGACTCTCACGGACAAGATCGACGAATACGGCAGGCCAGCCTGGATCGCCGCCACGGTCCTCGGCTTCATCGTTTGGTGGCCTATCGGTCTCAGCCTACTGGCCTTTTCGATATGGAGCGGACGGATGGGATGCAGTCGCTACAGCATGGAACGCTGGCAGTCGAAAATGGGCCGCATGCAGGAGAAGATGGACCGCATGCGTGAACGCGCGCAGGGCGCAGGTTTCAGCGGCTTTGGCGGTGGTTTGTGGTCGCCGCCATCCTCCGGCAACAGGGCGTTTGACGACTATCGCGCTGAGACGTTGCGCCGGCTCGAGGAGGAGCAGCGCGAATTCCAGGAGTTTCTGGTGCGCCTGCGCGAAGCCAAGGACAAGGCCGAGTTCGATCAGTTCATGGCCGATCGCCGTGGTCGCAACACCGGCACGCCGCCGGCCCCGCAGGGCCAATAACGCGACCTCAGATTTTGGTGTGAGTGCGTACCGCCCGTCGCGTCATTGCGGCGGGCGGATTATTTTTGGCGGTCCGCTGATCGACAGTGCGAGATTTGCGTCAGGAAGAAAAGCCGCCAACGAGCCGCACGTCGTTGCGTTCACGAAAACCGTCGCGTGATTGTAACCCTTCCTTAACCACAATGAGCGCTGGTTAGTTTGGCGAGAGGTTTCGCCTGACGCCCTAGTTTGGCCAAGTTTCACGGGGATTTCGTCGCTCTGCCGGGGGGTAGACGGCGCGTCTTCGTGACAATCGGGACTGTGCGCCGCGCCGCGTTTCGGCGCCCGCAGTTCCATCTTGGTCCCGCGTGGTGCGCGGCGAAGTCGAGCCGACGCGAGGAAGTCGACGTTACAGTACCTGCGGAATCGATCCGAAGAGGACATATCCATGAATCCAGCCGACGTGGCGCAGTCGGCCCTGCCGGTCACCGCCGATCTTTCGATCTTTAGCCTGTTTTTGCAGGCGCACTGGGTCGTGAAACTGGTAATGATCGGCCTGCTCGCCTGCTCGATCTGGGTATGGGCGATCGCCATCGACAAATTGCTTCTGTTCGCTCGCACCAAACGCGCGATGGATCGGTTCGAGCAGGCGTTCTGGTCCGGCCAGTCGCTTGAGGAGCTGTATCGCGCGCTGTCCGCCCGTCCGACCCATTCGATGGCCGCACTGTTTGTCGCGGCGATGCGCGAATGGAAACGCAGCTTCGAAGGGCAGGCGCGATCGTTTGCGGGTCTCCAGACCCGAATCGACAAGGTGATGGACGTCACCATCACCCGCGAGATCGACCGGCTGGAACGCCGGCTGCTGGTTCTCGCGACCGTCGGTTCTGCCGGTCCGTTCGTTGGATTGTTCGGCACCGTCTGGGGCATCATGAACAGCTTCCAGTCGATCGCCGCCTCGAAGAACACATCGCTCGCGGTGGTCGCGCCGGGCATCGCCGAAGCGCTGTTCGCTACCGCAATTGGCCTCGTTGCCGCCATCCCGGCGACGATTTTCTATAACAAGTTCGTCGCCGAGGTGAACAAACAGGCCCACCGCCTGGAGGGTTTCGCCGACGAGTTTTCCGCAATCCTGTCGCGTCAGATCGACGAACGCGGGACGTGACGGGGGAATAGCGCGCGATGGGAATGGGTGGAGGCGGCAGCGCAGGGGTCGGTGGACGGCGGCGGCATAACCGCAAGCCGGTCATGGCCGAGATCAACGTCACCCCGATGGTCGACGTGATGCTGGTGCTGCTCATCATCTTCATGGTGTCGGCGCCGTTGCTCACTGTCGGCGTGCAGATCGACCTGCCGCAAACGCAGGCCAAGAGCCTCGATCAGGATCGTGAGCCACTGACCGTTTCGGTGAACACCAAGGGCGAAGTCTACCTGATGAACACCGAGATCAAGGTCGATGAGCTGGTCCCGAAGCTGAAGGCGATCACGGACGCGCGTGGCGGTAGCGACGAGCGTATTTTCGTGCGCGGCGACAAGGGCGTGAATTACGGCACGGTGATGCGGGTGATGGGGCGGCTCTCGGCGGCCGGCTTCCGTCGTGTCGCGCTTGTCACCGAGGTCGAGCAGGGGACGTAAGATCATCCGTACGCAATGAGGACGGGGCTCACCATATCGAGTGTCGCGCATGCCACGGCATTGCTGTGGGCGGTGCTGACATTCACGGCCAATCCTCTTGAGTCGAAGACTCCGGATTCGATCGCGGTCGATGTGATTTCGGCGTCCGAACTCAGCCAGATGACTCAAGGCTCCAAGACCGCGCCGAAGCAGGAAGCGCCGAAGCCGCTGGTCGAGAAGCAGGGCGAGAAGAAGCCGCCCGAGGATCACACCGCGAAGGTCACCGAAAAGAAGGAAGTCGAGGCGACCAAGAGCGAGCCGACTCCGCCGCCGGTCGAGAAGCCGCAAAAGCCCGAGCCCAAGGCCAAGCCTGAGCCGCCGAAGCCGCAGCCCAAGGCGGAAGCCAAGCCCGAGCCGAAACAGCCCGAGCCGAAAGTCGATCCGATTGCCGAAGCCCTGAAGAAGGACGACAGCAAGAAGAAGGACGAGCAGAAGCAGGCCGAGGCCAAGCCGGTGCCGACCCCGCCGAAGAAGCCGGAGCCGCCCAAGCCGCAGCCGAAATTCGATCCCTCGAAGATCTCGGCGTTGCTCGACAAACGCGAGCCGACGCGTCGCGCTGCGACCGGCGAGACCGTGAATCAGACTGCCTCGCTCGGCGCTCCGACCGCAACAGCCGCGTCGCTGTCACAAAGTGAAATGGACATTCTCATAGCGCGTCTGAGACGGAACTGGTCCGTTCCGTACACGGCCGACAAAATGATCATCACATTGGTGATCCGATTGACGCCGGACGGTCGGCTGGCTTCGCCGCCGCAGGTGGTGACAACCGGGCGCGGCGCCAATTTCGAAGCGCAACGCGACGCCGCAGTCCGCGCAGTGCTCGCGACCGAGCCGTTCAATTTCTTCCGCAAGGAAACCTACAATAACTGGCGCGAAATCATGATCGATTTCGACGAAAAGACGATGTACGGATATTAAATGACGGATCACAATGCGATGAAACGCTTGGGTGTGACGCGGCGGGGCGCGCTGTTGTTGGGCGCGAGCGCATTTGGCGCTGCTGCATTTGACGCGCGCACCGCGATGGCGCAGGTGCGCGTTCAGATCACGGAAGGCCAATTCAAGCCCTTGCCGATCGCGCTGCCGGATTTCGCGGGTGGCACGGGGCCCGATGCCGAGGTTGCGCGCAATGTCACCGGCATCATCACCAACAATCTGCGTCGCTCCGGTCTGTTCGCGCCGATCGATCCGGCCGCGTATATCGAGAAGATCTCCAATCCTGACGTTGCACCAAAATTTCCGGACTGGCGCGCGATCAATGCGCAGGCGCTGGTCACCGGCCGCGTCACGCGCCAAGGCGATGGCCGGCTGCGTTCGGAGTTTCGTCTGTGGGACGTATTCGGCGGCCAGCAGCAGGCCGGCCAGCAGTATTTCACATCGCCCGACAACTGGCGGCGCATCGGCCACATCATCTCGGACGCGATCTATGAGCGTCTCACGGGTGAGAAAGGCTATTTTGACACGCGCATCGTGTTCGTCGACGAAAGCGGTCCGAAGGATCGCCGTATAAAGCGTTTGGCAATCATGGATCAGGACGGCGCCAATGTGCGCTATCTGACCCGCGGCGAAGATCTTGTGCTGACGCCGCGGTTCTCGCCGTCGACGCAGGAAATCACCTACATGTCGTTCGGGCAGGGCGATCCGCGCGTTTATCTCCTGAACATCGAAACCAACCAGCGCGAAATCGTCGGCAACTTCCCCGGCATGACCTTCTCGCCGCGCTTCTCGCCGGATGGCCAGCGCGTGATCATGAGCCTGCAGCAAGGCTCGAACTCGAATCTGTTCACGATGGATCTGCGTTCGCGCAACACCACGCGGCTGACGCAATCGCCTGCGATCGATACCGCGCCGTCCTATTCGCCGGATGGCACGCGCATCTGTTTCGAATCCGATCGCGGTGGTTCGCAGCAGATTTACGTCATGCCGTCGACTGGCGGCAACGCGCAGCGCATCAGCTTCGGCGAGGGTTCCTATTCAACTCCGGTCTGGTCGCCGCGCGGTGATGCCATCGCCTTCACCAAGCAGGGCGGCGGACGGTTTGCCATCGGCATCATGCGCACCGACGGTTCGGGCGAACGCATCCTGACCGAAGGTTACCACAACGAAGGCCCGACCTTCGCGCCCAACGGCCGTGTGATCATGTTCTTCCGCGAGGGAACCGGTTCGCCCGGTCCGCAGCTTTACTCGGTCGATATCACCGGTCGTAATGAGCAGCGCATCCCGACGCCCAGTTTTGCATCAGATCCGGCCTGGTCGCCGTTGTTGTCCTAAAGCGTTTTCGAGCGAAGCGGGCGCCGGTTCGCGTGAGAAAGCGCGTCAAAACAAAAACCTGGAACCCAGCCTGGATTCCAACAAAGCCGGGGGCTCTGGGCCGCGTTGCCGGCGAAGTGGCACTGCTTCGCCACACCGGCCCATTAACAACGAGAAAAAGTCGTTTCTGCCGTATTTTAGGCAATAACCGTCTGTTAACCATTAACGATGGTTTGCGGCCTCTGGTCGCATTTGGGGGTTCTTCGAAAGGTCTGATCAAGGTTGATGGAACGTTCGCTTAACGAACGCGGGTTAGACCTTTGGAAAGTGTCCGGTAAAGTAAACGGAGTCACCGGGATGATTTCTTTCACACGGTCCCTGCGCTTCTTGAGCGTGGTTGGTGTCCTCGCCGCGTCGCTCGCGGTGTCTGCATGTGCGAACAAGCCGAACGATCAGTTCGGTGCAGCCGGCGCTGCGACGCCCGGCAGTCAGCAGGACTTCGTGGTCAATGTTGGCGACCGCGTTTTCTTCGAATCCGATCAGACCGGCCTGACGGCGCAGGGGCGAGCGACGCTCGACAATCAGGCGCAGTGGTTGAACCGCTATTCGCAATACACCTTCACGATCGAGGGTCACGCCGACGAACGCGGCACCCGCGAATACAACATCGCTCTTGGCGCGCGTCGTGCGCAAACGGTGCGCGAATATCTCGCCTCGCGCGGTGTGAACCCGCAGCGCATGCGGACGATCTCCTACGGCAAGGAGCGGCCGGTCGCGGTGTGTAACGACATTTCGTGCTGGTCTCAGAACCGCCGTGCGGTGACAGTGTTGAACGCCAGTTCATAAGCCGTATACAAATTTTGTGTAGACCGGCGTCCACGTTGCGCGATTTGCGAAAGTGGGCGCCGGTTTCGTTTTGGCGCTTGCCAAAATTTCGACGGCGCAGGATTGTGTGAGATATGCGCCGGGTCAGAAATCAGCTTTGGTTTGCCGTTGCCGTGCCCGTTCTGTTGACGGGATGCGAAGAACCCAACCGTTATGTGCCGCCGCCGCCGCCTCAGGTGGTCGTCGCCAACCCGGTCAGAGAAAACGTCATCGGTTATCTGGAAGAGACCGGAACGCTTGCCGCGGTGAACACCGTCGATCTTGTCGCGCGCATTCCAGGTTTCGTGCAAGCGATCCAGTATGAGGACGGTGCGCTGGTAAAAAAGGGCACGCCGCTCTTTCTGATCGAGCCTGAGCCCTACAAGGTCAAGGTGGATCAGGCCAAAGCGGCCGAAGAAGCAGCCAAGGCGGCTTTGGTTCAATCCGAAACCGAATTCGTGCGCCAGAAAGATTTGCTGGCGCGGGGCGTGTCGTCCCAGGCGAATTACGACAAGGCGTTGGCGCAGCGGGATACGGATAAGGCCAATCTTGAGCAAGCGAAGGCGAACACCGATCTTGCCGAGATCAATTATGGATATACGCAGGTTTCGGCGCCGTTCGACGGTGTCGTCACCGCCCGTCAGGTGTCGGTCGGCGAATATGTCGGCGCCAACAACACGCCGACCAAGCTTGCGACCATCGTGCAGCTCGATCCGATCTATGCGAATTTCAATGTCAGCGAGCAGGACGTGCTGCGCATCCGCGAAGAGCGCGCCAAGCGCGGTGAAAGCACGAGTGATGTCCTGAACTACCCGCTGCAGGTCGGGTTGCAGACCGAAAGCGGCTTCCCGCATGAGGGCAAGCTCGACTATGCCGCACCGAGCGTGAGTGCCGGTACTGGCACGCTGGCAGTGCGCGGTGTGCTGTCCAACCCCAAAGGCATGCTGTTGCCGGGCTATTTCGTGCGCGTGCGCGTGCCGGGTCCCGCAAAGGAATCGCTGCTGGTGCCCGATGCCGCGCTCGGCAGCGATCAGGGCGGCCGTTATGTGCTCGTCGTCAATGCCGACAATGTGGTCGAGCAGCGCAAGGTCGAGCCGGGCCGGCAGTCCGCTGGGATGCGGGTGATTTTGAGCGGGCTTAAGCCGGACGATCGCGTTGTCGTCGATGGCCTGATGCGTGCGATCCCGGGCCAGAAGGTCGATCCAAAACTTCAGGCGGCGGCAGCGGCACCGTCGAAATAGGCGGAGCAGCTCATGTGGTGGTTCTCCCATCATAATTTCCGCAAACTCCGAGCGGGAGTTTTGGAACCAAACCACATGAGAAACGAAAGCAAACTCGTGTCCTCGAATCCGAAGTTCGCCAACGAGGGCGCTGCGAAGCTGGGCGAACTTCGGATTCGGCACACGAGATGATCTCGAAATTCTTCATCGAACGTCCGGTTCTCGCGAATGTGCTCGCGATCCTGATGGTCGTGATCGGCCTTGTCGCGTTGATCAATCTGCCGATCTCGCAATACCCGGATGTCACGCCGCCGACCGTGCAGGTGCAGACACGCTATCCGGGCGCGAGCGCGCGCGTCGTCATCGATACCGTTGCGCTGCCGATCGAGCAGCAGGTCAACGGCGTCGAGGACATGATCTACATGCAGTCTACCAGCGCCGCCGACGGTACCTATACGCTGACGGTGACTTTCAAGATCGGCACCGATCTGAACTTCGCGCAGGTGCTGGTGCAGAACCGCGTGTCGAGCGCGCTGTCGTCGCTGCCGCAGGCGGTCCAGGCGCAGGGCGTCACGGTGCAGAAGAAGTCGACCGCAATCCTGATGTTCGTCACGCTGACCTCGCCGGACAAAAGCCGCGACAGCCTCTATCTCGCCAATTACGGTACGATCAGCCTGCGTGACGAGCTGTCGCGCGTGCCGGGCGTCGGCAACGTCACGGTGTTCGGCGCCGGCCAATATTCGATGCGCGTGTGGCTCGATCCGGAAAAGCTGAAGGCGCGCTCGCTGACTCCGGGCGATGTGATCAAGGCGCTGCAGGCGCAAAGCCAGCAGGTGACCGCCGGGCAGATCGGTGCGCCGCCAACGCCTTCGGGGCAGAATTTCCAGTACACCATCGATATCTCGGGCCGGCTCAGCGAAGTCAGCGAGTACGAGAACGTGGTGGTGAAGACCGGCGAAGGCGCCGGCGGCGAACTCACGCGGGTCCGCGATGTCGGTCGTGTCGAACTCGGTGCGCAGACCTACAGTCAGATTTTCACGCAGGATGGTCAGCCGGCGGCCGCGCTCGGCATCTTCCAGTCACCCGGCGCGAATGCGCTGCAGGTGAAGCAGGCCGTCGACAAGAAAATGGCGGAACTGGCCAAGGCATTCCCGCCGGGTATCGCCAGCAGCATCCCGTTCGACACGACCAAGTTCGTCAATGCCTCGATCAACGAGGTTTACAAGACGCTGTTCGAAGCCGCGATTCTGGTGCTGATCGTGATCGTGCTGTTCCTGCAGGACTGGCGAGCGATGCTGGTGCCCGCGACGACCGTGCCGGTGACGATCATTGGCGCCTTTGCGGCGATGGCGGCCCTCGGCTTCACCGTCAATCTGTCGACGTTGTTCGCGCTGGTCCTGGCCATCGGCATCGTGGTCGATGATGCGATCGTGGTGGTGGAGGGCGCGGCGCATAATATCGAGCGTGGCATGAACGGCCATGATGCGGCGATCAAGGCGATGGACGAACTGTTCGCGCCAATCGTCGGCATCACGCTGGTCCTGATGGCGGTATTCATCCCGGCCGCGTTCTTGCCGGGCCTCACCGGGCAAATGTATGCCCAATTCGCACTGGTGATCGCCGCAACCGCGTTGCTCAGCGCCATCAATGCGGCGACGCTGAAGCCGACGCAATGCGCGCTGTGGCTGCGGCCTGCAGTGCCCGAGGAGAAGCGTAATTTCATCTTCCGCGGCTTCAACCGCATCTATGCCGCCTGCGAGCGCGGCTATCTGCGGCTGATCGGCGGCATGGTGCGGCATGCAGGCATCGCTGCGGTGGTCGCGTTGGCGATCATTGCAGCCGCCGGTTACGGTCTCTCGCGCATTCCGACCGGCTTTTTGCCGATCGAGGATCAGGGCTATCTGCTCGCGACCGTGCAACTGCCGGATGGCGCCTCGCTCGAGCGCACCAACGAGGTGCTGACGCAGGTTTCGGACATCGCGCGCAAGACGCCGGGCGTGGAGAGCGCGTTGTCGATCGCCGGTGTGTCGGCGCTCGACAACAACGCAACGCTATCAAGTGCGGGCGTTGTCTATATCGTGCTCAAGGATTGGGACGAGCGCGGCCAGGACGAGCAATTGCGGCCGCTGTTCACCAAGCTGACGCACGACTTTGACCAGATCATGGGCGCGAAGGTGAACGTGCTGCCGCCGCCGCCGATCCAGGGCATCGGCAATGCCGGCGGTTTCACGATGCAGATCCAGATGCGTGACGGATCGTTCGATTTCACCAAGCTGCAGGCCGTCACCAACGCCGTTGTCAGCAATGCGCAAAGCCAGAGCGGCCTGCAGCGCGTGCAGACCTCGTTCCGGGCCGACGTGCCGCAACTCGCGGTCGAAGTCGATCGGGTGAAGGCGCAGACGCTCGGCGTATCGGTCGATAGCCTGTTCCAGACCATCGCCAGCTATCTCGGCTCGAGCTATGTCGCTCAGTTCAACAAGTTCGGCCGGACTTTCCAGGTCTATGTGCAGGCCGAGGCGAATTTCCGTTTGCGGCCGAGCGACATCGATCTCCTGTCGGTGCGTAACGACAAGGGCGACATGGTGCCGATCGGCACATTGGTGAAAATCGTGCCGACGGTCGGACCGTCGCTGATCAGCCTCTATAATCTCTATCCGTCGTCATCGGTGGTCGGTTTGCCGGCCGCGGGCTTTTCCTCGGGCGAGGCGATTGCGCTGATGGAGCAGGTCGCGCAGCGCACCTTGCCGCCCGGCACCGGATATGAATGGACGGCGATGTCGTACCAGGAAAAGGCGGTCGGCAATCAGTTGTACATCGTACTCGCGCTGGCGATGCTGCTCGTCTATCTCGTGCTCGCCGGACAATATGAAAGCTGGTACGCGCCGGTGTCGATTATCCTGTCTGTGCCGCTTGCGCTGGTTGGCCCCGTCGTTGCGCTGAAGAGTCTCGGTGTCGACAACAATCTCTATACGCAGATCGGTCTCGTCCTGCTGATCGCGCTTGCTGCGAAGAACGCGATCCTGATCGTCGAGGTTGCGCGCGAATGGCGCGTGCGTGATGGCAAGCCGATCGAAGAATCCGCCATCGGCGCCGCGCAAGCGCGGTTTCGCGCGATCCTGATGACATCCTTCGCCTTCATCATCAGCATGGTCCCGCTGGTGCTGGCGACCGGGGCGGGGGCCAGCGCCCGCAAATCGATCGGCATCACCGTGTTCAGCGGCATGCTGGCCTCGACCTGTCTCGCGGTGCTGTTTGTCCCGTCGCTGTTCGTGGTGATCCAGCGCTTCGAGGAATGGCGAAAATCGCGGAAAACGCAGAAAACGCCGGCCAAAGTGACAAGTTGAGTTAATGTCAGGTAAATAGGTTCAGTCATAATTTCGACGCTACGACGTCTATGCTATGGCGCTTCGTCTCCTCGTAAACCTGAGTTCTTATTCATGCGCTTTAAGCCGCATCTCTACGCAATGGGCTTGTTGTTCTTGATGGCAGGAGCCATGCCGGCCGCCGCGCAGATGTCGGCGTCAGACCTTGTCATGCGCCTCGATGCGCTCGAAAATCAGATCCGGCAACTCACCGGCCAGGTCGAACAGTTGCAGTTCCGCAATCAGCAGCTCGAGCAGCAATTGCGAGGCGCCGCCGGCGACAGCGGCGCATCCCGCGCGCAGCCGCAGCGTCCGCAAGCGCAGCCGCCGATGCAGCAGGGCGCGCCGCAGACAATCCCCGGCCGCCGGTCCGAATACGATCCCGGCATGGATCAGCAACGCAATGATCCCCGGACAAGCGATCCGCGGCTGAGTCAGCGCGGGGACCCGCGCGACAATCAGACCTATGCCCCGGCCCCCAATGTCGGTGGCCGCCGTGGCGATGCCTTCGATCCGAATGCGAGCCCGGCTGCGCCGGGTGCGCCGCGCACGCTCGGCTCGCTGCCGCACGGCCAGCCGTCGGCGCCGGCGCGTGACGACTATGACGATGACGACAGCAATTCTGTCGGTGCGCGGGGTGGTCGCGAACCGGGGCAGCCGCTCGATCTGTCGACCATGGCCGGCAATGCGGTCAACGATCCGGCCTTGCGCCGCGGTGGCACGCAGCCTCAGCGCAATATGGGCGGCGATGCGATGGCAGCGATTTCGCCGCCGGCCAATTCGCCGCGCGATCATTTCGATCTCGGCTACGGTTATGTCCAGCGCAAGGACTACGCGTCGGCCGAACAAGCCTTCCGCGACTTCCTGCAGCGCTACCCCCACGACCGCATGTCGGCCGATGCAAACTACTGGCTCGGAGAAAGCCTGTTCCAGCGTCAGCGCTATCAGGATGCGGCTGAGGCATATCTCGTGGTGACGACGAAATACGAAACCGCGAGCAAAGCGCCCGACGCGCTGCTGCGTCTCGGACAATCGCTGGCTGCGATTGGACAGAAGGAAATGGCCTGTGCTTCGTTCGCTGAAGTGGGCCGTAAATATCCGCGCTCGTCGGTCGCTGTGAAGCAGGGCGTGGAGCGGGAACAGAAGCGCGCCCGCTGCTGATCGTGTAGCTTGCGGGGGACATGACAAAGCACGGTCTTCCGCTCGTCCCCGCCAACGGGTCCGCGCAACGCGCGGCCCGGGAGCACGCTCAGGCGGGGACCCAGAAAGATAAAAGACATATTGTGAGCAGTCTGGATTCCAGCCTTTGCGGGAATAAGCAGACTCCACAAGACACTGCTGCTGCCGCGCCGTTGTCGCTGGTTGAAGCGCGCGCGATGTTTGCTCCTTTCGTAAAAGAAAAATCCATCATCATTGCAGTGTCGGGCGGTCCGGATTCGACGGCGCTGCTCTGGCTCGCCGCGCGCTGGCGCGCATCGCGCAAAGCCGGACCTGATATTATCGCGGTGACGATTGATCATGGTCTGCGCGCTGAAGCGGCAGGTGAGGCCAGAGCCGTAAAGCGCTTCGCGCGCGAACTCGGCGTGCTGCATCAAACCTTGCACTGGTCTGGCGCAAAGCCGACAACGGGATTACAGGAAGCTGCGCGCACGGCACGCTATCGCCTGCTGGCAAAAGCCGCCGCGAAATCGGGCGCGTGTTATGTGCTGACCGCGCATACGCTGGATGATCAGGCCGAAACGGTGCTGCTACGGCTGCTGCGCGGAAGCGGGGTGTCCGGTTTGCAGGCAATGGCGGCGACGGCGCCATATCCGGGTGAGCAGGAACTGGTGCTGGCGCGCCCGTTGTTGTCGATCCCGAAAGCGCGGCTGATCGCCACGCTCGATAAGGCGGGCATTCCCTACGCTGACGATCCGAGCAACCGCGATCCGCGTCACACGCGGGTGCGCCTGCGGTCGCTGATGCCGGCTCTGTTGGAAGAAGGGCTGTCGGCGCGGCGATTGGCCCTGCTCGCGGTGCGGTTGCAGCGTGCGGAGGCAGCGCTGCGGAGCGCTGTGGCGGAGGCCATGGAACGGGTGTCTCTAACCCCCTGGGACCAGGGCTCCCGGATCGTGTTCGATCGCGGCCGTTTCCTCTCCTTGCCGGCAGAAATCGGACTGAGGCTGATGGGCCGAGCCATTGATCGCGTCGGACAGGAAGGACCGGTCGAACTCGGCAAGCTTGAGGCACTGTTCGAGGCGCTGCTGGCGGCCGACGCCTCGTTCCGCCGCACGCTGGCCGGGGCCATGATCACCCTTCTGCCCGCGCAAGTTGTCATCGAGCCGGCCCCGCCCCGCCGGAGGCCACCGGAATCACCTCCCGCTGCTGGAAGGCGGCCCTTAACCACGGGAAAAACTCAATCGGCGAAACGGCTTCGGACGCGTTAGGATGGAACCTGCGGGGTGAAGGATTTGGCCGTTTTTCGGTGGTAATCCATTGGTAGCGTTCCCTTGGCAGCCGGTGTTGGCAGACATACATTGGCAACCACGGGGATGATTATTAACTCCCGCGTTTTCTGACCAGGCAAGCCGCGCCGGGCCACCGCGGCTCAACAAGGACAAGTGATGAACGCAAACCTCCGCAATTTCGCCCTCTGGGTGATCATCGTCCTGTTGGTGCTTGCGTTATTCACTTTGTTCCAGTCACCGAACCAGCGTCAGGCGGCGCAGGATATTTCCTTCTCGCAGCTTCTGACCGAGGTCGATCAGGGCCGCGTCCGCGAAGTGGTGATCCAGGGGCAGGAGATTCACGGCTCCTTCACCGACGGCAAACCGTTCAACACCTATGCGCCAAACGATCCGACGCTGGTGCAGCGCCTCTATGGTAAGGGCGTGCAGATCACCGCGCGCTCGCCGCAGGAGCAGGTGCCGTGGTTCGTCTCGCTGCTGCTGTCGTGGCTGCCGTTCATCGCGCTGATCGGCGTATGGATTTTCCTGTCGCGCCAGATGCAGGGCGGCGCCGGAAAGGCGATGGGCTTCGGCAAGTCGCGCGCCAAGCTGCTGACCGAGGCGCATGGCCGCGTCACGTTTGAAGATGTCGCAGGTGTCGATGAAGCCAAGCAGGATCTGCAGGAGATCGTCGAGTTCCTCCGCGACCCCTCGAAATTCCAGCGCCTCGGCGGACGCATTCCGCGCGGCGTGCTGCTGGTCGGCCCTCCCGGCACCGGTAAGACGCTGATCGCACGTGCGGTCGCCGGCGAAGCCAATGTGCCGTTCTTCACCATTTCCGGTTCGGACTTCGTCGAAATGTTCGTCGGCGTCGGCGCCAGCCGCGTCCGCGACATGTTCGAGCAGGCCAAGAAGAACGCGCCGTGCATCATCTTCATCGACGAAATCGACGCAGTCGGCCGTCATCGTGGCGCAGGTCTCGGCGGCGGCAATGACGAGCGCGAGCAGACGCTGAACCAGTTGCTGGTCGAGATGGACGGCTTCGAGGCGAATGAGGGCATCATCCTCATTGCCGCGACCAACCGTCCGGACGTGCTTGACCCGGCGCTGCTGCGCCCCGGCCGCTTCGATCGTCAGGTGATCGTGCCGAACCCGGATGTGGTCGGCCGCGAGCAGATCCTGAAGGTGCATGTCCGCAAGGTGCCGCTGGCGCCGGACGTGAACCTGAAGACCATCGCTCGTGGCACGCCCGGCTTCTCTGGTGCGGACCTGATGAACCTCGTTAACGAGGCGGCGCTGATGGCCGCGCGGCGCAACAAGCGCATGGTCACGCAGCACGAATTCGAAGACGCCAAGGACAAGGTGATGATGGGTGCCGAGCGCAAGTCGCTCGTCATGACCGAGGAAGAGAAGATGCTGACCGCCTATCACGAAGGCGGGCATGCCATCGTCGCCCTCAATGTTCCGGCGACCGATCCTGTGCACAAGGCCACCATCATTCCGCGCGGCCGTGCACTCGGCATGGTCATGCAATTGCCGGAGCGCGACAAGCTGTCGATGAGCTTCGAACAGATGACGTCGCGCCTTGCGATCATGATGGGTGGCCGTATCGCCGAGGAGATGATCTTCGGGCACGATAAGGTGACGTCCGGTGCGCAATCCGACATCGAGCAGGCGACACGCCTCGCCCGCATGATGGTGACCCGCTGGGGCTTCTCGCCGGAACTCGGCACCGTGGCCTATGGCGAAAACCAGGAAGAAGTCTTCCTTGGCCATTCGGTGTCGCGCACCCAGAATATCTCCGAGACGACCGCGCAGAAGATCGACAACGAAGTGCGCCGTCTCGTGGAAGAAGGCCTTACGGAAGCGCGCAGAATATTGACCGAGAAGCGCGCCGATCTCGAAACGCTCGCCAAAGGGCTGCTCGAATACGAGACGCTGTCCGGCGACGAGATCAAGGATCTGATCGACGGCAAGCCGCCGGTTCGCGAAGGCTTCTCCGAGCCGTCGGCGCCGCGCGCGTCCGCCGTTCCACCGGCTGGCAAGAGTCGCCCGCGGCAGGAGCCGGATGGTGGCTTGGAGCCGCAGCCGCAGGCTTAATTCCGATCATCGCTTGCAAAACGCCCGCCTCTTTGGCGGGCGTTTTACTTTTCGGCTGACCCAAATCAAAGTCTGACGCACGGATGCACGGATAAGGTGGCCTATGACCATTTCAGACGGACTCGCCCGGCGGCGCGAATATGCAGGCCCTGCTATTTTCTCCTACGGTTTCCGTCCGTTCTTTCTGGGTGGCGCGATATGGGCGGTATTGGCGATCCTGCTCTGGGTCCCGCTTCATGCCGGCTCCCTGCAAGTGCCCTCGATTGCCTCTCCGCTGGTCTGGCATGCGCATGAAATGCTCTACGGCTATGTGCCGGCAATCGTCGCTGGCTTCCTCCTGACGGCGATTCCGAACTGGACCGGACGGTTGCCGGTGAGCGGCCTTCCGCTTGCCGGCCTGTTTTTCCTCTGGCTGGCAGGCCGTATCGCCATGGTGATGGCCGGCAGCATTGGTATGGCGATGGCGGCCGCGATCGACATCGCCTTTCTCGCGGTGTTATTCGCGATGGCTATGCGCGAGATCATCGCCGGAAAGAACTGGCGGAACATGCGCGTGCTTGCGGTCGTTGCGCTCCTGATCGTGGGGAACGTCCTGTTCCATATCGAGATGATTGCCGCAGGCGTGACCGATTACGGCATTCGGCTTGGAATCGCCGCGGTCATTTTGTTGATAGCTCTCGTCGGTGGGCGCATCATTCCAAGCTTCACGCATAACTGGCTGGTGCGAGAAAATCCCGGGCGGCTGCCCGTTCCGTTCGGACGCTACGATATCGCAACCCTTGCCGTGTCTGTCCTTGCTTTTGCGATCTGGATTGCGGCGCCTTCCGCGACTGGGACCGGCGCGCTGATGATGTTCGCCGGACTCATGCACATTGTGCGTCTCGCGCGCTGGGCTGGCTATCGCACGCTGCGCGACCGTCTCGTCCTCGTTCTGCACGTGGCCTATGGCTTTGTCCCCGTGGGCTTCCTTCTGGCGGGGGCGGCTGTGCTTTGGCCTGATACGGTGCCGATCAGTGCCGCCATTCACGCTTGGACAGTTGGAGCCATCGGCCTGATGACGATGGCCGTGATGACGCGGGCCAGCCTTGGTCATACCGGACAGCCTTTGGTCGCTTCGCCCCTGACACAGGCCATCTATGCCAGCCTGTTTCTGGCTGCGATCCTGCGGATTGCGGCTGCCTTCGACGGCGGCCTTGTACTCATGCACAGTTCCGCGACAGCATGGATGCTGGCTTTCGGGTTGTTCGCCATAAGCTATGGACCGCGTCTGATGGTGCGGCCGCCAAACTGGAAACGTCCCTGAATGCTCGTGCCGCGCGTGGTGCTATAAGCGGCCATGCCTCTCCAGAACCGTGTCACGCCCTTTGGCGAATTGATTGCGACCGCTGCGCGCGGCGCATTCATGGGCAATCGCGGTGGCCGTATTCATGACGTAGCGCAGAAGCTCGGTTCGCGCCGTTGGGCATCGAAGCAATGGATCTGCTGCGTTCTCGATTTCAAGGATCGTCATCGCCAAGTCTGGAGCGATAGCTACACCGAGCTGTTCTTCCTCGATGAAGTGACTGCGCTTGCCGCGGGCCATCGGCCATGCTTCGAATGCCGGCGCACCGATGCGAATGCATTTGCCGCTGCATGGGGCCAAACGACCGGACCGAGGCTGAGCGCGCCAGAGATGGATGATGTGCTGCATGCGCAGCGGCTGAATGGCCGCGACAAGCGGGTGCATCGCAGGCCGCTCGCCGATTTGCCTGACGGCGCAATGATCGCACAAGACGGCGAGGTCTATGCCATGAAGGGAGACAAGCTGCTTCGTTGGTCGCCTTCGGGTTACTTGGACCGCATCGCTCGTGCGAACGACGAGGCGGGAATGGTGCTGACGCCATCTGTCATTCTCGATGTCCTGTCTGGTGGCTATCGGCCGCGCTGGCATCCGAGTGCGCGATGAGATTCGCTTCGGCAAGTTCGCCAAGCCGTATCGTTAAAGAAGATTAAATCAGTCTCTTCATCGCCACTAGATCATCAGCGCAATGCGCTGGTGATTTTTTACCATTTATAAACCACAAACGCGTTTTGCTTGTAGCGTGCCTTGCATAGGTCCGGTCCCCAAAAGCGGAAACGTTGCGAAGCCACTTTCCAGAAGGTTCAGCGGCAATCGCTGGGTCGTCTGGAGAGAAATTACGCACGCCTGCCGGTTGAGACCGGCGACGTGGTTTGCGTGACTTGGAGGTCCGTCAGGGCTTCCGCTGAACGTAAAAAATACAAGGCGGGCGATGCGTCGTGAAAGACACCAACTGCCTGTTGCTACGCGTACCGAAATGCGTCGTCCTCAACGCCCCCGGCGGGCTTCAATCCAGTCACGAGAACTTCAATGTCGCTGTTATCTCGCTTTCGCATTCTCACTAAAATTCTGATGGTGATCGTGCTGCTGTCAGCCTGCGCGGTTGGCATCACCTATCTCGGCGTGACGTCACTCAAGAGCCTGAGTGACGCGACCGACAACATGGAACGTGCAACCAAACTGGCGCGTGATGCGGCACAAATCACCCAGGAAATCATTCAGATGAATCGCGGCGAGTATCGGCTCGGAGCCGAACCGACCGCGCAAAGACGCGAGGAAGTTCGTCAGAATCTCGAAGGCCGAAAGCGCGAAGCAGAGGCTCGCTTTGCGGATCTGAAAAAGACTGCGCAAACCGAAGCAACCCAGAAGCGCATCGCGGACCTGGAGGTCCTTTATCAGCGGTATAAGCAGGAAGTTGACGGTACATTCCGGGCCGCGGAGATGGTCAAGAATGTTGATTCCACGGTTGAAATGGCTGCGCTGCGACAGACCTTGGCGAGCAGCCGGACTGTCGCCTCCGAGCTCCAGGATAAGGCCATGGAGCTGAGCGGAGGCCTGGACCAGCGTGTGATACAAATTTCCGCCGATGCGACCGCGGAGTACCAGCGCGTCTCCAGCCTGATGATCACGGTCGCCTCGATCGGCATCGTGGTTGGACTGTTGTTCGGTCTGCTGATCGCTCAGTTCGGCATTGCCAAACCGATGCGCGCCCTTGTCGGCCTCCTGCAACGCATGGCCAAGGGTGAAGAGGTTGTCATCACCGGCACCGAGCGCAAGGACGAAATCGGCGAGACCGCTTGTGCCGTCAACGAGATCAAGGTCATGCTTGCCGAAAAAGCGCGAATTGAAGCCGCACAAAAGGCTGAGCAGGATCGAATCGCGATGCAGCGGCTGACCGATGAATTCGAGGCTGCGGTTGGCGGCATCGTCAAGTCGGCTCTAGCCGGCGACTTCTCGCAGCGTGTTGCGCTGGAAGGCAAGCAGGGCTTCGTCCTGAATATTGGCCAGGCGATGAACACACTCTGCGAGAATACCGCAGTGGTTCTGGACGATATGGAGCGCATGCTCAGCGGTCTTGCCGCCGGCGATCTCACCCAGCGCATCACCGCGCAGTATGATGGCATGTTCGGCAAGCTCAAGAATGATGCCAACGAAATGGCCACGCGTATTTCAGGCACGATGGCGGAAATCAAGTCGGCGGCGCGCGAAGTGTCGAATGCGTCATCGGAAATCTCGACCAGCACGACTGACCTGTCGCAACGGACCGAAGAGCAGGCGGCCAGCCTCGAAGAAACGTCCGCTTCGATGGAAGAAATTTCAGCGACCGTGAAGAAGAATGCCGAAGATGCCTTGCATGCCAGCCGATTCACGACCGATGCTCAGGGCGTGGCCGGCCGTGGCGGGCAGGTGGTGGGCGAAGCTGTTGCTGCGATGTCCCGCATTGAGGAATCGTCACGGCAGATTTCCGACATCATCGGTGTGATCGACGAGATCGCCCGTCAGACCAACCTTCTTGCGCTGAATGCGGCAGTCGAAGCTGCCCGTGCAGGCGAGGCGGGCCGTGGCTTCGCGGTGGTCGCGTCCGAAGTGCGCAGCCTTGCACAGCGTTCGTCGCAGGCGGCGAAGGACATCAAGGATCTGATCGTCAACAGCAACGCGCAGGTTCAGGACGGCGTCCAGCTCGTCAATCGTGCCGGCGAGTCGCTGGCCGAGATCATGGACTCGATCCAGAAGGTGGCAGATATTGTCTCCGGGATTGCGACCGCCAGTTCCGAACAGGCGACGGGTGTGGAGCAGATCAACACCGCACTGACCCAGATGGACGAGGTGACGCAGCAAAACTCCGCTCTGGTGGAGGAAAACGCTGCGACCGCCAAGACGCTGGAGCAGCAATCCGCCATCATGGATCAGCGAATGTCGTTCTTTACGGTCGACGAAATGTCTGGCGCGACCGGCCATGGCGGCAACACGAGGCGGGCTGCCGTCGCGGCGCCAAAGCTTGCCGCAAAGAACGCTTCCCGCGGACCCGTTCAGCGGCCGGCACCGCAGGTGCACGGCAATCTTGCCGTGAAGCAGGATCCGGATTGGCAGGAATTCTGAGAGTCCGATCAATCATGAAGAGCGCGCCGCACTGGACCCAGTGCGGCGCGTTTTCGTTTGTCAGGCCGCTTTCAGTCGCGGAATGAGCCGCAGCGCATTCTCGCGATCGACAGCTTTGAGGTCATCGCCCCTGAAGAAGGCGGAAACGCCCTTCGTATGATCGGCGGAGGTGCGATAAGGGTAATCGGTGCCGTAAACGATCTGCGAAATCGGCACCATCTTTTGCAGCGCCGACAGTGTCACGTCATTGGGGATCGCCGCGGTGTCATAATAGAAGCGGCGGATCTGTTTCTCCACCTGATCGCGCGTGAACTTGTCTTTGTAGGGCGGGCGCATCAGCGATTGCACGGTGAAGCGCTCATAGAATGCGGTGATCGAGCCGCCGCCATGTGAGAAGATCCAGTTGATATCGGGATATTTCTCGCCAAAGCCGCTGAATATTATGGTGAAGACGGCGCGGGTCGTGTCGGTGCCGAACTCAATGAAGGCGTCGTCGGTGTTGCGCACCAGGTTGACGCAACAGTTCGCGCCGGTCGGATGGGTATAGACAGTCGCTTTGCGGCGGTTCAATTCGGCCCAGACCGGTTCGAACTCGCTATAGCCCAGCCACTTGTCGCCATAGCTGGTCATGCAGCCGATGCCATCGACCTTCAGCGTATCGAAGGCGTATTCAATCTCCTTCAGGCTTTCGTCGACATGCGGCAACGGCAGCATCGCGAACGTGCCAAACCGGCCCGGATGCTCGGTCTCGAGCTTTTTGGCGTAGTCATTCGATTCACGCGCCAGACGCGCCGCTTCGGCGGCATCCAGTCCCTGCAATTGCGGCGTCGTCGGCGAGGTGATGGAGGTGGCGACACCGCCCTTGTCCATGTCGTCCAGCGTCTTTTGCACCGACCAGTTCGCCATCGGCGGGTTGGTCCTCTTCAGCCGCTTCATCGCATCGAGCCAGGTCGGCGGTGAGATGTGATGATGCACGTCGATGCGGTGCGGCTTTTCCTGTGCGAATAGACGCGAGCCGGTTCCGGACGTGACCGTTCCAAGCGCAAGCGCCGCGCCGCCGGTCAGTAATTGACGCCGGTTGAGGCCGATCGCTTGTGGTGTCTGCTGATGGTCTTGGCCGCAGGCGCAGGATGCAAGAAAGCGAAATCGCGATGGTTCAGATTGCATGGCCATTCCTTTCCGGCTGTTTGATTGATCCTCAATCACCGCAATCGAAGAATAACATCCGCGAATAGCTGCAGAAAGCAGGCGTTGGTTAGGACGATCCGAAAACCCGCATTATCTCCGATCGCGCCGGGCTCCCATGGCCTCACTCGACAACCGTTGCGGTTCGGCTTTTTTGGATCCTGCTGATTTTACCGCTGGCTTTTTCGCGCGAACCGGTTTCTGCGCTGGTGCGACAGAGGCATCCGCCAGCACGCAAAGATGGCGACGGCGCGCCTGGGCCGAAGCGCTTTTCATGTCAGCATGATGCTTGTCGAATTTCGTCACCAGCGTTTTGACCTGCGCATCCTTCAGGGCTTCGACGATCAGGGCGAACGACGCCTCGCCGAGTGCCTTTCGCACATCACGAAGATTTTCGACGGTGGCTGTCTTCGTCCTGAGTTGCGCGGTGACAAGCGCCTGTGCGGCTTTGCTGACATCGGCGCGAATGCCGGCGAAGGCCACGGCATTGGCTGCGATGCGGCCAAGCACCGCGTAACCGTCAATGGCGAGAGCCATTCAGCACCTCCCTCGTCTCGAATGCGAGCTGCTGCAGGATGTCGGCAACCGGCGCACTCCACTTGTTGGTGAAATTCGGAAATGTTCCGGTTTTGGCCAGCGCGTCGGCGATTGCAGCGCGTTCTGGTATTTCCGTTGCGAAGACCGAGAAGCTTGGGTCGGGTGCACGCACTTCGTTGCGCATGCGTTCAACGGTCCGGTTGTGTTCGAGGATCGGCCGTCGCCGGGTGATCAGCACGTGCGGAATCACGCCACGCGGCTTCTTGTAAAGCTTTCCGGTTTCGGACTGACCTTGCCATACGGTCTTGCAAAAAGCCTGAAGCCCATAGGTCGAGAGAGTGTCGGGAATGGTCGGCACGATCACCAGATCGGCCAGCCGGATGCTGGCCTCAGTGAGTACCGAAATGCCGGGCGCACAGTCGATCAGGATGTAATCGAACGACTTCACCGAGCGCGACAGTTGCTCCTTGATGACGCCCCAGATGCCGCCGACGATTTCTTCGAGATTGAGTTCCTTCTTTTTCGTCAGCTTGTAGATCATCCGCAATTCCAGCGTCCGCAACTCGGCGCTGGAGGCGAGCAGCGACACGTGCAGGGGATGTCCGAGATGCGTGACTTCGCTGATGTGATCACGGATGCAGGAATCGAATTTCTTTTTCTTGCCGCGCATCAAATAGTCTTCGAGGAAGGCGTCGATGGTGCGTCCGTCGCGGATCATCGCAGCAAGATAGGAATCGCCAGCGAGGACAATCGACGCATTGGCCTGAGCGTCGAGATCGATGACCAGCACCTTTGCGCCGTCAGCCGCAGCCAGCGCTTCGGCCAATGCCACTACGGTTGCAGTCTTGCCGACGCCGCCTTTCATATTGGCCACGGCGATGACTTTACCTTTCACCATGGCCCCCATTCATGACGCGTAACAGCCTTTCGCGATGCGCTCCGGTCAGTCGCGATTCCAGAAAGCCGTCAACGACTATGGGAGGCGTCGGTTTGCGGATCGGATCGAGCAGAATTTCATATGCGCCATGATCGTGTGGATCGCGTATGCGGATTAGACCGATGCCGTGCTGGTCGCATTGCTTCTCGATCTCCGCCAGTCGGACCTCGCAGCGTGAATTTTGCGGCAGATACCAGACCAGGTGACCGAAATGGGTGAAGCGGGTTTGCGCCAGCGCCTCGTAGACCGACTCGTCGGTCGCGCCATGCTCGGCCTTCAGCTCGAAGCTGTGCACGTCGATCTGCGAACCGGGCAGGAGGCGAAAGCGCATGGCGGTGACCACGATGAAATCCGGCCGCGCGAAGCGGCCGCGCATCGGACCGATGGTCGAGGTATCTTGTACAATGCTTTCGCCGTCGGGCGGCAAGTCCAGCCCCTTGCAGAAGGTCTCGTGAAGATAACGGCCGAGCGGCGCCATCAGTTCGGCTTCGCGGCGTATCTCCGGCGCTGCATCATTGCGAGGCTTTCTTTCGGCTTCGGGCAGGAGGAAAACCTGCCCGCCCTGTCCACGCAGCCGGCCGATCCGCTGTTTCTTCGAAAGGCGATCCGAAGCCTGGAAATAGAGGTCTTGTGACACCGGGCTTTCCAGCTCGCGTGACAACATCACCTGCAGAACACGGTTGAGGACAGGCGTGCCGTCCTGCGGCAACAGCCTCTCCATCCGTTCCGCAACGGCCCCAACCGACGGCGACATGGCGTGGCAAACTCCCCGAGCCGGTCAAGCATCTGCAACTTGCGCGGGAAGTCAATCGCTAATTGCAATCGTTTGCGATGTCAGAATTCACAGGCTTCGGCTGACGCCTGTTCGAGCCGAAAGATGCGGTCATCGGCGCCCAGTGTCACGCCGTCGAACATCTTGTTCATGGCGCCGCGCTGGTCGCGCAGCATCATGTGATCCCGGCCGGCCCGGGTGAGATAGAAATCGCGCTGTGTGTCGAGATCGGAGTCATGCGTGCAGGCGAAAGCATATTGATCGGCGCCGCATTGAGTCTTCTTCTCGACGTGCTTGCCGTTCTTGAGTCCGACGCGGAAAATCAGATTGTAATACGGAAACTCGTCGTCCCCCCGCTTGTCGCCTTTCACTTTCAGCACCGCGATGCGTTTGACAGTTTGCTTCGGATGCTTGGAGAGGTGGGCCGCATCATAGGTGCGGGTGAAGCAGACAGCGTTGTCGGTGTCGAACCGCTCGCGTAGCGGTGCACCGAGCGATGCCCATATCGGCTTGCGGCTATCCTCCAGTGCACGACATTCGGCGATCGGCTTGCGGTCGAGCCGGAAGATTTTGTCGTCTGCGCCCGGCTTCACGTAGTCGGCTTGCTCCGCTTCGTCTTCGCTGGCGCCGCAGCCGCCGATCACGACGAAGCCCTGATTTTCCAGCAGCAGTGAATCGCCAGAGCCTTTGAGATGAAAGCCGCCGCCGTCGCAATCGATGCCGCAGCGGACGCCATCTTTTGAATTGCCCGAACAACTGAGACCATTGAAGAACAGGCCCGGCCGGTCGCGAAAGCGCACATAGGCGGTGACCTGGATGCCGCCTTGCCCGTCGTCTTCGATCAGCTTTTCGCGGGTTTCCTGCGGGGTCTCCTTCATCGGGTCAGGCGTGAAATCTCGGAATAGATGGAAACTGGTGACGCGCTGTTTCGGATGCTGCTTGAGATGGGCCGCGTCATAGGTACGCCCGAAGCATGCTTCCTGGCCAAGCGGCATATGCGAGGGAAGGGGAGAGGCGCGCTCTTCCTGGGCGAGCAATGTCTGCGGCAAAGCCAATGCAAACGACAAGCCGATAAGCAGCAATCTCATCGTGCGAACCCATAAAGCATTCAATGACCCCTTATGGCATAGCAGCAATCGCCCGTCAGCGTCTCATGCTCTACGCCAGGCGTAGCGGATCATCGTTGCCATGATGATGAGCATCGCCACGATCAGTCCCACGGTGCCGGGCCATCCCCAGACATTCCACAGTAATCCCGCGATCAGGCCGCCGAAGCTGCCACCGATATAGAACGACGTCACGTAAAGCCCGATCGCGGATGATATGCCTTCGCGGACATATGTCGCGACAAAGCTTTGGCAGCAGGTCTGCACGAGGAAGCCGCTGCCCGCCGCGATGGCGAGGCCGAGCACGATAACGGCTATAGATGGCACCAGCGTCAAAAGGATTCCGCCGATCCACGCGCTGATGGCGATCAGCCCGAAATTGCGCCGGCCGAAACGCTTCACCAGCCGCCCGGCAAAGGGGGTGGTGATGAGGCTGACGAGATAGGTCACGAATACGGCGCCGATCGCGGCTGCCGATAGGCTGAAGGGTGGCGCCGCCAGCACGAAGCCGATGAAGGTGAAGGCGGCGATGAAGCAGAACATGATGCCGAAGCCGACGCAGAACGTGGCCAGAAGTCGCGTGTCGTGGAGATGGTTCAGCATCTGGCGGAGCGATGCGGCGAGAGTCGTCGCCGCCACGAAGTTGCGTTCGCGCGGCAGCAGCAGGATCACCGTGATCGCGCAAAGCGCGGTGATGGCCGCTTGCGCGAACAGTGCATGCCGCCAGCCGAAGGGTTCGGCGAGCACGGCGGTCAGCATGCGGCCGGCGAAGCCACCGACGGCCGTCGCGGTGATGAATAGGCCAGTGACGCCCGTGGCTTCGCCCGAGGGCCATTCGCCGCCGATATAGGCGATGGAGACGGCAAAGATCGGCGGCAGTAACAGCCCTTGAGCGAAGCGCCAGAGCAGTACTGCTTCGAGGCTGTCGGAATACGCCATCATCAAGTCGGGCACGATCAGCAGCACCATCGCGACTGCGATGACGGATCGCCGCCCGAGAACATCCGCGATCACCCCGGTGAACGGCGCCGTCAACGCAACCGCCAGCGCATTGACGGTCATGATTTGACTGATGCCGGCCGGTCCAACGCCGAATTCGTCCGCCAGTAACGGCAGCACCGCTTGCGGCGCGTACATATTGAGCGTGGCGGCAAAGCCGGCGGCCGCGACGGCGGCGCGGGGCATGGAAGCGAGCATCGATTGACCGGGAAGCAAGGCTGGTAGGTTGTTGGCAACATTGCTCAATCACTGCCGCTTTGCTAGGCCTGAACTCCCCGCACACGACATGACTTCCATGCAGCCTGTAGCCAGCAATGGCGCTTCCGCGCCCACTTGGAGCTTTGCCGGCATCCGCGCTGGCGCGACGGTGATGATTCCGGCGCTACCGGGCGTCGTTGTGTTCGCGGCAGCTTTCGGCGCGCTTGCGGCACAGAAGGGACTGACGCTGTTCGAGACGGTGCTGATGAGCGCCATCGTGTTTGCCGGCGTGTCGCAATTCGTGGCGATGGAGATCTGGTCGCCGACGATGACTGCGTCGCTCATCGTCACGATTGCGTTATCCACGCTTGTCGTGAATCTGCGCATGGTGCTGATGAGCGCGTCGCTGCAGCCGTGGATCGGCGGTGCGCCTTCGTCGCAAGTGTTTCCGAGTCTGTTCCTGATGACGGATGGCAACTGGGTCGCCTCGCTCCGCTACCGGCGCGAGGGCGGCGTGGACATCGGTTATCTGTTCGGCAGTGGCCTGATCATCTGGTTGTTCTGGGTGCCATCCACAGCCATCGGCCAGATTTTCGGCAGCCTGCTGGCCGATCCGAAGCGCTTCGGCGTCGATCTCATTGTGCCGCTGTACTTCGTTGCATTGCTGGCACCGACACTGGAATTGTCGCGCCGTTCGCTGGCCTGGATCCTGGCGGGTGTAACGGCTGTTGCTGTCTATTATCTGGTGCCTGGTCATTGGTATGTGATCGCCGGCGCGTTGACCGGCGCCATCGTCGGGGGCTTCATTCGCGATGAATGAGATCCTGCCGTTCGGTGTGTTCATCGCGATCGCGGCGATGTCGTTCGTCACCATACTGACGCGCTTTTCCGGTCACTGGATGATGGGCCGCGTGACGCTGACGCCGCGCATTCAGCGCATGCTGGAGGCGCTGCCGGGATCGGTGGTTGCCGCGCTGGTCATGCCGGTGATGGTCAAGGACGGATTGCCGGCAACGGTGGCGATGATTGCGGTCGGTGTTTTGATGATCTGGCGGCGGAATGAGTTTCTGGCGCTCGCCTGCGGCATCGCCATCGCAGCGGGTCTGCGCGCACTTTACTGATCCAGGTTTTTTCGCGTGCGTGCGAGCGTTTCGTCCGGCGTGCCGGAGGCGTCGATCTCTGTCCAGCGCATCGCGCCGAGATCGTAGTCGGCCTGTTTGCGCACGACCTCGGCGTCGGCATCCGATGCATCGTTGACCCGGCCGCCGACACGCTTGATCCGTGTCGCGATGTCGGCCGTCAGGAAGAAGCCGTGGAACGGCACCTGCGCTGCTTTCGCCAGTTCGGCGAGCGGCTCGCGTTCCTCCGCTTTCGCAAAGACAGCATCGATAATTGCCGAATGTCCAGCCGCGAGAACACGCTGCGCCTGCTCATACAGCCTGTTGTAGATCGTCTCGGAGACTTCAGGTTGATAGACTTCCTTCGGCAGCTTATCGGTTTCGGCGACGTCGAACAGTCGCTTGCGCATCACGTCGGAACGCAGCACTACGGCGCCCGGCTCGGGCGCGATATGCGCGGCGAGCGCCCGCGCCAGCACGGATTTTCCCGTTCCCGACAATCCACCGACCGCGATCAGCGTTGGCTTCGGTGGGGCGATCAATTTTGTAGCAAGAACGAAATAGCGCCTTGCGCTGGTCTCGATGTCTTTTGTCTTGTCGTCGTTCGCATAGTCGCGTTTCGCCGCCGTCACCTTGGCGCGGATCGCCGCCCGCATCGCCATGAAGAAGGGCAGGGCGGCCAGCGCATCGAGGTCATCATCGCGCCGCGTATCGGTGAGATAGCGATTGAGAACGATGTTGGCCTGCGGCCGCAGATTCCGTTCGACGAGATCCATCAGCAGGAAGGCGAGATCGTAGAACACGTCGCCAGACGCCACCACCGGATCGAACTCGAGCGCGTCGAACAGCACCGGCCTGCCGTCGATCAGGGCGATGTTGCCGAGATGCAGGTCGCCGTGGCCGCGCCGCACCAGCCCCTTCCTGCCGCGCTCGTGCAGCAATGGCTGCAGGCTCTGCAAGGCGTGGCGGCTCGCATCGGTGAACGTCTTGATGCTGTCGCCGGGAAACAGCCTCGGCCATTGCCGGAATGCCTCGTCATTCTGCTCGACATATGCGGCGAGCGCGGCGATCCACTTTTCGGCATCGGCAACGGACGCATTCTGATGCACGACTGCGACCACGCGGCCGAGATCATCGGCAAGCTTTGCGTCAATCTTCCCGTTGTCCGCGAGATGGTCGAGCGTCGCATTCTCGTCGAAGCGCTGCATCTCCAGCGCCCATTCGACCGGCTCGCCATTGTCGCCGAGCGACAGCCGCCCGGCATCGTCCTGCGTGATCGGCACCACGCCGCGATAGATTTGCGGAGCAAACGGGCGATTGACCTCGAGCTCCACCTCGCACGCCGCCTTGCGTTTCTCCAGGGTCGAATAGTCCAGGAACGGAAACTTCACCGCGCGCTTGACCTTCAGCACCCGATCGCCGGCAAGAAACACCGCGGCGCCGTGGGTATCGATTCGCGTCACTTTCTGTCCGCCGTGGGTTGCGGGGTCGGACAGAAAGGCGAAAACGGCGTCCTGGGATTCAGTGGTGGAATTCATCGGCGCGGATATTCTGGCAGCGTATGGAGAATATGCGGATCATCTTGGTTCAATTTCACCGGTTCAAATCGGTTCCCGTATGGCTTGACCCGGGAGCGTTCCCGCTGAAAATGCGCCGGCCCAGCGGGGGGCTGGTATTTCTGTCAATGGAGGCCGGACGTGCTCATCGATCACAGAACCTACACTGTTAAGCCGGGCACCGTGCAGGCCCATCTCGAGATCTACGAGCAGTACGGCCTTGCGACACAAGTTAGGCATCTCGGCGAGCCGCTGGCCTATATGTTCACCGAAAGCGGCGAGTTGAACACCATCGTGCATATCTGGGCTTATGAGAATGCCGCCGATCGCGAAAAGCGGCGTACGGCCATGCTGGCGGACCCGGACTGGAAGCTTTACCAGCAGAAAAACCGCGAAGCTGGTTATCTCATCGGCCAGGTCACCAAGCTGATGACGCCGGCGAAGTTCGCCAAGATGGCTCGCTAGGCAGCGGACAGGCAGAGAAAGGAACGCCATGCGCAGCAATGATGGTTCGCGAACCGGCGGTGAAATCCTCGTCGATCAGTTGGTTGCGCATGGCGTCCGCCACGCCTTCTGTGTTCCCGGCGAAAGTTATCTTGCCGCGCTGGACGCGTTTCATGATCGCTCGATCGAGCTGACCATCTGCCGGCAGGAGGGTGGCGCGGCGATGATGGCGGAAGCCGTGGGCAAGGCGACTGGCCGGCCGGGCATCTGCTTCGTCACGCGCGGCCCCGGCGCCACCAACGCATCGCCGGGCATCCATATCGCCATGCAGGATTCGACGCCGATGATCGTGTTCGTCGGTCAGGTCGCGCGCGACATGCGCGAACGCGAAGCGTTTCAGGAGCTCGATTACCGCGCCGTGTTCGGAACGATGGCGAAATGGGCGACGGAGATCGACGATGCCGCGCGCATTCCGGAAATCGTGTCGCGTGCTTTTCATGTTGCAACCAATGGCCGTCCGGGTCCCGTCGTCATTGCGCTGCCCGAAGACATGCTGACCGATCGCGCTGTGGTGCCCGATGCGCCGCCGTTCGAGCCGGTTGAGACATGGCCCGGGCTCACCGACATGTCGCGTCTGCAGAAGATGCTGGGGGCGGCGAAGAAACCGATCATGCTGCTGGGCGGCAGCCGCTGGTCAGAAACGGCCTGCGCGGCGACACAGCGCTTTGCCGAGCGGTTCGATCTGCCGATCGTCACCACCTTCCGCCGCCAGCATCTGTTCGATCAAACACACCGCAATTATGCTGGCGATCTCGGCATTGGTCCCAATCCGAAACTGCTGGCACGGATCAAGAGCGCCGATCTTGTCATTCTGGTCGGCGGCCGCATGGGCGAGATGCCAAGCCAGAGCTACACATTGTTCGAGATTCCGGGCCCGCAGCAGACCTTCGTGCATGTGCATCCGGGCTGCGACGAGCTTGGCCGCGTGTATCGACCACATCTCGCGATCAATGCATCGCCGACTGCCTTTGCCGCCATGCTGGAGGGTTTGCAGGCACCGAACGAGATCGTGTGGGCGGACGAAACACGGACCGCGAACGCCGACTATCTGGCCTTCACGGACAAGGCGACGGAAGTGCCGGGCGCGGTCAATCTCGGTGAGATCATGGTGTGGCTGCGTGACCATCTTTCGGCCGACGACATCCTCTGCAATGGCGCGGGCAACTATGCGGCCTGGCTCAATCGCTTCTATCGCTTCCGCAAGTTCAACACGTTCTATGGACCGACATCGGGTTCGATGGGCTACGGTGTTCCGGCCGCGATCGGCATCAAGCGGCTCTATCCAGAGCGCAATGTGGTCTGCTTTGCCGGCGACGGTGACTTCCTGATGAACGGTCAGGAATTCATGACCGCCGTGCAGTACGAGCTGCCGCTGGTCATCGTCATCGTCGACAATGGCATGTACGGCACCATCCGCATGCATCAGGAGCGAGAATATCCGGGTCGCGTAGTCGCCACGGCGCTGAAGAATCCGGACTTTGCCGGCTATGCACAGGTGTTCGGCGGCTTCGGTATAAAGGTGGATCGCACCGAGGATTTCCCGAACGCCTTCGAACAGGCGCGTGCCGCCGGCAAGCCAGCGATCATCCACCTCAAGGTCGATCCGAATGGCATCACTCCGGTGACGACGCTGGAGGCGATCCGCACCAAGTCGCTGCAGGGGAAGTGACAATCGAAGGGAATGTGGCTGCCCGTATTTGCGCCCTCTGCGTCAGGGATTGCCCCATAGAGTGAATCATGGCTCACTCTATCCATGCCCTATCGTCGTACCGACAGTGTGATTCGCAGGCAGGCCGCCCGCCACGTGGCGATTGTCGCAGCGGCGCGGGCGGCTGCGACGGAGGGCGGGATGGCCGCCGTGCAGGTGGCGCCGGTGGCCAGGCGCGCCGGCATCGCGACCGGGACCGTCTATCGATATTTCCCCTCGAAAACGGATCTCGTGGCCGCCCTGGTCGCCAATATCTCCGAGCAGGAGATCGGCGCCATCCGCAAGGCGGCCAAAGCAGCTCCCGGTCCTCTCTCGGGGCTGACGGCCAGCATTGCCACCTTCGCGACGCGCGCGCTGCGCAGCCCGCGGTTGGCTTGGGCGGTGATCGCCGAACCTGTGGATGCCGAGATCGAGGCGGTACGGGTCGTCTATCGCAAGGCGCTGGCGGAGGAGTTGCAGGGGCGGATGACCGCCGCCATGCAGGCCGGATATCTACCGTCGCAAGACATCAATCTCGTGGCGCCCGCTTTAGTGGGGGCGCTGCTGGAGGGATTGATCGGACCGCTGGCCCCTGGATCGAATGACGATCCCGTGCGGATTCGCGACGCAGTGCAGACTCTCGCGCTGCTCTCTCTGCGTGCGCTCGGCGTTGTCGATGCACGCGCACGGGGGCTCGTCGTGCAGTTTGCCTTGCCGGCGATGGAGGAAGGGGCGGGTTAGGTGCTCCCCATCTGCCGCTCATTCCCGCAGTCGCCGTCATTCCGGGTCCGCGCATTTCATGCGCGTCCCGGAATGACGAATGACAGCAGGGACGAGCGGAAAATAGTGGTTGTCGTGACGGCGACTTACTTCGTCGCCTTCCAGTCGGCTGCAGTGCCACCGGCGTTGCTTTTGCCCTCGATGGTGTTGCCATTGACCTTGCCGGTATAGCGGGTGCCGGCAGCGGTGAAGGCAATCTGATCGCCGGTCAGTTTGCCGTGGGTCACAGGCGCGATCACATTGCCCTTGGTCAACGTGCCCGACACCACCTGATATTTCTGCTCAAGCTTCAGTTCGCCCTGTGGCGTTTGCCACGTGCCTTCCACTTTGGCGGGCACGATCCAGAAATAGGCGGTGCAATGCGACGTGCATTCCTCGCTGACGGATTCGGTCTGGTCCGCCGTCCATTCACCGAGATCGAACGAGTTCGATACGACGCGCGTGCCCGGCTTCATGTCGAGCAGCTTCGGTCGTAGCTTCAGATTGATGCTCGGCAGGAGGAACATGGTGACGACGCTTGCTTTCGAGAAATCGGTCTCGAACAAGTCGGCTTTTTCGAAGGTTGCTTTCGCGGTCACGCCTTCTTTTTCGGCGTTCTTCTTAGCCAGTTCCACCATGTCGGGATTGTATTCGATACCCTGCGCCGTCGCGCCGCGCTTGGCCGCGGTGATGACCGTGCGTCCGTCGCCCGAGCCGAGATCGATCACGTAGTCGCTCGCCGTGACCTTGGCCATGTCGAGCATCTTGTCGACCAGCTTCTGGTTAGTCGGCACCCAGACCACGTCCTTGCCGCGCTGGCCGACCTTCGGCTCGAAGGCCGGCGCTGTTTGCGCCACCGCGCAGTTGATTGCGAAAGCCAAGGTTAAACACGACCCGGTCGCCAGCCGGGCATGAGATTTCAACGCCATCATGCTTCTCCAGTCGATTCGCGATTACGCGCCGCGCTTGGCTTGCCACTTCTCGCCCGACTTGGTCGTGCCTTCGATGGTCGTGCCGTTGACCTTGCCAGAGTATTCGGTGCCGCCCGCGGTGAAGCTGATCTCATCGCCTTTCAGCTTGCCGTTGGTGACAGGGGTGACGACGTTGCCGTTCTTGATGGTGCCGGTGAAATTCTGGAATGTTTGCTTGATGGAAAGTTCGCCCTTATCCATCGCCCAGGCGCCATCGACCTTGGCCGGCACCAGCCAGAAATAGGCCTTGCAATAGGACGTGCAGCCCTCGGTGACGACAGCCTCCTCATCGGCCTTCCAGTCGCCCATGTCGAACGTGTTGGAAACGATGCGCGTGCCGGGCTTCATGTCGAGAATGGTCGGACGCAGCTTGGCGTTGAGACTGGTGAGCAGGAACATGGTCACCACATCGGCCTTGGAGAAATCGGTGACGAAGATGTCTGCCTGCTCGAACGTCGCCTTTTCGCTGACGCCCTCTTTGGCGGCATTGGCACGCGAAAGCTGCACCATATCGGGATTGTATTCGATGCCGCGGGCGGTCACGCCGCGTTTCGCCGCGGTGATGACGGTGCGGCCGTCGCCCGAGCCGAGATCGACCAGATTATCCTTCGCTGTGACCTTGGCCATATCGAGCATCTTGTCGACCAGCGCCTGCGGCGTCGGCACCCAGATCACGTCTTTGCCTTCCTGGCCGACCGAGGGCTCATAGGTGCTCTGCGCCGGTTGTGCGACAGCGGCATTCAGCGTCAGCATTGCCGACAGGCAGCCAACAGCGGCGATACGCGAAATCGGGTTCAGTAAAGTCATAAACTCCTCCAACCAAGTCTTTTAGCCCGAGGTGCTCTGCGGGCGTGATTGCTGCGATGATTGCAAATGAATGTCAGCCAGCGTCATCATGACCGTCCATAGACTGGCACGATGGCGCCGCGTGTCACCAGATTGTCCGGCGATGCAAGGAACAGGATCGTGGCTGCGACCTGTTCGACTTTCGGCCAAAGGGCATGATCGGCTTTGGGCATCGCTTGACGGTTGGCTGGTGTATCCATGATCGACGGGGCGACCGCATTCACAAGAACACCATCCTTGGCCACTTCTTCCGCGAGCGAGATCGTCAGCGCGGCGACGCCCGATTTGGCGATTGTGTAGGCCGTCATGCCAGCGCCGGTGCGCGGCTCCAGGGCAGGACGGGCGGCGACATTCACAATGCGGCCGCCATCCGGCATTCCTTTGAGCGCGGCGCGGCAGCATAGAAAGCAACTGACGATATTGGTGTCGAGCTGTCCAAGCAGATGCGCCTTGTCTGCTGTCCCGATTGATTTCGCCGCGAACCCGCCCGCGAGATGAATAGAGGCCCAGATCGGTCCGACTTCGACGTAGAAGGCATCAACCTGATTCTGATCGGCAAGCTCGACGCCAGGATAAATGACCACGCGTTCGCGTGGTCGGCCCGAACTGTCATTTGTGCGAGATGGAATGTGACAGATGGCGTTGTGCTGGATCAATGCGGCAACAACAGCCTCGCCGAGGGCGCCGGTCCCGCCCGTGACGACAACGCTACGCCCGCCAAAGTCCACGCGTCACTCCCGTCCGCGCTTGCTGCGCGTCGGCAGCACCTGATGATGGATCCAGTTGCGAATTTCGCGTGTTCTGACGTTCTTGTCGAGCACCGTGGAATCAAGGCCCAGCCGCCAGGCCAGCGGCTTGTCGCTTGGTTTTGAATTCAGCGCGGCAACATTGGTTGAGTAATCGATCAGTTCGTCGTTGTCGTTGAAGAACTTTTCCTCGATCAGCCGTTTGCCATGGCGGCGGAAGCTCGCGGCGATATCCGCCAGCGTATATTCCGGATGATATTGTACGCCCCACGCGGTGCAGCCATTGACCTTCACCTCAGCGGCCTGCACGCCGGAAATGGCATTCAGCGCCAGCACGTGCTGATTGGGCGCGAGCGTTTCGACCTCGTCGAGATGGATCGTCACCGCGTCGAAGACTTCATCCTTGCCGGCGAAGATTGGATGACCGCGCCCAGAACTGGTCAAGCGGATACGACGGCCGAAGCCGATCTCGCGGCCTTTCGGATTCCGTCGCACGCTACCGCCCGCCGCGGTGGTGATCACCTGCAGGCCCCAGCAGCTTCCGAACAGCGGCGTGGACGAATCGAAGACGGCGCGCGTCAACTCGATCTGCGGCTCAATATGCGGCCCCCGGTCGTAGACGTGCAAGGCTGAGCCGGTGATGGCAACGCCGTCATACGCTTCAAGACCATCGCTGTCGGGAAGGTTGGCGCCGGGGTCGGCCGGATAGCAAATGTCAATAACTGCGTGCGGCAGGAATTCGCGCAGCAGATTCGCATAACCCTCGCTCGGGGCCTCGCCGCCGGCCGCTTTCAGCAAAGCTCGTCCGTCGGCTGTATTACCCTCAATCACAAGCAGGCGGGGGGAAGACATCGCAATTCCGGTTACATCTGCGCTCGAATGCAGACCGTTCGTATATATAGCGGTTTACGGCCAATTTGCGAGCATGATCCCTTGGCGGATTGGTTTTGTGACGTCATGCTGAAGTCCTAAAGAAATTGTTACCGGAATTGAGGGTGAGCGGCTGGAACAGATGGCTGATTTCGACCTCGCCATCATCGGCGGCGGCATCAATGGGACCGGCATTGCGCGAGACGCCGCGGGGCGCGGTCTGCGTGTCCTGCTCGTCGAACGGGCAGATCTCGCCTCTGGCACGTCCTCGGCATCTACCAAGCTGATCCATGGCGGCCTGCGCTATCTGGAGCATGGGGCATTTCTCCTGGTGCGCGAGGCGTTGAGGGAGCGCGAGGTCCTGTTGCGCAATGCGCCGCATATCATCCGGCCGATGCGCTTCCTGCTGCCGCCACAGCCGGATATCCGCTCGCCGTTCTGGCTGCGGCTTGGCTTGTTCATCTACGATCATCTCGGCGGCCGCAAAATCCTGCCCGCTACCGAGGTCGTGGATCTCAAGCACAATGCCCTGGGCGAACCTCTGAAGCGATCCGATGGATTCGGCTTCCTCTATTCGGATTGTTGGGTGGATGACGCGCGACTTGTGGTGCTGAACGCACGCGATGCGGCGGATCGTGGCGCAACCATTCGGACGCGGACCCGATGCCTGCGGGCCGAGCGAAGCGATATCTGGCGTTTGCTGCTGAGCGAGCGCGACGGACGGGAAACCGTGACCGCGCGTGTATTGGTGAATGCCGCGGGCCCCTGGGTGGGCACCGTTGCGGAATCGGTGGTCGGCATCGAAGGCCCCTCACGCGTGCGCCTCGTCAAGGGCAGCCATATCGTCGTGAAACGGCTGTTCGATCATGATGCCGCGTACATTTTCCAGAATCCCGATCGACGGGTGGTGTTCGCGCTGCCTTACGAGCGCGATTTCACGCTGATCGGCACGACCGATGAAAACTTCAAAGGCGATCCGGCGGATGCGGCGCCGTCTGCCAACGAGATTGCGTATCTGTGCGACACCGCTTCGCGTTATTTCCGCTCACCCGTCGGCTCCTCGGAGATTGTTCACAGCTTCGCTGGCGTGCGCTCGCTATACGACGACGGATCGAGAAAGCCGGAGGATGTGACGCGCGACTATCATCTCGATTTCGACGACCGCGATGGCCGTGCGCCGTTGCTGACGATATATGGTGGCAAGATCACAACCTATCGCAAACTCGCCGAAGCTGCGTTGAGAAAGTTCACCGATATATTTGGATCGACGCGCGCCTGGACAGAGACCGCGCCGCTGCCGGGCGGCGACTTTCCTTATGACGGTGTCGATGCGCAGGTTGCGCAGGCGCGGCGCACCTGGTCATTTCTGGATGAGGATCATGCACGGCGGCTCGTGCGCGCCTATGGCACCCGCATCAGAGATATTCTTGGCACGGCCAAGGGCTATGATGATCTCGGTGTGCGTTTCGGCGCCGATCTCACGGAAGCGGAGTTGCGCTACCTCATGATGCGGGAATGGGCGATGGATGTCGACGACGTGCTGTGGCGGCGAAGCAAACTCGGTTTGCGTTTCAGCGACAGCGAGCGCGCCGCCTTGCAACGCTTCATGATGGCGAGCACTCCGCTGAAGGCGGCGGAATAGCCCATGACATCGGCCATTCTTGCGATCGATCAGGGGACAACATCGAGCCGGGCTATTGTGTTCGATGCTGCGCTCAATCCGCTTGCCAGTGCGCAGCAGGAATTCCGGCAGCTCTATCCGGCATCGGGCTGGGTGGAGCATGATCCCGACGACATCTGGTCGAGCGTCGTTGCGACCGCGCGGGCCGCGCTGAAGCGGGCGGGCCTTGCGGCGAAGGACATCGCCGCCATCGGCATCACCAATCAGCGCGAGACCACGCTGGTCTGGGATCGCGTGACCGGCAAGCCGATCTACAACGCCATCGTCTGGCAGGATCGTCGCACTGATAACGCTTGCAAAGCATTGCAAGAGTTTGGTCACGAGGCGACGATCGCGGCGCGCACCGGCTTGTTGCTCGATCCGTATTTCTCCGCCACCAAGATCGCGTGGATCCTCGATCATGTGGACGGCGCACGTGAGATGGCGGAAGCGGGGCGGCTTGCTTTCGGTACGGTCGACACGTTTCTGATCTGGCGCCTCACCGACGGCCGTGTTCACGCCACTGACGCGACCAACGCAGCACGCACCCTGCTGTTCGACATTCACAAGGGGCACTGGGATACGGAACTGGCCGAGATATTCCACGTGCCGATGTCGTTGCTGCCGGAGGTGCGCGACTGCACCGCCGATTTCGGTGCGACGGCTATCTTTGGCGGAATGATTCCAATCCGCGGCGTAGCCGGCGACCAGCAGGCCGCCACCATCGGACAGGGCTGTTTCAGGCCCGGCATGATGAAATCGACTTACGGCACCGGCTGCTTTGCCTTGCTGAATACGGGTGACAAGCCCGTGATGTCGCGCAATCGGTTGCTCACCACGATCGCCTATCAGATTGACGGCAGGCGCACCTATGCGCTTGAAGGCGCGATCTTCGTTGCCGGCGCGGCGGTGCAATGGCTGCGCGACGGATTGAAGCTGATCGCCGCGTCATCCGAGACAGATGCGCTGGCCGCAAGGAATGATCCGGCCGAACAACTCTATTTCGTGCCTGCTTTTGTCGGTCTCGGCGCCCCGTACTGGGATGCACAGGCGCGGGGTGCGATCTTCGGTCTCACGCGTAATTCGGGTGCGGCGGATTTCGCGCGCGCTGCGCTTGAAGCAGTCGGCTATCAGACCCGCGACCTGGTCGAGGCCATGCGCGCCGATTGGCCGGATGCGGCCGACACCGTACTGCGCGTCGACGGCGGCATGACTGCGAGCGACGTCGCCATGCAGTTCATCGCCGACATTCTGGACGCGCCGGTGGACCGGCCGAGGGTGATGGAAACGACCGCGCTCGGTGCCGCCTATCTCGCCGGTTTCGCCAGCGGGCTGTGCCCGGATTTCGACGGCTTCGCCGCCACCTGGCAGCGCGAGCGCCGTTTTTTGCCGCAGATAGATGCAGCAACCCGCGCGCGTAAGTGGCTGGGTTGGCGCGACGCGGTGAGCCGAACACTGACGTGCGTCTGAGACGCGCAAGTCAGACTTGAGCCTGTCGCGCTGCCCCGTTAGCGTGCGCCCGCGCGGACGGAATCGTTGTCCGCCCAGGAACACGGAACGATCATGCCGGACGACCCGGCCGGCAAACCCGACCGGCCTCCTTCCTCTTCCCCGATGGTGCGCTTCGACGCTGTGACCAAGCGCTTCGGCGCCTTCACCGCTGTGAATAATGTGTCGCTCGATATCGGGAGCGGCGAATTCTTTGCGCTGCTGGGGCCCTCGGGCTGCGGGAAGACCACGTTGCTCCGGATGCTGGCCGGATTCGAACGGCCCGATGAGGGTCGCGTGGTGCTCGATGGCGAGGATATTGGTGCTGTGCCGCCCTATGAGCGGCCAGTGAATATGATGTTCCAGAGCTATGCGCTGTTCCCGCATCTCACGGTGGCCGGCAATGTCGCGTTCGGTCTGCGTCAGGACGGGTGGAAGCGGAGTGACATTGATGCCCGCGTGAAGGAAATGCTGGCACTGGTGAAGCTGTCCGACTTCGCGCACCGCAAACCGCATCAATTGTCCGGCGGCCAGCGACAACGCGTGGCGCTGGCGCGCGCCCTGGCGAAATCGCCGAAAGTCTTTCTGCTCGACGAGCCGCTTGGCGCGCTCGACAAGAAGCTGCGCGACGAAACGCAGTTCGAATTGATGGCGTTGCAGCAGCGGCTCGGACTTTCTTTCATCATCGTCACGCACGATCAGGAAGAGGCGATGACGATGGCCGACCGCATCGGCGTGATGCATGCGGGCAAGCTGGTTCAGGTTGGAACGCCCGCGGAGATCTATGAAGATCCGCGAACGCGCTGGGTGGCCGAGTTCATCGGCGACATCAACCTGTTCGACGGCAAGGTGACAGGCCGCAGCGATCGTCTGGCAAAGGTCGAAACCGCTTCAGGTCAGTTCGTGGTGGCAAGCAAGGACGGTGTGAAGGACGGTAACGAGGTCTGCGTCGCGGTGCGTCCGGAAAAGGTTGTGATCCATCGCACTGAGCCGGCCGGCCTCGAAAATGTGCTGTACGGGCAGGTCGCCGATATCGCCTATCTTGGCGATCTCTCCGTCTACAAGATGCGGCTCGATAACGGCATGCTGATCAAGGCGTCAGTCGCTAATACCGATCGGCAAGCCGCGTCGCTGCTGCATCGTGGCGATGCCGCGTGGCTGTCCTTCGCGCCGGATGCCGGCGTGCTGATCGGGAACTAAAGCGATGGCAGGTTCAGCCGCGCGCTTCGATCGCTGGTATCGCCGCGCCGTAATCGGCGTGCCGTATCTGTGGCTGATCGTCTTCCTGCTGGTGCCGTTCCTGATCGTGCTGCGCATCAGCCTGTCGCAGATCGAACTGGCGCAGCCGCCTTACAGCCCGGTGTTTGATCCCGCGGCCGGATGGCCAGGATTGAAAGATTTCGTTTCCGCGTTGTCGTTCGACAATTTCAAGACGCTGTTCGGTGACTGGCTTTACGTGTCATCTTATATGAAGAGCGTCTCCGTTGCTGCCATCTCCACCCTGATTCTGCTCGTGATCGGAGTTCCGATCGCTTACGGCATGGCGCGCACTCCCCGCTGGCTGCAGCCGATGCTGGTCATTGCGGTGATCCTGCCGTTCTGGACCGCATTCCTGATCCGTATCTATGCCTGGATCAATATCCTGCAGCGCGAGGGCTTGCTGAACGATCTTCTGTTGGCGGTTGGCATTATTTCTGAACCGCTGACATGGCTCGCGACTGACACCGCAATCTTCATCGGCATCGTCTATTCGTATCTGCCCTTCATGGTGCTGCCGCTTTATGCGGCTTTCGAGAAAATGGACGAGACGTTGCTGGAAGCGGCGGCCGACCTCGGCTGTCCGCGCTGGAAGGCATTCTGGCTTGTGACCCTGCCGCTCGCAGTGCCCGGCATCGTCGCGGGCTCGCTGCTGTGCTTCATCCCGGTGGTTGGCGAATTCGTTATTCCCGATCTGCTCGGCGGTTCGGATTCGCTGTTCATCGGCCAGACGTTGTGGACGGAGTTCTTCTCCAATAAGGATTGGCCGGTGGCATCGGCGCTGGCCACAGTTCTGCTGGCGATCCTGATCGTCCCGATCATGTTCTATCAACACATGCAGTCGCGTTCGCTGGAGCGGAGGTAAGGATGCTTTCGCTTCCACCCTGCGAGCGGCTTTTAAAGGTGTCATGCGCGGGCTTGACCCGCGCATCCATCCTGCAAGGACTTTGGCGAAGAAGATGGATGGCCGGGGCAGGGCCGGCCATGACGAGCCGGTGGATTTGACATGATGCACCGCGCTTCGCCCTTCAACGTCGTCTCGGTCGCGCTGGGCCTTGCGTTCCTGTATCTGCCGATCGTGATCCTCATCATCTATTCGTTCAACGATTCAAAGCTCGTCGCAGTGTGGGGCGGCTGGTCGCTGCGCTGGTATCGCGCGCTGCTCGAAGACTCGGCGATCCTGCAAGCGGCCTGGGTCAGCCTGCGCATCGCGTTCCTGTCGGCGACGCTTGCGACCATTCTCGGTACGCTCGCCGCTTTGGCCCTGGTGCGGATGGGCCGTTTCCGCGGGCGGCTGTCATTCTCGGCGATGGCTTACGCGCCGCTGGTCATGCCGGAAGTGATCATCGGACTCGCGTTGCTGCTGCTGTTCGTAGCTGCTGATATCGAGCGCGGCTTCTGGACCACGATGATGGCCCACACCACGCTGACCATGTGTTTCGTCACGGTGGTTGTCCAGTCGCGGCTTCTCTCATTCGACTGGAGTCTTGAGGAGGCAGCGATGGACCTCGGCTGTCCGCCGCTCCGGACCTTCCTCACGGTGACCCTACCGCTGATCCTGCCGGCAGTGCTGGCCGGCTTCATGCTCGCTTTCACATTGTCGCTCGACGATCTCGTGATCGCGAGTTTCACCACGGGGCCGGGCGCCACGACCTTGCCGATCCGCATCTATTCGGAAGTGCGGCTTGGCGTGAAACCGGAAATCAATGCGATCTGCACGCTGATGATTGCGCTTGTCGCGGTGCTGGTGGTGACAGCCTCGCTGATCACCAAGCGCTATGCCGCGACCAATAAGGGCGACATGCGCGGCGCGCCGTTGTAGCGTGCTTCGACGAGCTTTTAGCGGAGAGTGGGAAAGACATCATTCCTTCCTCGCACACTCAGCCCGCAATTCGCGTGGCGAGCATCCGAAGCGATGACGGAAGACACGGCTGAAATGCGCTGCGTCGTTGAAGCCCCACCCGAACGCGATCTCGCTGATGGTGCTGTTGATGAGGGCAGGATCGCAGATCTGGCGCCTCGCGGCGTCGAGCCGCTGGTTCCAGATCCAGGCATTCAGTGAATTCGTTTCGCCGGCAAAGGCGCGGTGAATGGTGCTCGGCGAAAGCCGCAAATGCGCGGCGATCTCGTTCACCGACAGCTTTGGGTCGCGCAATCGTTGCAGGACATAGGCCTTGATCTGGTTACGGTGAAACGCGGTGAGGCGCGAAACAGCCGGATCGCAGGCGCCTGGCAGCGTGCAGAGACCGGCGACGAGAATGTTCTCCACGCTCTCGGCAATGGCCGCGATAGAACCTGCTTCCAGCGTATCGATGTCGGCCGCAAGCGCATTGATCATGCCGATCGCCAGATGGCCGGCGCCCCGCGCTCCGCACACCTTTCGTGCTGTCAGCGCCTCGGTATTGCGGAGCTTGGTTCGCAGCGTCGCACCCGGCAATTGCAGAACGTGCTGCTGAAACGGTTCGTCGAAGATCAGTTCGTAAGGCCGCGTCGAGTCGTAGAGGGCGAAATCGCCGGGTGAAAGCTCCGCGACGCGTCCATCCTGAACGATCTTGCCATGTCCGGCCGTCTGGATGCTGACCAGGAAATAGTCTTCGGTCGCCAGCGCAATCTTTGCCGATGTCCGCCGCACGCGTTGCGGGGAGGATGTGACACGCGAGAGACCGAGCGTCGCAAGCTGGTTGGCTTCGATCGTGCCGCGGAAAACCTTGTCTCGCTGCGGCGCATCGCATTCGAGTTGCACATAGGTCTCGCAAACCGCCTCGACCCAATAGGAGAGGCGGTCGCGGGCTTCCACCGTGTCCGTAGACCACAGCTTGTGCATTTCTCAAGCGTAACAACAAACGCTTTTCTGTCCACATGGAAATGCAGCCTAAAACCTCCGATGCCATGCTCAGTCAAGTTTGGCGCGTGTCCTGAACAAGCCGGAAATCCCGGTGCTGCCTAGTATTTCCACGCGGGAAACCGTTTAAATTGGGAGGAGATGCGCCATGTCCGTCAGTCACTCGAAATTCAAGGCCGCTGCAGTTCAGGCGTCCCCCGTCTTTCTCGATCTCGACGGCACTGTAGATAAAGCGGTGGGTTTGATTGCGGACGCAGCGTCCAATGGCGCTTCGCTGATCGCATTCCCGGAAACCTTCATCCCCGGCTATCCCTTCTTCATCTGGCTGGATTCTCCAGCTTGGGGAATGCAATTCATCCAGCGCTATCACGACAACTCGCTGGTCTATGGCTCGCCGCAGGCCGAGCGCCTCGCCAAGGCGGCGAAGGACAACAACATCATGGTTGTGATGGGCCACAGTGAGAAGCACGGCGGCAGCCTTTATATGGGCCAGTGGATCATCGGCGCTGACGGCCGCACCGTGGCGATGCGGCGAAAGCTCAAGCCCACGCATGTCGAACGCACCGTGTTCGGCGAAGGCGATGGCTCCGATCTTTCGGTTTTCGAGACGCCGCTCGGCCGTGTCGGCGCGCTGTGTTGCTGGGAGCATCTGCAGCCGCTGTCGAAATACGCGATGTATGCTCAGAATGAGCAGGTTCATATTGCCGCCTGGCCGAGTTTTTCTCTGTATCGCGGCGGTGCTTATGCGCTCGGGCCGGAAGTCAACAACGCCGCGAGCCGCATCTATGCGGTCGAGGGCGGCTGTTTTGTCATCGCGCCTTGCGCAACAGTGTCGAAGGAGATGATCGACACGCTTTGCACCGACGACATGAAAAAGCAATTGCTGCTCGCGGGCGGCGGCTTCGCGACGATCTATGCGCCCGATGGTCAGTTGATGCACGCGCCACTTCCCGAAACCGAGGAAGGCCTCGTCTATGCCGACATCGATCTCGGCATGATCTCGCTGGCCAAAGCGGCGGCCGACCCGGCCGGACACTATGCAAGGCCGGACGTCACGCGCCTGCTGCTCGACAAGACGCCAGGGGATCGTGTGGTTTCAAAGCGCCGCGGCGAGGCGGACCTCATGCGCCGCGGCGAGGACGCGCCAGCCGTCGGTGCTGCGCGCGCCGACATTCTGTCGATCGTGAAGGAGGACGGTGAGGAGGCCGCGTGATGGAATCTGCCATTCCCGATCATCTGAAGACGGCGCGCACCCGTCATCCGCGTGTCGGCGACGATTACGTGCCGCCATATCCCTCCTTTGTCGCACGGCACAAGCCGAGCGTCACACGTGTCGTCATGGCGTATTTCGGGCTTCAATTCCGCCCGGCAGATGAACCCGCGACGGTCGAACCGCTCGACCAGATCGTTGCTGCCTTCAACACAGATCAGGGTCCCGGACATTGGGACCGCGCACGTTACACCGACGAGGCGGGCTACGAGACGGTTATCTCGATTGCCTATTGGGATGATATCCCGCGCTTCGACATGTGGTTCTCCTCGCACGGTGCGGCATGGTCCGGCGAGGAGAAACCGAATTGTCCGCTCGGTTTCTTCACCGAAATCCTGCGCCCTTCGATCACGCGCTATGAAACATTGTTTTCCTCGATCGGGCGTACGGAAGGTATCGCCGTTGTCGCGGACGGCATGAGCGACATGGTGCAGGAGCACGCTTATTGGGGCGGCATGCGCGATCGCATTCCGCTCAGCCAGACCAGCGACATGGCGCCAGTCGGCGCACCTCAGGTTACAGGAACGAACGGCCATCGGCGTGTCGTGCCGCATGAGAATATCTGCCTGATCCGCTCCGGTCAGGACTGGAGCGACACGGACGATCAGGAACTGCGGCTTTATCTCGATGACGTCGAGCCGGTGTTGCGCGCAGGCATGGACTTCCTCCGCGATGAAGGACTGTCATGCGGCTGCTTTGCCAACCGCTACATGCGCATTGTCGGTTCGGACGGCAAACCGGTCGAGAAGTCGTTTGGCATGAGCTGGTGGAAGAGTCTCAGTGCGCTTGAGCGCTGGGCGGAATCGCATCCGACCCATGTCGCGATCTTCGGTGCGGCGATGAAGTATTTGATGACGCTTGGCCCCGCCGCGAAGCTGCGTCTCTATCATGAAGTCACGGTCGCGGCGGCTGATGAGCAGTTCTTTGAGTATCGCAACTGCCATCCGAAAACCGGCATGCTGCGCGCAGTGTGAATTCTCGTCCCAGCGGAGCGAAACGTCGTTATTCGGATTTTTCAGCCGAAGCCGAAGGGGCCGGCGCACTTGTAACCGGCGGCAAAGGAAGAACCGGAGCGGTCGGCTCCATGCCACTTGCGATCGGAGTAGCGGCTTCCTTGGTCGCAAGCGGCGGAATTGCTGATGAAATCGGCTCGGCTGCAAGGACGGGGACCGCTTGCGTGGCTGCCGAGTTTGCCGCGGCCTCCCGCTCGATGCGTCGCAGAGCTTCCAGCAGCGGCGCTGCCGCTCCCGACCGCTGAATGAGGATCTGTGTGTCCGGCAGCATCAACGGTTCGTCCCAGCGGCCTTGCACGACGAACGGCAGTTCGAACGCCTTGCGGTCGGCGCTGGTGGACACCAAGGTCGCGATGCCCTTCAGATCAAGGTCGCGCGAGGGTATCGACGCCTCGCCCTCGAGTGCGAGTTGCACCGTCTGGCCGCGCAGATCGACCGACTCGACGGTCGCGTTGCCCTTGGCGATCTTCACCTCGATGCTGAGGGTTTCGAATGGCGTGCGCCCATTGCGGAATTCGCTGCCGCCGGAGAGTGGACGACGCTCCAGCCGCCGCAGCAATTGCTCGACGTTCAGCCCGGTGATTGCGCCCTTGTTGGCGGTCAACGCCGCTTCACCGTTGAGCGTGCGGGTCAGCGCGTAAACGCTTGTCCCGTTGCCTTCCAGTGCGATGGTGAGGCTACCCTTAGCATCGATCCGTCGGACGCCGAAGAGTTCGCCGATGCAGCGTTCGAGATTGACGTTGTCGAACTGGATTTGTGACGCGAATGTCGCGCCCTGATCGGCTTTGGCAAGGCCGATGGTGCCGCGGATCACGCCGCCGAAGCCGCGCGCCTCGCCGATGGTGATGCCCAGTTTGCCGCCGCGCAGGTTGGCGGCGATCGCTGTGCGCCCGAGCTGTGCACTGCCGATGGCGATCTTGCCGGCCGAGAGCCGCAGGTCGAGATCGGCGGTGGTGAGGCCATCGAGATCGATCGGCGTGCGACTCCATTCGCGGTCGGGGGCTGCCAGCAGCCGGATGGTTGAAAGGTAGGGCGTAAGATTGAGCTGGTCGGCGGCGAGCGTGCCCTGCAGGGTCTGGCGGCCGTCGGCGGCAAAGGTCAGCACGCCTTCGGCGGTGTTGCCATCGAGCTCGAGATTGACCTGCGACAGCGCAATGGTGCCGCCGAGCACATTGGTCTGCGCCTTGAGCGAGAAGCGTTCGAAGCCACCGCCGGGCAGCGGCTTTTTCCCGGCCCATTCGATCGCCTGCCGCAGCGAAAGCGAATCGATCGATGTCGCACCTTCAATCTTCAGCGTCGGTCGGGTGGCGAGCGCGCCGTCGAAGGCGAATTTCAGCGGCACGCCGGCGACGCGCACCTTGAGCGCCGATCGATCTCCCTGCAGAGCAGCGGCAAAGTTGCCGAGCGTGACGCCGATATCCAGCATTTCGCCGCGATAGCGCGCTGTGCCGGTCAGGGCGAAACTGCGCGAGATCGCCGGCCAGGCGAGAGAAAGATCGGCACGCGAGACGTATTCGTAAATCTTCCTGTAGTCGTCGCGTAGGACAAGCGTGCCGCCATTGATGCGGATTTCGGAGAACGTCGGCACGTCATCGGCGCTGCGACCCTTGGTATCGAAGGCGCGCGTCAGCGAGGACAAGAGGGGTGACCAGTTTGAGCGGCCCTGCGAATCGACTGTCACAACGATCCGCGGATCGGCGAGGGTGATGTCGGCGATCTCGATCTGACCCAGTAGAAGCGGCAGGAAGCTGAGGCGCGCGACGAGGCGCGATGCCTGAAGGGGTGGTTCGCCATCGCTGTCACCGAGCGCGAGATCGAACAGCTCGACCTGGCCGTAGGGGAAAAGCGACACTGAGACATCGCCGCGCAGCGCCGGCTCGAGGCCGGTGACGCTGCGAATTTCCGCCTTCACGGCCTCACGCACCTGATCCTTGGGGATCAGGAACGAAACCACCGCAAGTGCGCCGAATACGCCCAGGATGAGGACGCATACGGCAAGACCCAGGCGCTTGAAGCCAGTGACCGCTGACAAGGGGCGTATTTCCGATTTTCAATAGCGGGCAGGACTATACCGACCGCCGATCCCATGCGCCAACCTTGTACATTGGTCTGTGACGCTTTCGTGGCCTGCAAACCCCTCTTCCAACGATGTGTCGCTAGGTGTGGTTTTTGTGGTTTATGGCAGCGCGAATAAACTAAGACAGGTGCCTGAGGGGACGTTCTGATGACTGACAAGCCGCTGTGGATACCGAGCCCGGAGCGTGTGGCGGGCACGCAGGTCATGGATTTCTTGCGGCAGGTCAATGCCCGCCATGGGCTCGATTTGAAGACCTACAAAGATCTGCACGCCTGGTCGGTCGAACATCCAGACCTCTTCTGGGATAAAGTGTGGGATTATTGCGGCGTGATCGGTGACAAGGGGGCCTCTTCGGGGGCGCGCCTTTTGATCGACGGCGACAAGATGCCGGGGGCGCAGTTCTTCCCCGATGCCTCGATCAACTTCGCCGAAAATCTCCTGCGCAAGACCGGCCCGGGCGATGCGATGGTATTCCGGGGTGAGGACAAGGTGTCCTATCGCCTGTCGTGGGACGATGTTCACACCATGGTGTCTCGTGCCCAGCAGGCGCTGAAGGACGCCGGCGTCGGTAAGGGGGATCGCGTCGCCGCCATGCTGCCCAATTTGCCCGAATCAGTTGCGCTCATGCTGGCGGTGACGTCGCTCGGCGCGATCTGGTCGTCCAGCTCGCCTGATTTCGGCGCGCGCGGCGTGCTCGACCGCTTCGGCCAGATCGAGCCGAAGGTGTTCATCGCGGTCGATGGCTATTGGTATAACGGCAAGTCGATCGATCTCACCGAGCGGTTGACCCACATTGTGGGACAGCTTCCGACGGCCCAGAAGGTCGTCATCGTTCCGTATCTGAAGACTGCGGAGACAGTTGCCGCCGCCATGCCGCGGGCGGTGACGCTTGACGCGTTCCTTGCGCCCTATACGGCGAAGCCGGTGACCTATGAGCGCGTGCCGTTCAACCACCCGGTCTACATTCTCTATTCGTCCGGTACGACCGGCGTGCCGAAATGTATCGTGCATGGCGGCGGCGGCACGCTGCTGCAGCACCTGAAAGAACACCGGCTGCAAAGTGATGTGCGTGACGGCGACCGCGTCTTCTATTTCACAACACTCGGCTGGATGATGTGGAACTGGCTGGTCTCCGGCATCGGCGCTGGTGCGACACTCATTCTGTGGGATGGTTCGCCGTTTGCGCCCAAGCCGGACGTGCTTTTCGACTACGCTCAGGACGAGAAGATCACGCTGTTCGGCACCAGCGCGAAATATATCGATGCGTTGAAGAAGGCCGATGTGCATCCGGCGAAGACGCATGATCTTTCGTCGGTGCGGGTGATGACCTCCACCGGCTCGCCGCTCGCCGCCGAGAGCTTCGACTACGTCTATTCCGACATCAAGTCGGACATCCATCTGGCCTCGATTTCCGGCGGCACCGACATCGTCTCGTGTTTCGTGCTCGGCGATCCGACCGCGCCGGTCTGGCGCGGCGAGATCCAGGCCGCCGGTCTCGGCATGGCGATGGATGTGTGGTCCGACGACGGCAAGCATATCGAGCAGGAGAAGGGCGAGCTCGTCTGTACGAAGCCCTTCACGTCCATGCCGGTGATGTTCTGGAACGATCCGGACGGGAAGAAGTATCACGCCGCTTACTTCGAGCGGTTCCCGAACGTCTGGTGCCACGGCGACTTCGCCGAATGGACGAAGCATGGCGGGCTCATCATCCATGGCCGTTCGGATGCAACGCTCAATCCCGGTGGCGTGCGTATCGGTACGGCGGAGATCTACGCGCAGGTCGAACAGATCCCCGACGTGATGGAGGCGATCGCGATCGGTCAGGATTTCGACAATGACGTGCGCGTCGTGCTGTTCGTTCGCTGCAAGGACGGCGTCACGCTTGATGATGCGTTGCGCGACACGATCAAGAAGAAGATCCGCGTCGGCGCGTCGCCACGCCACGTGCCGGCCAAGATCATTCAGGTTGCGGACATCCCGCGTACCAAATCCGGCAAGATCACCGAACTGGCGGTGCGCGATGTGGTGCACGGCCGTCCGGTGAAGAATACCGAGGCCTTGGCCAATCCGGAAGCGCTGAAGCTTTATGAAGGGCTGGCGGAGTTGCGGACGTAATACGGTCCGCAAAATGCTCAATTGTCGT
>JAFAFP010000152.1 GCA_023423415.1 Pseudomonadota bacterium | reverse complement strand
CGGCGGATCTCCTGCTGGAGATCGGCGTGATCAGGCAGATCCCCGATCTGGCGAAGCTGGCCGATCCGCGTTTCGTGCAGTGACGTCAGACAAGGCGGAGCAGGTCCTTGAAGACCTGCTCCGCGATAATCTCGATGTCGTGTTTTGTGGTACCCAGGCCGGTACCGTGTCCGCGTTGAGGCGTGCTTACTACGCCGGGCCAGGAAATCGCTTCTGGAAGACATTGCACGAGGTTGGGCTTGTTCCTCTCCGCCTGGAACCTCGTGACTACAGGCGGTTGCTTGAATTCCACATCGGATTGACGGACGTGGCGAAACGGACCTTCGGTCCTGACGCTGCCTTGCGCCACGGCCATTTCGATATCGAAGGCTTTCGGGAAAAGATCGAGCGATATGCGCCGCGAATGGTCGCGTTCAATGGCAAGAAGTCGGCGGCTGTCGCTTTGCAGACTTCATCGGCGGAACTGATTTATGGGCTGCAGAGGACGAAGATTGGAAAGTCGACCGTGTTCGTGTTGCCGTCCACATCGGGCGCGGCGCAGGGATATTGGGACATCGGCCCGTGGCGTGCGCTTTCGGCGTCTCAGGGTGTGGTGCGCTGAATGAGGCCTCTCGCCCCCATATCGAACACGGCTCGCATTCTGCTGGGCATTTCGTTCTTCATCCTGTTCGTCGCCGGGTGGGCCTTCGCCACCTTCGGCGGCTATGTCTCGCCGACCTTTCTCGCCAGTCCGCTGACGATGGTTGAGGATGGCTGGCTGCTGCTGACGAAGCACGATTTCTCCTTCGATATCGGCATCACCATCTGGCGCGTGGTGGGCGGCTTTATTCTCGCTGCGCTGGTCGCGGTGCCGCTTGGCATTCTGATGGGTGCTTACAAACCGATCGAAGCGTTTCTCGAGCCGTTCGTATCGTTCGCGCGCTATCTGCCCGCTTCGGCTTTCATTCCGCTTCTCATTCTGTGGGCCGGCATCGGCGAATTGCAGAAGCTGCTGGTGATCTTCATCGGCTCTGTGTTTCAGATCATCTTGATGGTGGCAGTCAGCGTCTCGAGCGTGCGCCGCGATCTTGTCGAAGCCGCGCTGACGCTTGGTGCGCGCGATCAGGGAATCCTCGCGCGTGTGCTGATCCCGTCGGCTGCACCCGACATCGCCGAAATCCTGCGTCTCGTGCTCGGCTGGGCCTGGACCTACGTCATTGTCGCCGAGCTGATCGGCTCGTCTTCCGGCATTGGCCACATGATCATCGACAGTCAGGCTTTGCTGGCGACCGGCCAGATCATCTTCGGCATCATCGTCATCGGTATCATCGGTCTTGTATCGGATTATCTGTTCAAGGCGGCCAATCGCCGGCTCTTTCCATGGAGCAAACTGTGAGCAAGCTCCATATCGAAAACGTCACGCGTGTCTTTCCCGCCTTGCATGGCGGCATGCCGACGCGCGCGCTTGAGCCGACTAATCTCGACATCGCCGACAATGATTTCGTGACGATCCTCGGGCCATCCGGTTGCGGCAAGTCCACCTTGCTGCGACTGGTTGCCGGGCTCGACACGCCGACGACGGGGAAAATTCTGCTGGACGGCAAGCCGGTCACGCGGCCGGGACCGGATCGCGGCATGGTGTTCCAATCCTATACGTTGTTCCCGTGGCTGACGATTTCAGAGAATGTCGGCTTTGGTCTGCGCGAGAAGGGCGTGCCGCAAGGCGAGCGCAACACCATTGTTGCGCAATGGCTGGAGCGCGTCGGTCTGCAAAGCTTCGCGCGGCATTATCCCAAGCAACTCTCCGGCGGTATGCAGCAGCGCACGGCGATTGCGCGTGCGCTTGCCAACGGGCCGGAGATCCTGCTGCTCGACGAGCCGTTCGGCGCGCTCGACAACCAGACGCGTGCGCTGATGCAGGAGTTGCTGCTCGGCATCTGGGAACGCGAGCGCAAGACCGTGTTGTTCGTTACCCACGACATCGAGGAAGCGATCTTCCTTGCCTCACGCACGCTGGTGATGAGTGCGCGTCCCGGCCGCATCAAGGCCGACGTGCGCGTGACGCTTCCTTATCCGCGTCACTATACGATCAAGACCTCACCGGAATTTTCCGAACTGAAAGCGCGGTTGACGGAAGAGATTCGCGCCGAGGCGGTACTGGCGGCGGAGGTGCATTAGTCGCGCATGGGCCACAGTGACTATCAGGCGGCCCATTTCCTCTTCAGGTAATACAGGACAAGGATGATAGCGATCAGCGCGAAGCCGATCAGCAGGACCAGCGCCATATACTCCTGCGCAACAGCCACGATGATTGCCGTCATCAGTAACAGCAGGCCGACCAGCGCGAATGTCCATTCCAGATGAATGCCGGCCAGCAGACAGCCAAGCGCGAGAATGAGCAGTGAGCTCAGGCCCGTCGCGCCCGAGGTCTGTTCACCACTGCGGCTGAGGTAGCGATAGTCCACCGCGATCACGATCCCGACCGCAAGCCAGTGCAATATCTGCCGGAGCACAGTCCGGTCGAAGCTGCGGGTGTGAAACCACGCCGCAATCGTGCAGATCAGGCCGAAGACAGGCACGAGATAGAGCCAATAGCGTTCGGTCCAGCTGAGATTGGCAAGCGACGCGCCGGCGCCGATCAGCGCCAGCAGCATCATGATGACGGCAAGCGTCGTCGCGACATTGCGCGGTACATGATGCGGCGTGGCTTGGTACGTCGATCCAGAGACTGAAAGGTTGGCAGGCGGTTCACTGCTCATGGCGTACCATTGTTGCTGGCCGTTAAGGATGCGGCCACTCCTAGCGTGGTCTGCTTATTTTTTCGTTCCGCTTTTTTCAGTCGTCCCTGCCGAAGCCCGTCATCGGTCGCGCGAATGTGCGGCCCGCGGCGGGGACGACAAGCTCTAAAGGCTCGGCAAGTTCAGCCCTGAGGGCAGTGTTGCGCGGCCGACGGCCTCGATCAATGCGCCGGATGTCACCATTTCGGTCGCAGTTTCGATATCGGGCGCCATTTTCCGATCGGAGTCCAGTTTCGGAACATGTCGACGGAGGAAGTGGTGCGCCTTCTCGAGCGCCGGGCTTGATGTCAAGGGAGCGTGAAAATCGATACCCTGCGCCGCCGCCAGCAACTCGATGCCGACGACATTCGCGGCATTCTGCGCCATCTGCGTCAGACGGCGCGCACCATGCGCGGCCATTGAGACGTGATCCTCCTGATTGGCGGAGGTTGGGATCGAGTCGACGCTCGCCGGCATCGCCATCTGCTTGTTTTCCGATACAAGCGCGGCGGCGGTCACCTGCGCGATCATGAAGCCGGAATTCAGTCCCGGCTGCGGGGTGAGGAATGCGGGCAATCCCGACAGCGTCGCATCGGTCAGCATGGCGATGCGGCGTTCGGCCAACGAGCCGATTTCGCAGGCCGCCATCGCCAGCATATCGGCGGCGAAGGCCACGGGCTCGGCGTGGAAATTGCCGCCCGAAATCACTTCACCGGTGTCGGCCAACACCAGAGGATTGTCGGAGACGCCGTTGGCTTCGATCGTCAGCGTGGTGGCGGCCTGCCGCATGATGTCGAGCGCGGCGCCCATCACCTGCGGCTGACAGCGCAGGCAATAGGGATCCTGAATGCGATCGTCGATCGTGCGATGCGAGGCGCGGATCTTGCTGCCGTCCATCAGTGCGCGCAATGCTGCCGCCACATCGATCTGTCCGCGATGGCCGCGCAAGGCTTGGATGCGCGGATCGAACGGCGTGTCCGAGCCGCGTGCCGCATCGGTTGATAACGCACCGGTGACGAGGGCCGACTGGAAGACGCGCTCGATCGCGAACAACGCATGCAAGGCGTGCGCGGTGGAGAACTGGGTGCCGTTCAGCAGCGCCAGCCCTTCCTTCGGGCCGAGCACGATCGGCTCCAGCCCCGCGCGACCAAGCGCATAAACGGCCGGCATGCGCTCGCCACCGTAAAAAGCATCGCCTTCGCCGATCATCGTTGCGGCAAGATGCGCGAGCGGCGCGAGATCGCCGGATGCGCCGACCGAGCCGCGGGCTGGAATGAGAGGGATCACATGGCCCATCAGCATGCCGTGCAGAAGCTGCATGGTCTCGCGGCGGATGCCGGATGCGCCACGGCCGAGACTGACCAGCTTCAGCGCCATCATCAGTCGGACAATGGAGGCGGGGATGTGTTCGCCAACGCCGGCAGCATGCGATAGAACAAGATTTCGCTGAAGCGTTGCGAGATCGCGGTCGGCGATCCGCACATTGGCCAGTTTCCCGAAGCCGGTGTTGATGCCGTAAACGGCCTCTCCTTTCGCAACAATCGATGCGACAACGGCAGCCCCGGCATCGACTTGCGAGAGCACGGATGGGGACATCGTAAATCCGGCGCCACGTGCAAGGTGACGCCAGTCTGACAGCGAAAGCGTACTGCCGTCGAATGTGATCGTGTCTGTCATCGGCCCTGTCGAATGCGTTGATGCAATGGATTGAATCCGAGCCTGTATACGAGTTGGCCGGCCGTTCGCGCGCCGCTCCGGAATGACGATGTAGATGTATATCGGTCGTGGTGGCCGAATGTCGAGCAAGCGAAAGGACGTTTGCGTGCGGTCTTATATCCTGGAAAAAAGCTCCTTCCTGGCGGACAGGTGGGGAATGTCGGCACCGGTTTCATCGATAATGGCATGATCGCCGCTGTCGAAGCTGGGCCATCTTTCCCGATGTCGAACGCTGGCATGCGTAAGGACGCTTCTGTGTCGGTACCGCTCGAAGTCGTCAGCAACGGCGGTACCGGTCGCGCGACATCGCCGGGCGCCGGTACCGTGAGATTGTATCGCGATTGTCGAACGCCAGAAATTTCAGATGGTCGCTACACACGCTGCTGCGCAAGAAAGTCTCGCGTGAGAGACGCATCCGCCTGTGACAGGCCGTGGCCGGCCGGCAGCGTGCGGTGCTGCACGGTCGCTCCCGCTTTCTGGAGCAGGCTTGCAAGGTGCGTTGCATTTTCAGCGGGCACCATCGAATCCATCGAGCCCGACAGGATCAGCACCGGCTTGTCGGCGAGGTGAGCTGCCGGCGGTTTCGATAGCGGCACCATGGCGCGCAAAAGCACGGCGCCTGCAAGCGCCTCGGGGCGCAGCAACAATGTTGCAGCCGCGATATTGGCGCCGTTGGAAAAGCCGAGCGCGATCGGTGCAGGCAGACCGTATTCCTCGCGGGCGTCACGGATGAAATCCGCAAGCTCGTTCGCCCGCAGGCGCACATCGTCTTCGTCGAACACGCCTTCAGCGAGCCTGCGGAAAAACCGTGGCATGCCGCCTTCCAGCACCTTGCCACGCGGCGACAGCAGCGCCGCGCCCGGCGCAACCATGCGGCCGAGGTCGATCAGGTCGTTCTCGTCGCCGCCCGTGCCATGCAGCAGCAGAAGCGGCGGACGCGTGCGATCGGCCGCAGGTTCGAAGCGATGAATGAAAGTGAGTTCGGTCGCGGTGGCCATGGCAGACCTCATTGTATGAAAGAGTGCTCCCCCCGCGCGATTGCGGGAGAAGACTTGTTTGTGCCGTCAGGCGACGGCGGGCAGGACCTGTTCGATCTTCGCCCGTTGCCCTTCGTATTCCGGCGGCAGCTTCAGCGATTGGCCCAGCGAAGCCAGGGGCTCGTCGATGGCAAAGCCCGGTACATCGGTTGCGATCTCGAACAGCACGTGTCCGGGTTCGCGAAAGTAGACCGACCGGAAGTAGTTGCGGTCCCGCTGCTCCGTGGTTTGGAGGCCGTGGTTCTCCGCAAGCTTCTTCGCCATCGCCAGCTCTTCCTCATCGTCGGCGGCGCGGAACGCGATGTGGTGTACCGATCCACCGCCCATGTGTCCGGGCAGGAATGAGCCGGCGACATGGATATCGACGATGCCGCCGATCGCGGTATCGCCCGCCTTGAAGCGGACGAGACTTTCCTCACGTCCGATCTCGGTGAAGCCGAGCACGTCGGTCAGGATCGCTCCGGTCGGCGCAGCATCCTTCAGCAGCAGGTTGACGCTGTGGAAGCCGCGGATCGCGAATTCCGTAGGAACATCGCTGCCGGTCCAGGCCGGTTCGCTTTCGATCCCCGGCACGCCGATGATCGCCAGCCGCATTCCGTCGGGATCGCGGAACGAGATGATGCTCTCACCGAAGCGGCGGGCCGGCGCGTCATGCGCCACGCCTTTCTCGACGAAGCGCTGCGCCCAGTAGCCGATCGAACCTTCCGGCACCCGGAAGACCGTCTCCTGCGTTTCGCCGACGCCAAGGCGGCCGGGTGCAACATGCTCCCACGGGAAGAAGGTCAGGATGGTGCCGGGTGATCCGGCTTCGTCACCGAAGTAGAAGTGATAGGTGCCGGGATCGTCGAAGTTTACGGTCTTCTTCACCAGCCGCAGGTCGAGCGTGCGCGTATAGAAGTCGAGGTTGCGCTTCGCTGGGCCGGCAATGGCAGTGACGTGGTGAATGCCGTGTCTGTTGGTCTTGGCGGTCATGATGCCCCTCCATGGCAAGGCGCTATTGGTGGCGCCGAATTCATGGCCGTAAGGTATTGACCCTCGTTGAATAATAAATAGAAACTATGGAAATACATCATTTCCAAATTTTTCATGATGCTTCCGGATCTTGAAGGGCTGGCGATCTTCGCCAAAGTGGCCGAGCTGCGGTCCTTCGCAGCGGCGGCGGATGATTTGGGTTTGTCCAAACCCACGATCTCGAAAGCGGTCGGCCGGCTGGAGGAACGGCTCGGCGCGCGGCTGTTCAACCGGACTTCGCGCCGCCTGGCCCTGACCGATGCTGGCCGCAGTCTTCTTGAGCGCGCGTCGCGCATGCTGGCGGAAGCGGAAGCCGCCGAGAGCGAAGCCCGTGCGCAATCTGCTGTCCCGCGCGGTCTTGTAAGGCTTGCGGCGCCAATGTCGTTCGGACTTCGCGAAATCGCGCCGGCGCTACCGGATTTTTTCGCCGAGTGCGCCGAGGTATCGGTCGATCTGCATCTGAGCGATGATGTCGTCGATCTGATCGGCGACGGTTTCGACATGGCGTTGCGCATCGCGGCGTTGCCGGATTCATCGCTGCTGGCGCGTCGTCTCTGCACGGTACCGCGCGTGCTGGTTGCGGCGCCGTCCTATTTGAAGTCGCGCGGTGAGCCAAAGCATCCACGCGATCTGCAAAACCATGTGTGTCTTGGCTATGCCTATCTTCCTGCACCGGACATCTGGCGTTTCCGAAACAAGGACGGAGAAGAGGTCTCTGTGCGCGCATCCGGTCCGTTACGCGCGAACAATGCCGATGCACTGATGCCAGCGCTGCTTGCAGGTTACGGTCTTGCGGTGCAGCCGGAATTTCTGGTGCGCGACGAGCTCGCAGCGAAGACGCTCGTCGCTGTGATGAGCGACTGGTCGCTTCCCACGATCGCGCTGCATCTCGTCATGCCGCCTGGCGGCCCGCGGCCCGCTCGTGTCGAGGCATTGGCCGAGTTTCTCCGACGCCGCTTCGCTCGCTCTGGTTGATGATGAAGCCGAGCAACAAGATTAACAGCAGCAAGGCTGCAATTAACCCAATGCTAAGGGTTTTAATCGAATTTCCTCAATTGGAATCGGTACCTTAGTCCGGACACTTCTTCGAGCTGTCTTGCAGGCCGGTTCATCGGTTTGGCTTCGAAAGGGGCCATGAGCAACAGGTCATGCAGATGAATCTCAGTTCAGCCCGGCCCGAAGCGGCCCCCGAGCTTCCAAATCCAGGAGCCTTGGACCATGCTGGCGCCGCCCGCGCGGCATCGATCCCGACGCAAATCATCAGCTTTGCCATTGGCGACGATCAATACGGCGTCGACATCATGGCCGTCCGCGAAATCAAGGGCTGGTCCGACATCACCCACCTCCCGCGGCAGCCGGAATCGGTGCGCGGTGTGCTCAATCTTCGCGGCGCCATCGTTCCCATCATCGATCTGCGATGCCGGTTCGGACAGGGACTGACGGAAGCCACTCCCATTCACGTGGTCATCATCGTGCAGGTCGGCGCGCGTGTCGTCGGTTTGTTGGCTGACCGCGTTCTGGACATCGTCTCGTTCGACGTGGCGCAGGTCCAGCCGGTGCCGAAGATCGCGCAGGCCTCCCGCATCGATTTTCTCTCGGGGCTGGTGACGGTCGAGACGTCGATGATTGCGCTCATCGATCTCCAGAATCTTCTGTCATTGCCGGTCGTCGGCGACGCGGAGCGTCCGTTGACGAACTAATCGCGCGCAATGCCGGCGCCCGAGCAAATCCATCCCATAGCGACGATCCAGATCGTCGCTATGCTGGCGTGCGCAAAGCCTTCGAGACAATCTTGCCCGCCACAATAAGAAACCGTCGCAAAAGCTCTTAGGGAATTCATGTCGCGATCTGTGCATAGCGTGGTTCGTGAAATTACGGTCGAAGAACCGGAAAGAGAATTCGTTTTCTCCGATCTGGATTTTCGTAGCCTGGTGCAACTCGCTTACGAATATGCCGGGATTGCACTCTCCGACAGCAAGCGCAATCTCGTTTACACGCGGGTTTCCCGACGATTGCGCGCTTTGCGATTGAACAGCTTTCGCGACTATCGGGCTTATCTTGCGGAAAATCCGCCCGAGCGGGAAAACTTCATCAACGCCATTTCCACGAACCTGACGCGGTTCTTCCGCGAGTCGCACCACTTCGAACATCTGGGCCGGCACGTGGTGCAGCCATTCGTAGCGGATGCGCACAGGAATGGTGGGCGGTTTCGCGTCTGGTCCGCCGGCTGCTCGACCGGCGAGGAGCCATATAGCATCGCCGCAGTTCTGCGGCGGGAGATGCGTCAGATCGACCGTTTCGACGTTCGCATTCTTGCGACCGACATCGATACCGAAGTTCTGAAGAAGGCCGCAGCCGGTGAATACCCGGCCAAGGGGATGGACGATATCCCGCGCCAATACCGCGACTATTTCCAGCCCGCAGACCGCAATCGGAATTCCAGCTCGGTCTTCGCGACTGAAGAGCTGCGCTCGCTCATTGCGTTCCGGCAACTCAATCTGATGGACCGCTGGCCGTTCCAGGGAAAGTTCGACGCAATCTTCTGTCGCAACGTGATGATCTATTTCGATGCGGCGACCAAAACCAATCTGATCGATCGCTTCATCCAGAGCATCAAGCCGGGCGGCTGGCTCTATATCGGCCATTCGGAATCGTTCCACGGAACTCATCCTGAGCTTCAGCTTGTCGGGCGTACGACCTACCGGAGGAAGCCGTGATGAGTGCAGCGGCGGCCCGCATGGATGCAGGCAAGTTTGACGGCGAAATTGGCGGTGTCAGCACCCGACGGATCTTCGACGCTGCGACCAATACCTGGATGGTGAAGATCTTTCCCGGCGAATTCTACATCACCGCCAATCCCGAGGAGACGCTTGTCACGGTGCTTGGCTCCTGCGTAGCCGCGTGCATCCGGGATCCGCGTATTGGCATCGGCGGGATGAATCACTTCATGCTGCCGCAAGGCCGCTCTGGCGGCTGGGGCAAGGATGCGCAGTCCACGCGCTTCGGCAACTTCGCGATGGAGAAGCTGATCAACGAACTGCTGAAGGCCGGTTGCTCGCGCGATTCTCTTGAGATCAAGCTGTTCGGCGGCGGCAACGTAACCGATAGCAACATCGCGGTCGGCACCGGTAACGCCGAATTCGCCTTGCGATATGTTGAAGCCGAACGGTTGCGATGTGTTGCTCAGGACCTCGGTGGTCGCTTTCCTCGGCGCATCCACTATTCGCCTGCCGACGGCAAGGTGGTGCGGCGGTTGCTTGGCCGCGATGCGTCCGGTGCTGTCATGCGTGAGGAATTGGAGCACGCGCAACGCCTGTCGTCGCGCGCGCCCGCTGGCGAAATCGAACTGTTCGATAATTAGGGACAGATCATGGGCAAGCCCGTACGCGTTCTCGTTGTCGATGACTCGGCGCTGATCCGTCAGTTGATCTCGTCGCTACTGTCGGACGATCCGGAGATTGAGGTGGTCGGCACGGCCGGCGATCCGCTGATCGCACGCGAGCGCATCAAGGCGCTGAATCCTGATGTGGTGACGCTCGACGTCGAGATGCCGAATATGGACGGCATCACCTTCCTGCGAAAGATCATGACGCTGCGGCCGATGCCCGTGATCATGATTTCGACGCTGACCCAGGCGGGAGCCGATGTGACGCTCGAGGCGCTTGAAATCGGTGCCGTCGATTTCATTGCCAAGCCGTCCAACGATGCGGCTCATGCGATGCCGGCGCTTGCCGCCGAATTGCAAGCGAAAGTGAAGGCCGCGGCGCGCACTCGTATCCGCTCGCGCCCCACTGCACCCGCGGCGGCGCCAAAGCGTGCTGTGCGCTCTGTCCGCGCGAGTGGCAAGATTGTTGCCATCGGTGCTTCGACGGGCGGCGTCGAGGCGTTGAAAGTCGTTTTGATGCACCTGCCGGCCGATTGTCCGCCCATTCTCGTGACGCAGCATATGCCACCGCGCTTCACGGCGGCCTTTGCGCAGCGGCTCAATCGCGAATGTCCGATGAAAGTGTCAGAAGCTGTCCATAACGAGGTGATCGAGCCTGGTCACGTTTACATCGCGCCGGGATCGCATCATCTGGAGATTGTGCGGCAGGGCCTCGAATATCGCTGCAGTCTGAACGATGGCCCCGCCGTCACCGGCCATCGCCCATCCGTGGATGTGCTGTTCAGATCGATCGCTCGTGTTATCGGCCGGTCTGCAATTGGTGTCATTCTCACCGGCATGGGCAAGGACGGCGCCGAAGGAATGCTGGAGATGCGCCACGCCGGTGCCCGCACGATTGGGCAGGATGAGGCCTCCTCGCTGATCTACGGCATGCCGCATGTCGCGTTCGAGCGCGGCGGCGTCATGCGTCAATGTTCTCTGATTAATATCGCCGACGCCATTCTGGATGCTTGTGAGGATGCGGATGCATCCCGCCCGCATCGCGCAGCGTCGGCTAGCTGATTGTCATGCACGGAATCTCAATATGCATTTACCATTGACGAATAGAAGGATGGGACGGTCATGAAGTTGCCAAACGTATTGGACTTCGCCGCCGCCGCGAGCCTCCACGAGTCCATATTGCGGGAACTCAACGTCGCCGGGCGCTTGCAGATCGATGCGTCGGCCGTGGACGTGGTGTCCTTTCCTTGCATGCAGGTCATTCTGGCGGCGACGCGCAGCGGAGCGACTGTGCACAGTCCGTCGTCGGCTTTTATGGAAGCGTTTGAAACGCTCGGTCTGGAGTTGGTCGCGAGCGCCGAACTTCAGCCAGAGCCCATGAGAATTGAAGAGGCGCCACCGGCGGCACCATACATCGAGATGCCGGCTGCTTCGGATGGAGGGGATATGAGCCTTCGGATCCTGACGATCGACGACTCCAAGACGATGCGTGACATGCTCATGTTGACGCTGGCTGACGCGGGCTTTGACGTCATTCAGGCAGTCGATGGTCAGGACGGCATCGACATGCTCGAAAAAGAAAAGGTCGATGTCGTCATCACCGACATCAACATGCCGCGCATGGATGGCTACGAGGTGGTGCGCCAGCTGCGCATGCGGCCGGAGCACCAGACGACGCCGATCCTGGTGCTGACAACCGAAAGCGAGATCGAGAAGAAGAAGATGGGCAGGGATGTCGGCGCCACCGGATGGCTGGTGAAGCCGTTCGATCCGGACCGTCTGGTCGAAACCGTCCGCAAGGTCGCTTGCTGAATCTCCGAACGAAGGAATAGAACCGATGGCGAGTTTGGAGCAACTGAAGCACACCTTCTTCGACGAATGTTCCGAAGGGATGCAGCAGATCGAGCAAGGGCTGAGCGATATCCGTGATGGCCTCGGCGCCGACGATACCGTCAATGCGGTGTTCCGCGCTGTTCACTCCGTGAAAGGCGGCGCTGGCATTTTCGGCTTTGAGGGCCTCGTCGAATTCGCTCATGTGTTTGAAACGACGCTGGATGCGGTCCGGCGGGGCGATCTGGCGGCAACGACCGACGTTCTCGACGTCCTGCTGATGGCGAGCGACATCCTGTCCGATCTGGTGCAGTTCTCGCGTGCTGGTGAAGCCATTCCGGGCGGCTTCGGAAGCGAGTGCCGGCAGATGCTGGAGCGGTTGATCGGGCAGGACGGCGGTGCCGCGGAGGAAGAGGCGGCGCCGGCGGATTTCGACGACATCGAGTTTGTCCCTGTCATGTTTGACGCGATGGCCGAAGACAGTGACGTCACGCATACTTACGAGATTTCGTTCACCCCGCAGCCCGACATGTTGAAGAACGGAACCGATCCGCTCCTTCTCATCCGGCAGTTGCGCCAGCTCGGTGAACTTGAACTGCAGACGAACAGTGAAGGGCTGCCTGATCTCGCCTCGCTGCAACCGGATGCGCCCTACATCGCATGGACAGGCACGCTGCGATCAACGTCATCCAAGGCGCAGGTTGAGGAGGTCTTTGAGTTTGCTTGCGACTGCATGGTGAGCATCACGGAACTGGGTGGATTTGAACCGACCGAATCCTTCAATGGTGTGCCCGAAGTCGCAATCGCTGCGCCGCCTTTGCAGCCGCTCGACAATAGCCCGAACCTCACCGAAGCCGTGATGGAGCCGATCGCGTTCGAACGCGAGACGCCTCCTCCGGCTCCACAGCCGGCTTCGGCGCCCGCTGCTGAGGCGTCCGAGCCGAAGGGACAGACCCGCGCTGCAAAGCCGGCTGCGACCACGACGCGCATCGAGCTGGAGAAGATCGACCGTGTTGTGAACATGGTCGGCGAACTGGTGATTGCGCAAGCCATGCTCGGACAGATCGTGCACGATCTGCCAGAGGGTGTAAGCGATCGCCTTTCGCAGATTCTTGACGAAGTCGTCCATCACACGCGCGAGCTGAAAGACGGCCTCATGTCCATGCGGGCGCAGGCGGTGGGCACGGTGTTCCAGCGTATGCCGCGCCTTGTGCGCGAGGTGGCGACGAAGGTCGGCAAGAAGGTCCGTCTGGAAGTGTCGGGTGAGACGACGGAAGTGGACCGTTCGATCATCGAGCGTCTCAGCGATCCGCTGACGCATATCATCCGTAACTCGGTGGATCATGGCGTCGAAGCACCGGCTGCACGTCTTGCGGCAGGCAAGAGCGAAGAAGGAACCATCCGTCTCTCGGCCGGCCATCGCGGCAGCCGCATTGTGATTGAAGTGAGTGACGACGGCGCCGGCATCAATACCGAGCGTGTGCTGAACAAGGCGCGCGAAAAGGGGCTGGTCGCGCTCGATGCGTCACTCACGGAGGATGAGATCAACAATCTCATCATGATGCCTGGCTTCTCGACCGCCGAGACCATCTCCGACATTTCCGGTCGTGGCGTCGGTATGGACGTGGTGCGCACCAACATTCAGGAAATCGGTGGACGCCTGTCTCTGAGTTCCGTGCGCGGCAAGGGCATGACGATCCAATTCTCGCTACCGCTGACCCTCGCCGTCATGGACGGCATGGTGATCAAGGTCGGTCGCGAGACTTATGTCATGCCGATGTCGGCGATCGTCGAATGTCTGCGGCCGCCGCGGTCGTATATCAACAATCTCGTCGGCACGCGGGGGATGCTGCAGTTGCGCGGCGAATTGGTGCCGCTCGTCTATCTTGGCGATCTGCTCGATATTTCCTCGTCATCGGAGCTGTCCGGTGAGAGCGTCGTGCTCATTACCGATGCCGGCGAAGGAACGCGGCTCGGTCTCGTCGCTGACGAACTTTGCGGACATCAACAGGTGGTCGTGAAGAGCATTGAGGAAAGCTATGGACCTGTGCCGGGTGTGGCGGCGGCCACGATCCTCGGCAACGGCAGCGTTGCGCTGATCCTGGACGTCGAGAAGCTCTCTGAACTTGCGGGTGATTCTGTCTTGGGTGCAGCAACGGCGCTGCGTGGCGGCGTCACTGCGAAAGTCGCGTAAACGAATTAGGCTAGCCGGGTCGACCACGTAACGTGTCGTCCGTTGAAAGAGGAACAACAACGATGCCAAATGCGGTGGCTCTGAAAGTCCTGGTCGTCGATGATCAAGACAGTGTCCGAAAGATGACATGTCTGACGCTCGAGCAGCTCGGGATTCGTCACATCCACGAGGCTGAGAACGGCGTCAAGGCGATGGAGATCGCGACGCTTCAGCCGCTCGATCTCATCATCTCGGATTACTACATGGACCAGATGGATGGGCTGGATTTGCTGCGCGCGGTGCGCGGACATCCAGTGGTGCGGCGCGTGCCGTTCATCCTCCTGACGGGGCGAGGCGACCGCGAGCTTGTGGTCAAGGCCGCGCAAGCTGGCGTCAATAACTATCTGGTCAAACCCTTCACGGCGGCAATCCTGCGCCAGAAGATCGAACAGGTTATGGGGAAGCTTGCGTAATGACCGCGGATGCGGCCCAGTTGGCCGATACGACGCAACGCATGGGGCCGGATGCGGCCAAAGGCAGTCCAACCGCTGAAATCGCCGCTCTGTTGGGCGTGCTTGCAACCCTGTTTCTGGACAATGTCCGGAGCATGGATGACACGGTCACGCGCGTGACCGATCTGGTCATGCGTGAAGGGCGGCCAAGCCGTGAGTTGATCGTCACGCTCCAGAGCTTCGATCGACTTAAGCAGGAATTCGAGGCGCTGACCGGTGCGCTCGCGCGCTATGCGGATTCTACCGCCAACGTTCCGTTGTTCGGCGAGGAGCGGGCGCAGTTCGGCCGCGACGTCATCAACGCCATTTCGTTGTCCGAATTGAAGGGTCGCTTCCACGATCGGATGGACAGCAACGCACCGTCGCCATCGCTCGCGGAGCTGCCCGAGCCGGATGCGAACGAGGTCGAGGTCGACGTCATCTTCTAAGACCCTCGGTTTTGATGGGATCAAAGCCGAGGGTTTTAGCTTTTATTTTGAACGCGTTTTCTTCATGCGAACCGGTTTCCGCTTCGCTCGAAAAGCGCTCACAGCTAGTCGGCCGCTGCTTCGCACTTCTTCCTTGTGCGATCCAAGATCGCCTGCAGGCCGTTTGTCATCTCGATCACCTGATCCGGCCTGAGATTGCGATAATTCTTCTGCCGGGCCACGAACAGTGCGTCTATGTGACAATCGATCACGTCGGCGTCATAGAGCGTGCCATCTCTGACGGAGTCTAGCACCTGGCACAGATTGTCCGCGACGAAGGTGATGAGCTCCAGCCCCATGGTCGTTCCGGTATCGCGCAATTGGCAGCACCGGCGATAGATACCGTCAAACTCCGACGCGGCCTTGCCTTCGTCGTTCAACTCCTTGAAAGCAGCGGCAAGTTCCTTCACCTCGCTGTTGACCCAATCGACGTATTCCGCCTTCATTTCCTCGATCTGCGATTCCGCCTGCTCGATGGCGGTTTCCTTCGATAGACCGCCGGGACGCCGGGCCATCTGCTGAAATCGCGTCTCCACATCGAAGATGCGGACATTGGGATTAGGATCATCGCTCATTCCGACTGTCCTGCCCGGGCGGCCATGAACAAGCTGTCGATGTCGTCCTGATCCAGATTGGGTTCGGTCATCGCCCCGATTTCGATGCTCTTGTCGCTGGCCCGTCGTCCGACGCCCGTTGGATAACCTTCGATCTTGAAACGCCGGTCAGGGCCGAAATAGGTCGGACAGTCGATGAATTGACGCCGATCGAAGGCGACCCAGGCCAGCCGATCATAAAGCGTCGTCGGCGACATCGGTTTCGCCACCACCATGCTGACGCCGACGTCGCGTGCCTTCTTGATCGCTCCCTGTTGCGCATCGCTGGTCATGATCAGAATCGGCAGGGTACGATTCTCGTTGTCGGAGTTGCGACGGATCGCATGCGTGACGGCGAGCCCGTCGTGGGGCGGCAACTTTGCGTCGAGAATGAGAATGTCGATCTTCTGATGCGTCAGGGCGGCGAGCACACCGCCGGCGTCACCAACTTCAAGGATTCTGTTGGCGCCGAAGCCGCGCAGCATGCCGTAAACGACACGGCGCGTATAGGAGCCGGCGTCGGCGATCAGGATCGTCAAATCGCGGAGATTGACGGTGCCGTTCTTCATGGGAGCTCTGTGGTTTGCATCAGCCGCATTCATCCCCCGATTATGGATAATACTCCGTTAACAACCATCAGAAGCAGCCGTACGATGGTATATGTGCCCGCGTTCGGAAAGGCGAAGTCACCAAAAAATCAGCAACGCTAATTCCCATCATTTATTAGGTAAATATTAGCGGCCGCATGCGCATTCTTATTGAATGTGATGGGACCTCTTGGGTTTTAAGTAACCAAAGGGATGTCCCCGTCTAAACGCGGGTGCGGCCACGGTGAAGCGTCTTTCGCATGTCTGGGCAATCCAAACGACTGACGAAAGATCGGCTGCAAATCATTGCAACCTGAAATTGCGGGCGCGTCGCCTACTCATCCCATCCGGATACTCTGCAGACAGTTATTTCGTTTATGACCCAGAGCTCACTCGGAGAGCGCGATGCGGGAAATCGTAATGACCACTCCGATTGCTCACGCGCAGGCCAAGCATGGCCACAACTGGCGTGCAATCGTCGCCGCTTCAATCGGCAACGCCCTTGAGTGGTTTGACTTCGTTATTTATGGTTTTTTCGCTGGCGTGATCGCGAAGGTTTTCTTTTCCGGTGCAGACGATTCGGTTGCGCTGCTTCTTTCGCTTGCGACTTTCGGCGTTACGTTCTTCATGCGCCCTCTTGGTGCGATTGTGCTCGGCAGTTTTGCCGATCAGTACGGGCGCAAGACAGCTCTTGTCGTCACAATGTCGGCGATGATGGTGGGAACGGCGGTCATTGCTTTTGCGCCGCCTTATGCCTCGATCGGGATATTCGCCACGTTTCTGGTTGTCCTGGGTCGTCTTATTCAGGGATTCTCGGCGGGAGGAGAATTCGGTAGCGCCACCGCATTCCTGGCCGAACAAAACCCAAAGCGTCGCGGCTTTTACGCAAGCTGGCAATTCGCAAGCCAGGCCGTCACCACCATCCTCGCCACCGGCTTTGGTGCGGCGATCACGGGTTTTCTCACTCAGGATCAGATCGAAGCGTGGGGCTGGCGCATTCCCTTCTTCGCCGGCCTGCTGATTGGGCCGGTCGGTTATTACATCCGGCGACACCTGGACGAGACGCAAGAATTCACCTCGTCGGAGACGAGCGCCGCGCCGCTTCGCGAGACCTTCGTTGACGCGCAAAAGATGCTCGCGATCGCGCTTGGATCGGTGATTCTGTGCACGGTGGCCATGTACACCATTCTGTTCATGCCGATCTATGCGACGCGGCAATTAGGTTTGCCGGCCTCAGGCAGTTACATCGCCACCCTCATCACCGGCGCCATTCAACTCGTCCTGTTGCCGATGTTCGGCGCATGGTCCGACAAGATCGGCCGCACGCCAGTCGCGATTGTGTCGGCCATCATTCTGACGCTTGCCGCTTATCCTCTCTTTGTGTGGCTGGTCGCCTCGCCAACGTTGCAGACATTGATCCTGGTCCAGGGCATCATGGGCGTCCTGATGGCCGGTTACATGGGTTCACTGCCGGCGTTCATGTCGGAATTGTTCCCGACAAGGTTGCGCACCACCGGCCTGTCGATCAGTTACGCCTTTGGCGTTGCGCTGTTCGGCGGGTTCGCGCCGTTCATTAATGCCTGGTTAATCAAGGTGACCGGCAGCCCCTTGGCGCCGAGTTTCTATCTCACATTCGCAGGCATCGTGAGCCTCATCGCCATGCTTGCCGCGCGACGTGCCGGGTTCCGGTAATCATCGGTTCATTCGGCTGAACTTGAAGTAACTACTTTTGCGCGCGAATATCGGAGCGTTCTTTAAGAAATACTGACTATTGTCTCGTCCCAGGAGTGAATATTCTCATACCGGCGTTGATGGACAGGCTCATATCGGCCAGCGCGGAAACGAGCAATCGTTCCCAGGCCCAAGTTCTTGATCAAACTATCTATTCGGAACTCGTCGGCGCGCTCTACAGCACTCCGAAATCAATTCTTGCGGCAACATTGGCTGCGATCGGCGTAACGTTCATTGCACGTTCGCTGAGCGGAGATCCGTTTTATAATTATGTGGTGATCTCGTTTGTGCTGGTCGGCGTCTGGCGCAGCGGCGCCAGCTACCTTTATTTTCAGCAAGCCGGAAAGGTAAAATCGAAAGCTTCCGCGCGGCGATGGGAATTCGTTGCGCTGGTTGGTGCCTGGTCGTTCTCGGCGCTCGTCGGTGTCATCGGCGCTTATACCACCATCGTTCATCCAAGCCAGGACGTGGAAAGCCTCATCAATTGCTGCGTGATGGGATACATCGCCGGCATCTCATCCAGGAACGCCAGCCGGCCGATCATCACCATTGGTCAGATCAGCCTCACATGCGTGCCGTTTTGTATTGCGCTGTTTCTTCATTTTGATGTCGTTCACGTCACCTTGGCGCTGTTCATCGCCACGCTCTACATCAGCACCATGCTCATCAGCCGGACGGTATTCGAGAATATCGTGGCGCGCCATTATGCGTACAAACAGGTCGAGCGCGTCGCGCAGCAGGACGCGTTGACGGGACTCTGGAGTCGCGATTACTTCCTGAAAATTCTCAATGAGAAGATCACCGGCGAGATCAACAGGAACAGAAATGCGGTCCTGATCACAATCGACCTCGATCGATTCAAGGACATCAACGACACGCTGGGGCATCCCGCCGGAGATTCCATTCTCTTCGAGGCCGCCCAACGGATCAAAGGTGCAATCAATACGCCGAGCGAGGTGTCGCGCATCGGCGGCGACGAGTTTCTGGTCATTCTGACGGATGTCGATGAAGCGGGCGCGGATATCATCGCCAGCGACATCCTGAATAGCCTGAACCGCCCGTTCAAGATGAATATGTCCAATATCGGCTGCGGCGCCAGCATCGGATATGCGATCGCGCCGCGCGATGGGCAGAACGTCGATATGCTACTGCGGCACGCCGACCTTGCGCTTTACGAGGCGAAGCGGCGAGGGCGCGGGCAAGTGGTGTCCTACACGTCCGCACTGTCGGATGAATACGAAAAGCGGGTGATGCTGGAGAAGGATTTGCAAGCATCGCTCGATAGAGGCGAGCTTGAGTTGCGCTATCAGCCGATCGTCGATCCGCGGTCTGGCCGCGCCATTTGCTGCGAAGCCTTGTTGCGCTGGCAGCATCCGACATTGGGCGAGATTCCACCGTCTGAATTCGTTCCGATCGCGGAAGCAACGGGACTCATCTCCGGTCTGGGAAGCTGGGTGCTGGTAAATGCGTGTCTCGAAGCGACCAACTGGGGCTCCGACATTAAGGTCGCCGTCAACCTGTCGCCGCTGCAGTTCAAGAACGGCCGCGAGATTGTCGGCATCGTAACGAATGCGCTTAAGCGAAGCGGTCTGGCGGCGCGGCGTCTGGAGCTTGAGATCACGGAAACCGTGCTGATCGAGGACACCGCGGAGACGCTGGCGATCCTGGAGGAGCTTCGTGAAATCGGAATCGGTATTTCGCTCGACGATTTTGGAACGGGTTTTGCTTCGCTTGCCTATCTGAACGACTTCCCGTTCTCGAAGGTCAAGATCGACCGCAAATTCACGCAGAACGTGGAGCAATCGGCGCGCACCGCGGCGATCCTGAAAGGCATCGCGCAGACCGCCAAGGATCTTCAGATCGAGTTGGTCGCGGAAGGCGTCGAAAAGACCGCGCAGCTCGACTACATGCGCGGTCTCGGCATCAATGCGATCCAGGGCTATCTGTTCAGCAAGCCGCTCCGCGTCTCGCGATTGCGGCGCGTGATCAGCAAACCGATCATTCCGGCTTGGGCGCTGGAATGGCCCGGCCCCGATACACCTTGCGATACGGATACGCTGAGGACAGCGACGGGCGGGGGCCGATAATCCCCCGCGCTTATGTGTAACGTCCGATCGCCAGGAGTTCGCTCAGCACCGCCATCCGCATGAACTTCGAGAGCCGGACTTGTTCAAAGTACATGGCGTTGGGCAGGTCATCGCAGGACGGATCGATTTCATCGAGCCGCGGCATCGGATGGTAGATTTGCGTCTTTGAGTTCGCCTGAAGAATGCGGTCGGCGGTCAGCTGATGCGTCTCCGGTGTCATGCGCGGCGAAATGTAACCTGAAGCGGCAGGTTCGCCGATATCGGACATGTCATAGGGGGCCATCATGATCGCGTCGCTTTCGCGAAGCGGAACATCGATATTCTGCACAACGCGGCATCGGATCTGATGTTCGGCTAGGGTCGTCAACAAGTCTTCGGGCACGTCGTAATGTGGTGGTGGACAGAAGACCACTTCCCGCGGATTCTCGAAACGGAGCAACTGCACCAGGGATCGCACGGTGCGTCCACGCGGATCGCCCGCGAAGCAGATCGATTTGCCGCGGATCGTGCCGAGGCCGCGCCGCAGCGTAAAGATATCGATCAGCGCCTGGGTCGGATGCTCGTTCCATCCGTCGCCCCCGTTGATTACCGGCTTTAGCGATTTTGACGCCATACGGTCTGCCGCGCCGGATTCGTGATGCCGGACAACCATCAGGTCGGACAGCCGCGATATCACAGCCGCGCAATCTTCGAGCGACTCGCCCGTCCGCACGTTTGAGCGCGACGCTGCCATATTCTCCATCCCGATGGGATGGCAGCCCAGCGCCACGATCGCCGCCTCAAAACCCATCCGAGTTCTTGTGCTCGGTTGGAAAAACAAAAGCGCAACCGTCTTTCCGATGACGTCGGCCGACGGCAGCGCGCCTAATTCGAAATCCTCTGCTGTCCGGCAGAGGCGATCGACATCGGCAACCGACAGCGATTTCGCGCTCAAGAGATGCCGTTGATATTCGGGACGATCGCTCCGGGGGCCTCTGTTGCGATCCGTCCTGCCAAGATCAGGTGGAACTTGAAGGGACGCGTACATGGTTGCCGCACTTCCAATTTATCCGTCGCTATTAACTCAATATTAACCGTCTCCCGTGCGGTTGTCTTGTGCCGACGTTTACGATGGTTAATCCGAAGAAGTAGTCGTAGTCATCTGAAAAACATGATGGATTCGATACTCTGTGATTGTCCGCCCTCTATGTGTAAATAACATCGTACCGCTCGCGTTAACCACGCGGTGATAACGGGCGGCTTGTTCAACTACGATCAGTCGTAGCGCGGGGATGCTGGCAGCCGTGTGACGTGAATGAGGAGCCCGCGCGAAGCTTCATTGAAAATGAGGAGGCTCGCGTATTGCCTGTTTGCGGTATGCATCGATAGCCGATCGAGCAAGGGTCAGCGCTGCCGATCGTGGAATGTCGCTTTTCCGACTCAGACCGGAGGGCGGTTCATCAGACGACGTTCCGTCTCTTCAGAATCGGATTGCCCGAGGGGTCGAAATCAAGAACATTGCGTCGCTCAGATTTTCGGCTGACGCAGATTGTTGTTGATTAATGGCTCAGGTCAAAAAAGCTCACGTTCGCGACGCCATCGTCGATGGCGCCTACAAGCTTTTTCGCACGCAAAGTTATCTTGGAACATCGGTCGCCGACATCGGTCGCGCCGCCGGCATCGCGCCGTCCAACGTGTACGTCTATTTCCGCTCGAAGTTCGAGATTTTCTACGCGGTGTATGAGCCGTGGCTGAACCAGCGATTGGGGCAGTTGGAGCGCGAACTGGCGACGATCGACGATGCCGACGAGAGGCTTCTGCATATCGTGCGGACTGTGTGGATCGAGCTGCCTGTCGAGGACAACGGATTCGCCAACAATCTGATGCAGGCGGTTTCGACGACCGATAGGGATGAGCCTTTTCGCAGCGACTTGTTGTCGCGCTCCGAAGCGGCGTTATCCAGTTTGCTGTCCCGCGCCCTGCCTGCTGACCGGCAGGGGCTCATCGAGAATGACAGGCTCGCTCACATCCTTCTGATGACCTTTGATGGGTTTGTGGTTCGACATCATGTTGGCGGAACGCGCTCGGATATGAGTGAAATTGCCGCCATCATGAAGCTGATGATTGCCGGCGAGTCAGCGAGAGCATCGAAGGGTGTCGTGGCAAAAACGTCGCGTCGCATGACCCCGTCTCGCGCTATGCCGCAGCGCAAAATGAAGACAGGCCTGTCGGATAAATGAATACCATTCACTATTGACAGGGCTCTCCTTGACGTTGAGTATTTCAACAGCCGGATGTGCCGGTGGGAATGCTGCATCGTATGCGCCGGCGCGCGGGGAATGTGCCGGTGTCAATGAGGGGCTTGCGTGTTACCAGGTGAGTATCCGGCGCAGGAGCCGTTCACTGCGATTGGCGCAAAGTATCACGACGAGGTGCTACGTCTGGGACGTGGCGTGAACGGCGTGGAAATCGCCTATGGCGATGACCCTTATCAGGCGCTGACGATCGTTCCGGCGAAGAATCCCAGCGGCGATGTGTTCGTCGCGCTGCACGGCGGCGGCTGGACCAATGGCTACAAGGAATGGATGCTGTTTATGGCGCCGGCCTTGGCGGCGCATGGGGTGACGTTTGTGACTGCGGGTTACCGGTTGGCACCGCAGCACGTTTTTCCAAATGGCTATCATGATGTGCTTGACGCCATTGCGCTGGTCCATCGCGGAGCGGCGGAATATGGCGGCAAGCCGGACCGCATTTTTGTTGGCGGACATTCTGCCGGTGGACATTTGGCTGCGTTGGCAGCCTTGCGCAGCGACTGGACCGCGTCGCGCGGTTTGCCCGCCAACGTGATCCGCGGCGCGCTGCCGATCTCAGGCACTTACGTCTTCGGTCCAGACTCCGGTCTTTCGATGCGGCCGCGATTTCTTGGTCCGGAGGAGAACGACGGCGAACGAAATGCTGCGCCAGTGACCCACCTTCGGGCTGATGCGCCCCCATTCCTTGTTGCCTACGGTGAAAAGGATTTCCCGCACCTTCGCGCGCAGGCCGTAAGGTTCATCGCCGAACTGCAAGTGCTGAGGGTTGATGTTTCGGAGCTTGTGCTGCCCGACTGTGACCATCTCGGCGCCAGTTACGAAAGCGGCATTCCGAATGGAGTGTGGGTGAGAGCGGCAACACGCTGGATGCAGGAGCGCTGACGTGGCTGTCGATGTACGCTGCCGACAGGTAATGTTCTGATGTCGCGCGTCGCCGTCAACGTTGCTGGCCTGACCAAGACGTTTGGCGCAACGCGGGCGCTCGACAATGTGGATTTCTCCCTGAATGCGGGAGAGACCCACGCGCTGGTTGGCGAGAATGGCGCCGGCAAATCGACATTGATCCGTATCCTGAGTGGCGTGCATCGCGCCGATAGCGGCGTCATCGAAATTGCCGGGCAACAGCACAGCTTCAACAACCCGCGGGAATCCATTCTCGCCGGCATCGTCACCATTCCGCAGGAGCTGCGGCTGGTGCCGGCCTTGTCGATCGCAGAGAATATTGCGCTCGGCAGCCTGCCGTTGCGGCGTCTGTTCGGTATCCTGCCGGGCATCGACCGCAAGCGCATGCGCGACGAGGCGCAGATCTATCTCGATCAGCTCAACTTCAAGGCCGACCTCGATCGGCCGGTGCAGTCGCTGAGCTTTGCCGAGCGTCAGTTGGTGGCGATTGCCAAAGCTTTGCGGCTGAACTGCAAGGTTTTCATTCTCGACGAACCGACAGCGGCGCTCGAGGACCGGGAAATCGCGCGGCTGTTTGAAGTGCTGGAGCGTATGAAGCAGCAAGGCACCGCGATCATCTACATCTCGCATCGACTCGATGAGATCGTAACGCTGGCCGATCGCTGCACCATCCTGCGCGATGGCCGGATTGTTGCGGTCAAGCAGCGTGGTGCCTTCACGACGGCAGACCTGATCGAGGGCATGACCGGCAAGATGGCGCATGAGGAGTTCGGCGATGCTCCGCAGCCGGGACAGACCTTGATTGAAGAGACCGACCAGCGAAGCGACCGGATGACGGTGCGCGCCAAGGAAGTGGTGGGGCTTGCGGGACTATTGGGCAGCGGGACTGATCAGATCATGCGCCGCCTGTTCGGCGCCGGGCGCGAGCACGCGACGGTGCGACTGGCCGGCGGGGAGCAGACGCGTTTCGTGCGGCCCAAAGATGCGATCTCATCCGATGTCGGCTTCGTGCCGGGCGAACGCGCGCTCGGCCTGGTGATGAACCAGTCGGTGCGCGACAATATTCTCCTGCCGAGCATTGTGCGCGACAACAATCCGTTCTGGATCAATCGTCGCAAGGGCGATGCGCTGGTCCACGAACTGATGGAACTGCTGGATATCCGTCCGCGACGTCCCGACCTGCGGGTCGGTTCGCTGTCCGGCGGCAATCAGCAGAAAGTCATCATCGCCAAATGGCTGGCGCGCCGCGTCTCGGTGCTGCTGCTGGATGAGCCGACGCATGGCATCGACATCGCGGCCAAGATGCATGTGCATGCGTTGATCCGGAAATTCACGCGGGACGGCGGCGGCGTGCTGGTCAGTTCGAGCGATCTCGCCGAGCTTGCACGCATCTGCGACTCGGTTCTCGCGGTTCGCAACCGGCGCATCATCAATCGGATCGAACGGAAGGAAGGTATGGACGAGGGCAGCCTGCGCGCGTCCATCGGAGGGGAACGCGGATCATGAATCTGTCCAAAGCTCAATCGTCGCGTTTGCTGGGACAGATTCCGCTCATCACCCTGGTCCTGTTGTGCGTCGTCACGACGATGCTGACCGATCGCTTCCTGTCGCCGATCAACCTCAACAACATCCTGGTGCAGTCATCGATCATGGCGGTGATCGCCATGGGGATGACCTTCGTCATCATCGGCGGCGGCTTCGATCTGTCGGTCGGCTCGACTGCCGCCTTGTCCGGATGCGTTGCGGCGATGGTGATGCTGGAGGCCGGAATTGCCGCCGGTGTCCTGGCTGGCATTCTCGCCGGTGCGCTCGTCGGTCTCGTCAACGGCGTCATCATCGCGTATTTCAAGGTCAATCCCTTCATCACCACGCTGGGAACGATGGTGCTGGTGCGCGGCGTGGTGTTTCTCATCACCGGCGGAGCGCCGATCGAAGGTCCGGAAGGTCTGCCATCGAGCTTCGTCGCCTTCGGTTCGACGCGGATTCTCGGCCTTCACGCACTGGTGTGGGTGCCGATCATCCTGCTCATTGTATTATCCTGGGTCATGCATGCGACGCCGTTCGGCCGGCAAGTTTATGCGACCGGCGGCGGCCGTGAGGCGGCGTATCTGTCGGGCGTTCCGACCGCGCGCATCACCGCCTCGACCTATGTGGTTTGCGGGGCACTGGCCGGCGTTGCCGGCGTAATGCTGGCGGCGCGATTGCAGTCGGGCCAGCCGACCGCCGGCGAGTTTTACGAATTGACCGCGATCGCTGCGGTGGTGCTCGGCGGCGCCGCACTGCATGGCGGCGAGGGCACGCTCTACAAGAGCGTGATCGGCGTGTTCATCATGATCATTCTCGGCAACAGCCTGAATCTTCTGAACGTCGATTCCTACTGGCAGCGTGTTGCCATCGGCGCGGTCATCATCGCGGCCGCCGCGGCCGATAGCTTGCGATCCAAACGTTAGGTTGCAACTTGATTTGAAGCGTTAACGGAGAGGGACAATGAGAAAGCTTGGACTGTTCTTTGCTGCTGCATTTGCCACGGCCGGTTTATTGTCCGTTCCGGCGACGCCGGTACAGGCACAAGGCAAGACGACGATTGGCGTCGCCTTCCCGCAGGACGACAACCCGTTCTACATCGCCATGCTGCGCGGTGTCCGGGCGCGGGCTGCTGAGCTTGGCTGGGACGTCGTCTCGGTCTCGTCGAACGAAGACAAGCTCAAGCAGATCAACGGCGTGCAGGATCTGGTCGCGCGTGGCGTGAAGGGCATCCTGATCTCGCCGATCGATGCGACCGGCGTGAACGCCGCTTACGACGCCGCCGCTGCCGGCAAGGTGCCGATCGTATCGGTTGCGCGTGGATCGACCTCGCCGAACCAGACATTGCACGTGGCGATGGACGAAAAGCAGATCGGTCGCGACATTGCCGAATGGACCGCCAAGAAAATCGGCGGCAAGGGCAAGGTGGCGATGCTGCTTGGTCCGTCCGGCGCGCCGACCTTCCGCAATCTGGCCGAAGGTTATAACGAGGTGATGGCGAAGTACCCGGACATCAAGGTCGTGTTCAAGACCGACGGGCCGCTGACGCGCGAGCGTGGCCTCAAGAACACCGAAGACGCATTGGTCGCCAACCCGGATCTCGCAGCCATCTACACAGCCAACGATGACGTCGCGCTCGGCGCCACGCAAGCGGTGCTTGCGGCGAACCGCAAGGGCCAGACCCTGGTCACCGGCATGAATGGCGTGCCGCCGGCGCTGCGCTCGTTGAAGGAGGGCAATCTCGGCATGACCATTGAACTGAACCCCGTCCTATGGGGCCGCATGGGTGTCGATGTGCTCGCGCAATATCTGAAGGGTGACAAGGTGAACCCGCAGGTCTTCATCAAGCATGTCATCATTGACAGCACCAACGTCGACGAGAAGCTGCCGAAGGGCTGATCGCGAGTAACAAACTGGTCATTCCGTCGCTCGCAAGCGTACGCAGCCAGCGTAAACCTGGCTGCGAGGCGGACCGGAACCCAGAGAGAAGAATACGAATGATGTTTCTGGATTCCGGGCTCGCGGGTTTTTAGCCCGCGTCCCGGAATGACAGACCGAGGAGAGTCTCATGGCCCATGCACCCGCAGCCGAAGTCGGCGCCGGATCGCCGTTCATTGCAGAAGTCGAGGCCAAGGCGCTGCACCCGCTTTGGGACCGCTACAAGCGCATCACGCCGTTCCAGCCGATGCCGGCCGATACGCCGCATCACTGGCCGTGGAAGGATACGGAAGAGTTGCTGCATCGTTCGGTCAAAGAGGTGGCCATCGGTGACATCGAGCGCCGCGCGCTGATCATGTCGCATCCGAATTTCGGACAGGAAACGGCAACGACCGGCACCATGCTGGGCGCTTTCACTGTGCTCGATCCCGGCGAGCAGGCGCGGCCGCATCGGCATACGGGCGCCGCGATCCGCTTCGCCACGCAGGCGGATGGAGCGGCAACCATCGTCAACGGGCGCTGGTGCGAGATGAAAGCCGGCGATCTGATCCTGACGCCGCCGATGGCCTGGCACGGCCATGTCAATCCGAGCAAGAACCGGATCATCTGGTTCGATGCGGCGAATATGCCGTTGCTGCGTGGTTTGAATGCGCATTTCTTTGAGCCCGGCAATCCGAAGGACGAAGAGTTCTGGAAGGTCGATGAGGGCGACGAGCGCCGCTGGCGCGCCTCGGGCCTTTCCCTCGCCGATGCGCCGACGCATGAACCAAGCTCGCCGAAATATCACTATTCAGGCGAACTGACACGACAGACATTGTCCGAGATCCCGGCTCGTGCCGACGGATCGCGGCTGCTTCGCTACGTCAATCCGGAAACCGGCGGCGCCGTGATGTCGACGCTGGACTGCTATGCGATGCGGTTGTCGAAGAATGTCACGACCCGTCCGAAACGCGGCGCCTACAGCATGATCTGCCTCGTCGTTGCCGGCTCCGGCCGCTCGACCATCGGCGACAAGACATTCGAGTGGACGAAGAACGACGTCTTCACCATTCCGTCCTGGTCATGGGCGAGTCATCAGGCGCTCGAGGGCGAAGCCGATATCTTCATCGTGTCGGACAAGGTCGTGTTCGAGAAGCTCGACGTTCTGCGCGAGGAGATGCAATAGCGGCTCATGGCCGACCATCTCACCGGCGATACTGGTCCAGCCGATCTTTCGATCGCGGCGCGCGAAGGCATTGGCGCGCCGGTGCGGCGTGTTGAGGATCCGCGCTTTCTCACCGGCGCCGGTCGCTACGTCAGCGATCTCCACATTCCAGACACGTTGCATGCGGTGTTCGTGCGGTCGCTGCACGCGCATGCGCGGCTGCTTGGCAGCGATATTGCCGCCGCCTTGGCTTCGCCGGGTGTCATCGCTGTTCTCACCGGCGCCGACATGGCCGCAGACGGCATTGGCCCGATGCGGGCGATGTGGGCGATCAAGGCGCCGGACGGCACGCCGATGGCCGAACCCGCACGCTACGCGCTGGCGCGTGACACTGTGCGGCATGTTGGCGAGCCGATTGCGATTGTGATCGCCGACACGCTGGTCGCTGCGCAGGATGCCGCCGAGCTGGTCGCGGTCGAATACGAGCCGCTTGACGCTGTGACCGATGGCCGTCTTGCGATGTCGCCGAAGGCTCCGGGGCTGCACGCTATTGCACCATCCAATATCTGCTTTCGTTGGGTACGAGGTGATACAGCAAAGGTTGAGGCGGGCTTTGCTGCAGCGGCGCATGTCGTTGAGATCGACCTGATCAATCACCGCATCGGCGGCGCGGCGATCGAGCCGCGGGCAGTGACGGCGGTGCCGCCGAACGGTTTCGACAAGCTGACGCTCTACAGTTCGACTCAGGTGCCGCATCATATTCGCCGCCTGGTCACCGAACAGCTCAACATCAGCGAAGCCAGGCTGCGGGTGATTGCGCCCGATGTCGGCGGCGGCTTTGGCTACAAGGGCAAGCTCTATCCGGAAGAATCCATCGTCACCTGGGCCGCGCTGAAGGCCAACAGGCCGGTGCGTTGGGTGGCCAGCCGCACTGAAAGCTTTCTCTCGGACTATCAGGCGCGCGATCACGCGACGCATGCCGAACTCGCGCTGGATGGAGACGGTAGCTATCTCGCGTTGCGCGTGAAGACCATTGCCAATATCGGCGCTTATGTCTCGACCTTCGGCGCCGCGATCCCGAGCGCGATCTATTCGGCGTTGCTCGCCGGTGTGTACCGCACGCCCGCGATTTCGGTCGAATGCACCGGCGTGTTCACCAACACCGTGCCGACGGACGCCTATCGCGGTGCAGGCAGACCTGAAGCCTGTTACGTGCTGGAGCGGCTTGCCGATCGCGCTGCGGACACGTTGGGGCTTGATCGTGCGGAGATCCGTCGCCGCAATCTCATTCCCTCCGGAGTCATGCCGTATCAGACGCCGATCGGTCCGAGTTACGATAGCGGCGATTTCCCGAAAGTGTTCGAACGCGCGCTGAAGATCGCCGATTATCGTGGCTTTGCACAGCGTCGGGCGACGAGCGAGAAACGCAAATGTCTGCGCGGCATCGGCATCGCTTGTTTCGTCGAGTCGTCCGGCGTTGCGCCGTCGCGCTTTGCCGGGATGCTCGGCGCCCGGGCTGGCTTCTATGAATCCGCGTCGATTACCCTGGAGCCGGACGGCAGCGCGCGCGCGCGGCTCGGCACGCACAATCATGGGCAGGGCCACGCCACGACGATGGCGCAGATCCTGGCGACCCGTCTTGGCATTCCGGTCGGCAAGATCGAGATCATCGAAGGCGACACTGACGCTGTTCCCTACGGCACAGGAACGTTCGGCTCTCGCAGCATCGCGGTCGGCGGATCGGCGCTGTCGGTGGCGGCCGACAAGATCATCGAGAAGGGCCGGCTGATCGCCGCTCATTTGCTTGAGGCGTCCGACCGTGACGTGCAGTTCGAAGCGGGTCGCTTTTCTGTTGTGGGCACCAATCACGGCGTCACCATCGCCGCTGTCGCGCGCGCCGCGTTCATCCCGCACAACTTC
>JAFAFP010000123.1 GCA_023423415.1 Pseudomonadota bacterium | reverse complement strand
ACCTCCCCCTTTCAGGGGGAGGTGAAGACAAAAGCGCTATCGCGCCGTCCCGGAATGACGACGATCTTTCCGTCGGTGCTCTGCTCTCGCTCGCGTACCCCGATCGCATCGCCAAGAACCGTGGCGGTGGGCAGGGTGGCTTCCTGCTCGCCAATGGACGCGGCGCGACGCTCGATCCGGCTTTGTCGCTGGCGCGTGAGCCGTTCATCGTCGCCGCGGATTTGTCAGGCAAGGCGGCGCAGGCGCGCATTCTTCTCGCCGCGCCGATCTCGCAGGCGGAGATCGAGCAGCGCTTTGCCGACCGCATCGCGCAGCGCGATGATGTGACTGTCGATCCGGCAACGCTCTCATTACGTGCGCGCAAGGCGCGACGGCTTGGCGCGATCGTCTTCTCGGAACAAATCACACCGGCGGAAGCATCCGACGAAAACGCGATCAAGCTTGCGAGCGCGATAGCTGCCGCCGGCTTGCACCGCTTGCCGTGGAGCAAGCACATTCAGCAATGGCGTGACCGCGTCGGATTTCTTCGCAGGTCTGAAGGCGATGAATGGCCAGACTTGTCTGACGAGGCATTGACGGCAAACGTACAGGACTGGCTCGCGCCGCTTTTCACAGACAAGGTCGCATTGAAAGACCTTGGCGCCGATGAACTGTCGAATGCGGTGATGGCGTTGTTGCCGTGGACCATGCGGCGGCGTCTCGATGCCGAAGCGCCGACGCATTTCGAAGCGCCGACCGGAACACAAGCCCCGATCGATTACGAAGCGGAAGCCGGACCGACCATCGCCATTCGCGTGCAAGAACTGTTCGGCCTCAGCCGCCATCCGGCGATTGCCGGGGGACGCGTGCCGCTGGTGATTGAACTTCTGTCGCCGGCGCATCGGCCCGTGCAGGTGACGCGCGATCTGCCGGGCTTCTGGCAGGGCAGCTATGCGGCGGTGAAATCGGAGATGCGCGGACGCTATCCCAAACATCCCTGGCCCGACGATCCGGCCCACGCGCTGCCGACGCGTCGCGCCAAACGTCCTGGAACCTGATTCGGTAGGTGGCCGTTAAAGAATTTCGCTCTATCAGTCGGGCGAAAGCGCACAGGTCATTGTGCTTCTGTGAAGTGGTTCTTCGGAATGAACGTGTCTCACGATGCGGATAAGTGCGTTGAGATCATCCGCGATCAGATCGGCGATGCAGCGATCGATGTCGGCCTGGTTCTTGGTGTTGGGGTTGCGGCCATCGCCGATCATGTGACGCAGGCCGTCGTTATTCCCTATGCCGACTTGCCCGGCTTCACTACGCCGGCCGCCGATCAGAAATACGAACTGCTGCTCGGTATCATCGGAACGGCGCGCGTCGCGGTGTTTCGCGGCCGCACCAATTATCATGAGACCGGGGATATCAATGCGATGCGCGTGCCGCTCGAAACGCTGAAGCGTCTTGGCGCGAAGGCGGTCGTGTTGACGGGCTCCGCCGCAGCCGTCCGCAACGATATTCAGCCCGGCACTCTGATGGCGATCACCGATCACATCAATCTGACGGGGCTCAATCCGCTGGTTGGCGAGCCGGCGGAACACAGGTTCGTCGATATGATAGGTGCGTATGACCGTCATTTGCGCGAACGGTTCAATCTTGCCGCATCTCACCTCGGCCGGAAAACGCATGAGGGCGAGCTGCTATGGCTGCCTGGTCCGACATTCGAGACGCCGGCGGAAACGCGCATCGCGCAGAAGCTGGGCGCGGATCTGATCAGCGCGTCGCTGGTGCCGGAAGTCATTCTCGCACGCTGGCTGGGGTTGCGTGTGCTCTGTCTTGCGGTCGTCACCAATCTCGCAGCCGGTCCGCGTCAGGACGTGCTGACGCGCGAGATGCGATTGCGGGCCGGCGCGGTGTCAGCCTCTTCACTGTCGCGCGTGCTGACGAAGTTTTTTGAGATCTGGCAGGTCGAGAGCCGCGTCGTCCGGCACGTTTAAAATTTGAACGATCGCATTCAGTCTTGCGCGACCACGAGGCCCGATAGCGCGACGGTGGGCTTGCGCATTAGCGCGGTGTTTCCTGCTGCCGTGCTTTGCTCCCGGTCTGATCACACGGGGGCATGTGGCGGCCTGATATGCGTTCGATTATCGTATTCGCGGCCTTGGTGCTGGCGGCGGCTGGCCTGTTTGGCAACTTTCTTGGCCAGTACGAGCAGCCGGCAAAGAAGGCGTCGTCAACCGTGTCGCCAGCCACGACCGGCAATGCTCCGGCGACATCCGGGCGTCGCAGCGTGACCATTCGACAGGACTCGCGCGGCCACTTCCAGGTCGGTGGCCAGGTTGACGGTCGCCGGGTCGATTTCATGGTGGATACCGGAGCTTCGGTCGTGGCGTTGAGCGAGCGCGAGGCGGGCCGGCTCGGCATCCGACCAGGGCGCGATGACTTCACCGCGCAGGTCAAGACCGCCAACGGCGTGGTGAAGGCTGCGCCGGTGACGTTGCGCAGCGTCGATATCAATGGTCTTGTCGTCCGCAATGTGCGGGCGCTGGTGGTTCCTGGGAATGCCTTGAGCGAGAACCTGCTCGGGCTATCCTACCTGACAAAACTCAAGCGTTTTGAATATGCCAACGGTAAACTTGTGCTGGAGCAATGACCAGGACGTGGTCTCGTTACGCGCAGTCATAGCTGAATGGAAAGCAAGCTGGACGGATGCGAGGTGATGGGCTGCGAGCTTGTCGTAGCGCAATGCGACCCCGCGACAGTGTTTGATTGAAGAACCGCTCGACCGAATTCCGGGCGCTACGCGATGGCAAGTGGTTCAAGGGTGGCAGCGCCGTGCTAGGATTGAGGAGGGGGACCTTCATACCAAGCAGCGGAGGAACCCATGGCCAGCCCTCAATCCGACGACAAGCGTCCGACCCGGGATCGCGCCGAGGACAATGCGTTTTTTCCCTCGCCTTTTTCCCTGAGCCGGTTCACCTCGCCGAAGTCCAACCTCAGCGGTGCGGACTATCCCAATCCTTACAAGGGGGAACGCTGGAAGATCCTGATGATCGGCGCCGACGAGCGCTATCTGCTAACCGACAACGGCACGATGTTCTCGACCGGCAACCATCCGGTGGAGACGCTTCTGCCGATGTATCATCTCGATCGGGCCGGCTTCTCCTTCGACGTGGCGACTCTGTCCGGAAATCCGGTGAAGTTCGAATTGTGGGCGATGCCGTCGGAGGACGAGGAGGTGAAGGGGCAGTTCGTGAAGTATCGCGACCAGTTCAAGAAGCCGCTGAAGCTGTCGGAGGTGATCGAAAACGCATTGGGCGATCATTCCGACTATATTGCCGTCTTCATTCCCGGAGGCCATGGCGCCCTGATCGGTTTGCCCGAAAGCAAGGACGTCAAGACGCTCCTCGAATGGGCCTTCGCCAAGGACAAGTTCGTGATCTCTCTGTGCCACGGGCCCGCGGCATTTCTCGCTGCAGGCTTGGGAAAGGCGAAGGACAGCTATATCTTTAATGGCTACAAGATATGCGCCTTCCCCGACGATCTCGACGCGAAAACCCCTGAGATGGGTTATATGCCGGGCCACCTGACCTGGAAGTTCGGCGAAAAGCTGAAGACACTCGGCTTCGAGATATTGAACAAGGACATCTCCGGAGCAGTCCACCAGGACCGGAAGATGCTGACCGGTGACAGTCCGTTGGCGGGCAACGCGCTCGGCAAGCTCGCGGCCAGTGCGCTCCTGAAAGAGGTCACGAACGGGTAAATCTGCGCAGGCCGACGCCGCCTTCGCGCTTCCCTCTCCATCGACGGGGAGCACTTTTCACGATCCAAGACCAAGTGTGCATGTTACCGTGCCGACGAGGTGCTCGCGGCTTCCAGCCCGCAAAAAGGATCCCGGTTGATCACGGGGCGAAGTCATCGGGTCGCGTTTTTTGCGCGGAGCCGTTGGCGACGCCCCGGAATGACCATGTTTGACAACCAATTTCCAATGAGTGGGGTCTATGTTGCCGATCCCGCGCTTATTTCAAATCCTGAGGATGTGTATGTTTCCGAAGCCCGCGCCACAGCTCGCGCCCAATACCTACGCCTACGAATCCCAGCCGATGGTGAAGCCGACGGGCTTTCGCGAATATGACGCGCGCTGGCTGCTCGGCAAAGAGATCAACCTCATGGGCATGCAATGGCTCGGCATGGGCATCGGCACCCTGGTGCACGAGATGGGCGTGCGTCCCGATATCGTGACCGGTCACGATTTCCGCGGTTATTCGGCTTCGGTGAAGATGGCGCTGACGTCCGGCATGATGGCGGCCGGAATGCGGGTGCGCGATATCGGCCTTGCGCTGTCGCCGATGGCCTATTTCGCGCAATTCGATCTCGATGTGCCGTGCGTCGCGATGGTGACGGCTTCGCATAACGACAATGGCTGGACCGGCGTGAAGATGGGCGCCAATCGCCCGATGACCTTCGGTCCCGATGAAATGACGCGCTTGAAGGACATCGTTCTCAACGCGAAATTCCAGACGCGGGAAGGCGGCTCTTACCAGTTCATCGACGATTTCCCTGCGCGGTACATTGCCGACCTCACCAATCGCCCGAAGCTGAAGCGCAAGCTGCGCGTGGTCGCGGCTTGCGGCAACGGCACCGCCCGCGCCTTCGCGCCGAAGATTTTGGAAGCGATCGGTTGCGAGGTCATCCCGCTCGATTGCGAACTCGATCACACCTTCCCGAAATACAATCCCAATCCGGAAGACATGAAGATGCTGCACGCGATGCGCGATGCGGTCATCAATGCCGGCGCGGATGTCGGCTTCGGGTTCGACGGCGACGGCGATCGTTGCGGTGTCGTGGACAATGAGGGCGACGAGATTTTCGCCGACAAGATCGGCGTGATGCTCGCGCGCGACATCTCAGCGCTGCATCCGGGCGCGACCTTCGTGGTCGATGTGAAATCGACCGGCCTGTTCGCCACCGATCCGGTGCTGCAGAAGAACGGTGCGAAGACCGATTACTGGAAGACCGGCCATTCCTACATGAAGCGCCGCGTCAACGAGAGCGGCGCGATGGTCGGCTTCGAAAAGTCGGGCCACTTCTTCTTCAACAAGCCGTTCGGCCGCGGCTATGACGACGGGCTCGTCTCGGCGATCGCGATCTGCGACATGCTCGATCGCAATCCCGACAAGAGCATGAGCGACCTTAAGAACGCTTTGCCGAAGACCTGGTCGTCGCCGACCATGTCGCCGCATTGCGACGACGAAAAGAAATACGGCATCGTCGATGCGGTGGTGAAGCATTTCGAGAAAGCGAAGGCGGATGGCGGCAAGGTTGCCGGTCAGCCGATCCGCGATCTCGTCACCGTTAACGGTGTGCGCGTCACGGTCGAGGACGGCACCTGGGGGCTTGTCCGTGCGTCATCGAACAAGCCGGAGCTGGTGGTCGTGGTCGAAAGCCCGGCATCGGAAGCGCGCATGCACGAGATGTTCAAGGCGGTCGATTCCGTGCTGCGCACGCATCCGGAAGTCGGCGAGTACAATCAGACAATCTGATTGGTGAGCGCGTGCCACGAGCACAGTGCGCTCCTCTCCCCGTTCTTCACGGGGAGAGGTGAGATGCGGCTGCTTGATCAGGTGCGGCTGTAGAAGCGGCGGTGCAGGTCGCGCACCGCGTCGGCGAGGGCTGGTATCGGTCCTTCCACCGTGACGCCCGGAGCCACCGCGCGGATCGGAAGCGCGCTCACCGGCGCTGGCGGAACGCCGAGTTCGGCGAGCCATGCCGACAACTGCTCCGTCGAACTGACATAGACGATGCGGCCGAGCCCGACCCAGGCATGCGCGGCCGAACACATCGGGCAATGTTCGCCGGATGTATAAACGGTCGCCGCTACGCGCTCTTCCGGCGTCATGTTGGCGGCGGCCCAGCGCGCCAGTTCGAATTCCGGATGACGCGTGCGGTCGCCGGAGGCGACGCGATTGTGATCCTCGGCGAGCACCCTGCCGTCTGCGGCAACAAGCACCGAACCGAACGGTTCGTCACCGGCTTCCAGCGCCTCTCTGGCGAGTTCGACGCAACGGCGCAGGTGACGCAGATCGGTTTCGCTCACCATGGGACTCTCCGAAGAAGCTGTCTCATCGTCGCGCAATCCGGGACGGACGATGCCGCGCCCGGAAAGATTTTTGTACGTTACTCCGCCGCTTCCTTGAAAGTCGCGCGATAGGGATGCGTCGGATAGACGCCGAGAATCGTCGTCTCGCGCGAGAAGAATTCAAGCTCTTTCAGCGCCAGCGACACGTTGTAATCGTCGGGATGGCCCTCGATGTCGACATAGAACATCGTGGCGAAGAAATTCCCTTCGATCATGTAGCTTTCGAGCTTGGTCATGTTGATGCCGTTGGTGGCGAACCCGCCCAGCGCCTTGTAGAGCGCGGCGGGGATGTTGCGCACCCGGAAGACGAAGGTGGTGACGACCGGGCCGTTGCCGCTTTCCGCCCATTTCGGTTCGCGCGCCAGCACGATGAAGCGCGTGGTGTTGTGCGCTTCGTCCTCGATGTCTTCGGCGAGGATGTCGAGGCCGTAGATCTCGGCGGCGAGGCGGGAGGAGATGGCGGCGCAGCGCTTGTCGCCGCGCTCTGAGACTTCGCGCGCCGAACCTGCGGTGTCGGCGGCGACGATGGCCTTCACCTTGAGCTTGCGGATGATGTTGCGGCACTGGCCCAGCGCATGCACGTGGCTTTCGACGGTCTCGATGCCGTCGAGCGTCGCGCCCTTGGGCGCCACCAGTTGATGCTTCACCGGCAGGAACCATTCGCCGACGATGTGCAGGCCGGAGCGCGGCATCAGATGATGGATGTCTGCGACGCGGCCGGCGACCGAATTCTCGATCGGGATCATCGCCAGCGCGGCCTCGCCATTGGTCACGGCGGCGAAGGCGTCCTCGAAGGTCGCGCAAGGCAGCGGTTCGAGGTCGGGATAGGCTTCGCGGCAGGCAATATGCGAATTGGCGCCGGGCTCGCCCTGAAACGAAATTTTCTGCTTGGTCATGCGAGTTCCGTTACGCCTTGCGCATTTGACAAGTCAATGCTGACTTACTGATGAGAGCCTGAAAGCAGCTTGCGGGCGATTTCGAGATCGTCGGGCGTATCGACGCCGAGCGGCACCGACTTCACGATCGCCGCATCGATGCGCATGCCGGCTTCGAGCGCGCGCAATTGTTCAAGTTTCTCGCGCTTTTCCAGCGTGGATTGAGGCAGTGTCACGAACCGCTCCAGCGCCGCGCGGCGATAGGCGTAGAGCCCGATGTGATGATAGAGCGGGCCTTCGCCATAGGGCGCGGTGGCGCGGGTGAAGTAGAGCGCGCGCAGCCGGTCCGGCCCGGCCGGGGAGCCGACCACCTTCACCACGTTCGGATTGAAGCGCTCCTCGTCGTTGACGATTTCGGCGGCGAGGGTGGCGATATCGACCGCCGGATCGTCGAGCAGCTTCACCGCGGCTTTCAGGTCGGCGGCCTCGAGTGTCGGCAGGTCGCCCTGGACATTGACCACGATCTTCACCGCCTTGTCGGGGTCGGCGAGATCGAGCGCCTCGAAGATGCGGTCGGACCCCGAGGCGTGATCGGTACGGGTCAGCAGCGCGCGGGCGCCGGCCTTCTCAACCGCAGCGAGTATCGGCTCCGAATCGGTGGCGACGATCACCTCGCCGAGCCCGGCCGCCGCGGCGCGGGCGATGACATGCGCGATCATCGGTTTGCCGGCGATGTCGGCCAATGGCTTACCGGGCAGGCGCGAGGCCGCCATCCGGGCCGGAATGAGGATCAGGATGTCACGGCGCGCCATCAGATTTCACACGGTTTTTCAAGGCGTTCCCCGTCATGCCAAGGTCGCGGGGACTGCCCGCTTATACGGGTTGCATGATCGCGCGCAAACCGGCTAATCATGCCCCGCCGCAGCTTCTTGCGGTTCTAATCGACCGTTGGCCGCTTCTTCACGAGAGCCCAGATGGATTCCTTCGAACTGAACAAAATCATGGGCGCCGTCCTGGCGACCTGTCTGGGTGTTTTGACCCTCAATATTGCCGCCGGCGCGATTTTCACCCCGAAAAAGCTGGAAAAGCCGGGCTATGAGATTGCCGTGCCGGAGACCCCGGCGGGCGGCGCCGACCCGGCGAAGGCCGAGCCGGCCGAGCCGATCGCGGTGCGTCTGGCCAGTGCCGATCCCAAGAAGGGTGAAGCGGCCGCCAAGCAATGCGCCTCCTGCCACACCTTCGAGAAGGGCGGTCCGAACAAGGTCGGCCCAAATCTCTATGGCATCGTCAACGACGAGAAGGGACATGGCCGCAACGGCTTCAACTTCTCGGCGGCGATGAAGGCGGCGGGTGGCAAGTGGACTTATGAGGATCTGGACCAGTTCCTGACCAATCCAAAGGCCTTCATTAAGGGCACCAGCATGGGTTTTGCAGGCATTGGCCGTCCCGCCCAGCGCGCCGACCTGATCAGCTATCTGCGCAGCCTGTCGGACAATCCGCCGCCGCTGCCGACCGCCGCGGAGGCGGCGCCTCAGGTACCGGCCGCGGAGAAGCAGCAGTAAGGCCCGCTTGCGGGATCGTTTCTAACGGCCGGGCCAAAAGCCCGGCCGTTTTGCTTTCGGCTGACGCGTGCGTCAAAGCTGCGCGTGGCCATCAACACGACCGGCGGTCGGATTCACGCCAAGACCGTTACCGATGGACCCGATCGGATGCAGGCGCGTTTGACCTCCACAGCGCCAACCGCCTCATCAAAGAGAGGTCCGCTCTGAGTGTTCATGTCGCAGCCCGATGCGGCCTGCCATGAGCGCACGTTAAAGAATTGAGTGTAGGCTCAATGGCTTAGGATTCGTGAGGGCCGCATGATCCACCGCCTTGCCGGTTTGTTCGCCAAAGACGGTAAATTGCCAGCAATTAATCTTTCTTGGGTGGGGTTATCCGCAAAAGCGACATAGATGACAGCCTAGTTCCGCCGTCCGATACCGCTCCGGAGCCCGACCTTGAATTTATCCCGCCGTTCCCTGATCCACGCTGGCGCCCTTGCGCTGGCAGTTCCCGCCATTTCAACTCTCGAAGTCCTGGCGCCTCTCAAGGCCGCCGCACAGGGTTCGGCTTCTGGCTCGGTTCCCGCCAATAGCTGGCGACATGGCCTGTCCCTCTTTGGCGACCTCAAGTATCCAGCCGGCTTCAAGCACTTTGAGTACGTCAATCCGAAAGCGCCGCGCGGTGGCGTGGTGCGCCAGGTGGCGATCGGCACGTTCGATAATTTCAACTTCGTTGTCGCCGGCGTGAAGGGACAACTCGCGGCCGCCATCACCTACACGGCAGATTCGTTGATGACGTCGTCGCTCGACGAGGTGTCGGCGGAATATGGACTGCTGGCGGAATCGGTCAGCTACCCGGACGATTTCACAAGCTGTACCTACCGTCTCCGGCCCGAAGCCAAGTGGCATGACGGCAAGCCGGTGACGGTCGAGGACGTCATCTTCTCGTTCAATGCGTTCAAGACCCACGATCCGCAGCTCTCGGCCTATTACCGGCACGTGACCAAGGCCGAGAAGACCGGCGAGCGCGAGGTTACTTTTACCTTCGATCAGGCAGGCAATCGCGAATTGCCGCAGATCGTCGGCCAGATTAACGTGCTGCCGAAGCACTGGTGGGAAGGCAAGGACGCGCAGGGCCGTCAGCGCGACATCTCGCAGACGACGCTGGAGCCGCCGCTCGGCTGCGGCGCCTATCGCGTGAAGTCCTTCGTTCCCGGCCGTAGCATCACATACGAGCGTGTGCCCGACTACTGGGGCAACGACGTCAACGTGAATCTCGGCACCAATAACTTCGACGAGCTTCGCTACGAATATTTCCGCGACTCCACCGTTGCATTGGAAGCCTTCAAGGCCGATCAGGTGGACTGGCGCACGGAAAACAGCGCGAAGGATTGGGCGACGGCCTATGATTTTCCGGCGGTGCGCGACAAGCGTGTGGTGCTGGAGGAATTCGACATCCGCAATGTCGGCATCATGCAGGCGTTCGCCTTCAACACCCGGCGCGACAAGTTCAAGGATCCGCGTGTGCGTCGCGCGTTCAACTTCGCCTTCGATTTCGAAGAGATGAACAAGCAGATCTTCTTCGGACAGTACAAGCGCATCAACAGCTATTTCGAAGGCACCGAACTTGCGTCATCCGGATTGCCGGAGGGGCTGGAGCTGGAAATCCTGCAGACGGTGAAGGACAAGGTGCCGGCCGAAGTGTTCACGACTGCCTATTCCAGCCCGACCGGCGGCAACAATGACGCTATGCGCAGCAACCTGCGTGAAGCGCTGCGGCTGTTTCGTGAAGCCGGTTGGGAAGTGCGCGACAGGAAGCTCACCAACGTCAAGACTGGCGAAAGGATGACGGTCGAGATTCTGCTGGCGCAGCCGACCTTCGAGCGCGTCGTCGGTTTCTGGAAGCCGCTGCTGGACCGCGTCGGCGTCGATGCATCCATCCGTCTCGTCGATCCGACCCAATATGAAAATCGCTTGCGCAACTGGGACTTCGATGTGGTCGTTGCGTCCTGGGGGCAGTCATTGTCGCCCGGCAATGAGCAGCGCGCCTATTGGGGCTCGCAAGCGGCGGATCAAGCGGGTTCAAGAAACTATGCCGGCATCAAGGATCCGGCGATCGATGCGCTGATCGAGCGCGTCATCTTCGCAAAAAGCCGCGAAGAACTGGTGGCGGCCACGAAGGCGCTCGATCGCGTGCTGTTGTGGCATCATTTCGTTGTGCCGCAATGGACCTACGGCAAGATTCGCAGCGCGCGCTGGGATCGTTTCGGACGGCCCGATCCGCTGCCGAAATACGGCATGTCAGGCTTCCCGACCGTCTGGTGGTGGGATGCGGCCAAGGCTGCGAAAGTAGGAAACCGCTCGTGAGGTCGCTGACGCGCCGTAAGGTTTTCACCATCGCTGCCGGAGCGGCCGGTGTTCTCGCCTGCGGACGATCCGTTCCTGGATTTGCGCAAGGTGCGCAAGCCGGTGAGGGGCTTGGTCGCGAGACGCATGGCATATCGGCCTTCGGCGATTTGAAATATCCGGCGGACTTCAAGCAGTTCGATTACGTCTACCCGGATGCGCCGAAGGGCGGGGTGTTTTCCCAGATCGGCGCGACCCGGCAATACAACCAGAATTTCCTCACCTTCAATTCTCTCAACAGCTACATCCTGAAGGGAGACGCCGCGCTCGGCATGGAGCGGACTTTCGCGACGCTGATGACATCGGCGTCCGACGAGCCGGACTCGATGTATGGCCTGGCGGCGCGAGCCGTCAGGATTTCCGATGACGGACTGACCTATCGTTTCCTGATGCGGCCGAACCTGAAGTTTCATGACGGCAGCCCGATCAGCGCGAAGGACAGCGCCTTCACGATGAATCTCCTGAAGGAGAAGGGGCATCCGATCATCGTCTCATTGCTCCGCGAATTCGAAGGCGCGGAAGCGCCCGACGATGAAACGATCATTGTACGGTTCAAGGACAAGCGCGGGCGCGACGTGCCGCTGTTCGTCGCCGGCATGCCGATTTTCTCACGCGCCTATTACGACAAGCGTCCGTTCGAGGAATCGACACTCGACATTCCGCTCGGCAGTGGGCCCTACAAGGTCGGCCGGTTCGAGCCGGGCCGCTATATCGAATATGAACGCGTGAAGGATTGGTGGGGCGCGAATCTTCCGGTGCAGCGCGGCCTGCACAACTTCGATGTGATCCGCTACGAATTCTATCGCGATCGCGATGTCGCGTTCGAAGGGTTCACCGGCAAGAATTATGCGTTCCGCGAGGAATTCACCTCGCGTATCTGGGCCACGCGCTATGATTTTCCGGCCATTCGCGACGGGCGTGTGAAGCGCGAGGTCTTGAAGGACGAAACGCCATCCGGCGCGCAAGGCTGGTTCATCAACACGCGGCGCGCGAAATTCAAAAATCCGCAATTGCGCGAGGCGCTGATCTACGCGTTCGATTTCGAGTGGACCAACCGCACCATCATGTACGGGTCATACGACCGGACCCGTTCGGTGTTTCAGAATTCCGACATGATGGCGGTCGGCAAGCCGAGCGAGGCCGAGCTGAAAATTCTCGAGCCGTTCCGCGGCAAGGTGCCGGATGAAGTGTTCGGCGATCCGTTCGTGCCGCCGGTGTCGGATGGCTCGGGCAATGACCGCAATCTGCTGCGTCATGCATCCCAGTTGCTCAACCAGGCCGGTTATCCGGTCAAGGACGGCAAACGGGTCGGGCCGAATGGCGAACGCATGACGATCGAGTTTCTGCTCGAGGAGCCGAGCTTTCAGCCGCACCATATGCCTTACATCAAGAATCTTGGCGTGCTCGGGATCGAGGCCAATCTCCGGCTCGTCGATCCGGTGCAGCTGCGCGCGCGCGTCAACGATTTCGATTTCGATATCACGATCCAGCGTTTCGGCTTTTCGACCGTGCCGGGTGAGGCGCTGCGCTCCTATTTCTCGTCGCGTGCGGCGGCGACCAAAGGGTCCAACAATCTCGCCGGCATCTCCGACCCCGTTATCGATGCGCTGATCGATCAGATCGTGGCGGCGTCGACGCGACCGGAACTCGTGACCGCCTGCAAGGCGCTCGACCGTGTGATCCGGTCCGGGCGTTATTGGGTGCCGCAATGGTACAAGGCCTCGCACTGGCTGGCCTATTGGGACACGTTCGCCCGGCCCTCGCAGGGCAAGCCGAAATATGCGCGCGGCATTCCCGAGACATGGTGGTACGATTCGCAGAAAGCGGCGCAGGTAGACCGGAGAGGATAGCGAATTCTTTTATCCCTCCCCTTTGGGGGAGGGTGGTCGGCGAAGCCGACCGGGTGGGGGTGTTG
>JAFAFP010000051.1 GCA_023423415.1 Pseudomonadota bacterium | reverse complement strand
GTGAGTTACAGCGTTCCGGTCCATACGCGGTTAAGTCTTTCTGAATTGAAGCAACATCTGCATTCGGATCCGGAGCGGCCGGATTGGATTCCGTATCGTACATCGTACTACAATCCGACTTGGGGGTTTTGCCTCAAGCACAGCCAATTGCTCGCGCTGCCCGAAGATGAGTATGAGGTGTGCATCGACTCCACGCTTCAGCCCGGTCATCTCACTTATGGTGAGTTGCGGCTGATCGGCCGATCGTCAGACGAGGTGCTCATTTCCTGTCACGTGTGCCATCCATCGCTGTGCAATGACAATCTGTCCGGTATTGCGGTTGCCACGGCGATTGCGGAGCATCTCGGCGATCTCGATCTGAACTATACCTACCGGTTTCTGTTCATTCCCGGAACGATCGGATCCATCACCTGGCTTGCGCTGAATCAGGCCCATCTGGCCAAGCTGAAACATGGCTTTGTCCTGACCGGCGTCGGCGATGCGGGCGCGCCGACCTACAAGCTCAGCCGGCGCGGAAATGCAGATATCGACAAGGCCTGGGCATACGTCTTCAAGCAGGGCGGTGGCCCGTTCGAAATGCAGCCGTTCTCTCCCTTTGGCTACGACGAGCGGCAGTATTGCTCACCAGGGTTCGATTTGCCGGTCGGATGTTTCATGCGTACTCCGCATGGAGAATATCCCGAGTATCACTTTTCGGCCGATAATCTCGATTTCGTTCACGCGCCGGCCCTAAACGAATCCCTGAGCAAGGCGCTCACCGCAATCGACGTGTTGGAGCACGATGGTCGCTATCTGAACGTGAAACCGTTCTGCGAGCCGAAATTAGGAAGTTACGGACTTTATAAAACGACCGGTGGAACATCGGCAGGCACGTACCAGATGGCTCTACTGTGGCTCCTGAATATGTCAGACGGGAAGACCTCGCTGCTCGACATCGCGACGCGCTCGAACCTGCCGTGGGACACGATCAAGCAAGCGTTGCGGGCACTGTTGGACGCCGGCCTGCTCAAGCAGATCGATGCACCGCAGGTCGAACCATCGAAGAGCTAGCCATCAAAGAGCTAGCCGACACCTCTGAGCGCTCGACGTTTGCTTCGTGGCGCTTATCGTTCGCGCAAGCTTTCTTGCTTGTAACGGACAAGGGGCGACAGCAGATAGCTCATGATGCTGCGTGTGCCGGTCTTGACTTCCACGGTAACCGCCATTCCCGGCGACAGGTTCACGCGTTTGTTTTCAATCTCCATTTGCGTGCGGTCGAGCGATACGCGCGCCGCGTAAATCAGTTCCTGACCCTTGGGCTCGCTGCTTGCCGTTTCTGCACCTTGCGCTTTTTCGTTGGCACGATCCTGCGGTTTGTTGCGCGGGATGGCGTCCTGGGAAATGTTGAGGATCGTGCCGTGTAGCATCCCATAGCGGGTGAAGCTGAAGGTATCGATCTTGACCGCAGCGTCCTGGCCGACCTCGACAAAGCCTACATCCCGGTTAGAGATCATAGCTTCGATTTCGAGTTTGCTGTCGGCAGGAACGACGAGCATGAGCGTTTGCGCCGGCGTCACCACGCCCCCGACCGTATGAACGGCGAGCTGCTGGACGACGCCGTCGATCGGCGTCGTCAGCTTTTGCAGACTTGTGCGCTGTTCGGCCTTGATCACATCCTGAGCCAGCGCGGCGGCCTTCTGTTCGGCTTTGGCGAGATCATCGAACAGCGTTCGTTCATACTCGGCTATGCTTTTTGCCCGTGTCTCCATCAGCACTGCAACGGCGGCGTCGGTCTCGCTGTAACGACTCTGCTGAATGAGAACCTCCTGACGCTGGCCGACGAGATCCTGCAATTCGGTCAGGTATGTGAGCTTGTTCCCCAGTTCCTTCTGGTAGAGTTGCTCGCGTATTTCCACGCGCTGTTGCAGCGGAGTCAGTGTCGCCTTGAGCTTGTCGATAGAAGCCTGGATGGTCGCGCGCTCGGCTTCTTTCTGCGCCACCTGGCGGTCTATGGCCGCGAGCTTGGCGTTCTGTTCGGCGGTCTGGCTGGCAAGGAAGCGACGATGCATTTGCACAAGATCTGGGGGCGCGTCGCCGGGCGGTGCGAACTCAGTGAGGGGATCGTCCTGCCCGGCGAGCGCCGCTTTCAACCGCGAGACATCAAGCCGAGCCGCCAACAGGTCGCTCTTCAAGCGTTCGAACTCGGCCGCATTCATGGTGGGATCGAGCTCAATCAAGACATCGCCCGCTTTGACCGCCTGACCATCATGAACCTGTATCGAGCGGACCACGCCGGTTTCGAACGGTTGAATGGTTTTGTTGCGGCCTCCCGGAATGATCTTGCCGGGAGCGACGGCGACGATATCCACGGTGCCGAAGCTCGCCCAGACCAAGGCAATCGCGAATACGGCCATGATGCTGAACGCCGTCGCCCGGCCGAGCGGCGAGGGTGGCGTTTCGACGATCTCGAGGGCTGCCGGCAAAAAAGCCAGCTCGTCGGCGCGACGGCCGTTATCTGATCTTTGCAGAGCAACTGCCCGACCAAGCCTGCGCGCACGATCAGCGAAATCGATCACGGCGGTGCCGGCGCCGGTGACGGCCAGTTGCGCGGCTCCCTTGGCCGCCTCCGGTTTGGCGAGCGCGCGTGTGCTTGCAGACAGGTGCTGCAAGCCATGGGCTGCGCGCTTCGCATAGCTCTTGCGGATATGCTGCAAGCGCGTGGCGAAGGCGCCACGCTTCCTGATCAGCACCAGGCGACCATTCCAGATGGATTCGAATTCCGCGCGTGAGAGGATGCTTGGTCGTGCGGCATCCGGCGCGAGAACGATGGCGCTGAAGTCATTTGCCTTGCCGAGAAGCAGGAAGCCGTTGTCACGCAGAACGGCAATTCCAGGCAATGGCAGCTTTGGTAGCTGGGTCCACGTCGTTTTGATCGACCGAGCCTTGAGACCTTTCTCCCTGGCGTACCGGAGCATATCCGGAACGTCGATCGCGCGGTCGCCAAAGCGCTGATCCAATTCGGCGGGACCTGCATCGATGCCTTTGAGCCGAAACAGCATGTCGAGCACGCATAGGCCTGGGTCCATCCATACTCTTGCTAACGTCTCCATGGCCTAAGATGTCCTGACCATTATGCTTGTCAGCGCAAGGCGACAAGGCGAGCAATCACCGATGTTGGATTCGCTAGCGGGCTTCATGCAGACCTGCCTGAACGCGGTACAGCGTTGCATATCGTCCACCTGTCTTGATCAGGTCCTCGTGCGGACCATCCTCAATCAAACGGCCATTTTCGATGGTGATGATGCGATCCGCCTGTCGCAAAGCGGAGAGCCGGTGCGCGATGATCAGAACGGTCCTGCCGCGTGCGATCTGCGCCATATTCTGTTGAACGATACGCTCGCTCTCGTAGTCGAGTGCGCTGGTGGCTTCGTCAAATATGAGGATCCGTGGCTCGGTGACCAACGCGCGGGCGATGGCGATGCGCTGCCGCTGTCCGCCGGACAGACTGCTGCCTCTCTCACCGACGATCGTGTCGTATCCCTCCGGCAACTTGAGAATGAATTCATGCGCTCCGGCGAGAGTCGCCGCCGCGATGATACGGTCCGCCGGAGTGCCAGGATCTGCCAGCGCGATATTGTCCCGGATCGAACGGTTGAACAGCACGCTGTCCTGAAGGACCACGCCGATCTGACGGCGAAGCCAGGAAGGCTCGATCTGGGCAACGTCCACACCATCGACCAGGACGCGTCCACTTTCCGGTACGTAGAGGCGCTGCACGAGCTTGGCGAGCGTGCTCTTGCCGGATCCGGAAGGGCCTACGATGCCGACAATCTGGCCTGCGGGGATATCCAGATTGACGTTGTGCAGGATTTCCGGGCCATCGATCCGGTAGCGGAAATTCACGTGCTCGAAATGAACTTCGCCCCGTATGTCGCTCAGCGACATACGCCCGGGATTGTAGAGTGGTTCGGGGGTCGTATTCAGGATGTCGCCAAGACGCGCGATTGACAGACGCGCCTGATGAAAATCCTGCCACGTTTGTGCGAGGCGCAGAATGGGGGCGCTGACGCGGCCAGCGATCAGGTTGAATGCAACGAGCTCGCCAACAGTCAGTTCGCCGCCGATGACCAGCTTTGCGCCGATATAGAGGATGGCCGCGCTGACCAATTTGCTGACGAATTGAACGCTTTGGCTGGCGACATTGCCAAGACTGATCACGCGGAAGCTCGCGGCGACGTAGCCGGCCAGTTGCTCTTCCCAGCGCCGTTGCATCTGTGGCTCGACCGCCATGGCCTTGAGCGTTTCGATGCCGGCGACGCTCTCCACCAGAAAGGCCTGGTTCTCCGCCCCGCGTTTGAATTTTTCGTCGAGCCGCTGCTGGAACAGCGGCGTCGCCGCGGCGGAAATGCCGACATAGACCGGAAGAGATGCGAGAACGATCCAGGTCAGCAGCGGCGAATAGAAAAACAGCACCGCCACGAAGACAAAGGTAAAGAACAGATCGATGATGAGCGTGAGGCCCGAGCTGGTCAGAAAATTACGGATGTTCTCCAGCTCGCGTACCCTGGCGACGGAATCGCCCACCCGCCGTGCCTCGAAATAGCTGATTGGCAAAGCGAGCAGGTGCCGGAACAGGCGGGCGCCGAGCTCGACGTCGATCCGGTTCGTCGTGTGAGAAAATAGATAAGTGCGAAGAACGCCAAGAATGGTTTCGAACAGCGCAATCGCGACGAGTCCGATCGCCAGCACGTCCAGTGTGCTCATACTGCGATGGACCAGCACCTTGTCGATCACGACCTGGAAGAACAGAGGTGTGATCAAGGCAAAGAGCTGCAGGAAGAACGAGATGACCAGCACCTCGCTGAGAAGCGCGCGATACTTGTGGATCGCGCTGAAGAACCAGGTGATGTCAAAGCGCCGGGACAGATCGGTCAGCGAGACGCGCTTGGTCATCAGAACCAGCCGTCCGTCCCATGCGCTTTCCAGTTCGGCGCGAGGCATCACGACCGGGTGCGGACGTCCTGGCTCCAGCACGATCGCTTTGTCATCGGCAACTTTGCCGAGGATCAGAAACCTGCCATCGCGAAGAACGGCGAGTGCAGGCAGTGCTGTCTTGGCGAGCCGGGACCAGTTGGTTGTGAATGCGCGCGCTTTCAGACCCAAACCTTTGGCGCAGCGCAGCATCTCGGGGATGCCAATCGATGTCCCTCGGAACTGATGACGAACTTGTTCAGGATCGATGCCAAGACCCTGAAAGCGAAGCATCATCACCAGCGCGACAAGACCGGGATCAGACAACAGAACGGGTGGCTCGCGATGCTCGGACAACGCCTCAATCCTTTAAGAACAATATCTACGTCACCCGTGCTCCAGAAATGCGGACATCACGGGTGCTGCATTCCATGCGCCATCGGCGATGCGATCTCATGAACCTGATGGCCGAACAGGTTGCGCGATGCCCAAGCAGCGGCAAAACGATAGCGGTCATGGATAGCCATTTCGCCCGAACCAAGGCCGGATTTTGGCGAACCTGGTCGCGCCTTAAGTCAGCAGCACATTTCGGACAAAGCAACTGACCGCACTTGCAGCTGCAATGACCCGAATATTTGTACCGCGAAGCGTTATCTTCACCGCAAATCACTCCCCCTGAAGCAAAATTTAAGTCCCCTGCACAAGCGGCTTCGCTCTTTGCCGCATGTAATCCGTCGATCTCTGCACTGGGCCGATATGGTTCTGATCGCTCATATCGCCGCCTGAACATTCCCCTGATCCATAGGCTGTTTGGTCTATCTGCGAGCGACTTCAGTGACTTGACGGTCGTCAATATCGACGCCTCGGCCACAGATATCCTCGGCACGGCCTGAGATTTCTCACGTCGATTGCCAGGGAGAACGATGCGCGTGCTCTCAAACACCGCAGCAAATTTTGCTCTCACAAGACGCCGGGGCCGCCGAGAGTCCAGATCTGACGACCAGCGAAGGATGAACAGCGGTCGCGTCCTCTCGGGCGCGCGTGTTTTTCACCCGGATAAGCAGCCGCCCAAAGCTGCATGGCGCGCGATCAGCTCCACTCTCGGTCGATTGCAGCAACGAAATCGCTCAGGCGGAACGTCCGGACGGCCAGCGCAGCCATGAAAATCCTGTTTGCCAACAAGTTCTTCTTTCGAAATGGCGGCGCCGAAGGCGTCCTATTCGATGAAATCGATCTAATGAAGCGCTTCGAGAACGACGTGATTGAGTTCTCGATGCATGATCCGCGAAATCGCCAGTCGGATTACTCCAGCTATTTCGTTTCTCAAAAATCGTACAGGTCCACTTCAAAGTGCGGAAAACTGAAATCAGCAATTTCACTCATTCATTCGCAGGAAGCCGTTCGCAAGGTCACCAAGCTGATCAGCGATGAGAAGCCTGATGTTCTGCATTGCCACAACATCTACCATCAACTGACGCCGTCCATCATCAACGCAGCATCCCGGATGAAAATTCCGGTCGTGCTTACATTGCACGACTACAAGCCGGTCTGCCCGATCTACAATCAGGTTCATGGTGTCGAGTTTTGTTCGGAATGCGCAGATGGCCGCTTTGAGTCGCTACTGAAGAAGCGATGCGCGGATGGATCGCTTGGGCGCAGTGCGTTGTTGTGGGCGGAAGCTCGCTTCCATGCGGCCAAGCGCAGCTACTTCCATGTGGACCGTTTCATCGCTCCGAGCCGGTTTATGCGCGACGCCGTGGCGCGGCGATATGGCGGCGACAAGGTCATTCACATTCCCAATGGGATCGATGCATCCCGCATTGAAGCCTCGGATCGGGATGATCGCTTTATCCTCTATTTTGGTCGTCTTTCGCCCGAAAAAGGGGTTGAGACGCTCTTGCAGGCTCATGCGGCCGACCGGGCTGGATGGCGGCTGGTCGTCGCTGGAACGGGGCCGCTGCTCGAGGACTTTCGGTCGCGATTTCCGTTGGCGGAGTTCACCGGTCACCTGACCGGACGAGCGCTCGAAGACTGCGTCAGGAGGGCATCGGTCGTCGTCGTTCCATCCGAGTGCCACGAGAACAGCCCGCTCTCGGTGCTTGAGGCAATGGCATACGCAAAGCCAGTTGTTGCTTCTCGCATAGGCGGAATTCCGGAGATCGTCAGGGATGGCGAAACCGGACTTCTCTTCGAGCCAAAGAACACTGGCGAACTGTCTCGTCATATCGGGACATTGCTGGACGATGCAAGTCTTCGAACGAAATTCGGAACGGCGGCGCGGCGTATCGTCGAGACTGAGTATTCGCTCGCAAAGCACGGGGCGACGCTGCAGTCGCTCTACGAGAGTCTGATCGCACCGGTCGTCAGAACCCCCGCTCGGATTGGAGCGTAGAATGGATCTCACCGTCATTTCCACCTTCAGGTGCAATTCGAAATGCCAGATGTGTTACATCTGGAAGAATCCCACCGAACCGAAAGAAGAAGTCTCGGTTGAGACCTTGTCGAAGCTTCCGTCCGGCTTTGACAATCTCAACGTATCGGGCGGCGAGCCAACGCTGCGCAAGGATCTCGGCGAGATCATTGACGTCGTGTACCCGAAAGCCCGCATCACGGAGATTTCCTCCAATGGTCTGCACCCCGAGCGGTTGGTGCCGATCATCAAGAAATATCCCAACATCAAGGTTCGCTTTTCGCTCGAAGGCGATCAGGCAACCAACGATGCCATTCGGGGCGAGAAGAATGGGTACGCGACGAAAGTCGCCGGCTTGCGCATGCTCAAGGAGGCGGGCGGGACCGACCTTGGTTTTGCGATGGTCATTCAGGACGAGAATGTCCATCAACTCGTGGACGTCTATGAGTTCGCACGGAAGGAAGGTTACGAGCTTGCGACATCCACGCTTCACAATGCGTGGCAGTTCTACAAGAACGACAACTATTTCTATGAGCGCAAGGCCGTTGCCCGTCAGGTCGAAGGGCTCATCGAGGCGATGCTGCGCAGCAACAAGCCGAAGAACTGGTTCCGCGCCTATCTGAATCTGGGCCTGATCGAGAAGATCCTCGGGCATGATCGGCTTATTCCCTGTAGCGCCGGAAAGGATTTTGCCTTTATCGATCCATGGTCCGATGTATGGGCCTGCAATGTGCGCTCGGACCTGCCGATGGGAAACCTCGCGCGGCAGTCGTGGGATGAGATCCTCAATAGTGAGGTCAGTCAGCGGACACGCAAGAAAGTCGCTACCTGCGCACAGAACTGCTGGATGGTGACGACAGCGCGCACGGCCATGCGCTCCAACATCGTGCCTCAGCTACCGAAAGTCGAACCCCTGATGTGGGTTCTGAAGAACAAGCTGAAGCTGTCGATGGGCAAGAAGATCTGCTTCGACAGTTACATCGACTACTCGGACGTTCGCCCGTCGCCGTTCGTTCAACGTGAATCGTTCCTGGACAAGACCGTCAAGGCGAAGCTGGTGAAGGGGCGCATTACACCCGACGAGCATTACCCACTCAAGACCTTCGTGAACAACTGATTTACGGAGGATGAGCGATGCCCCATCCAGCCAGATGCGAAATCTTCATGTTCGGGTTTCGCGGCTTTCCAGGTGTCCAGGGCGGGATCGAAACGCACGCAGAGCATCTCACGCCGCAACTCGCTCAACTTGGACATGACGTGACGGCCTGCTTCCGGTCGCCCTATGTCAATCCGTCCTGTGGCAGCGGATGGAATGGAGTGCGGCTGCTTCGTCTTTGGACCGTCCGCAACACCTATCTGGAGGCGATTCTGCATTCGGTCGTTTGTGCGCTCGTTGCGGGCATTTATCGACCACAGGTCGTGCATATCCACGGGATCGGTCCCGCTTTGGTCACACCGCTCTTGCGGATGTTGGGTTTGCGCGTCGTGGTCACCCACCACGGCGAGGACTACAATCGGGAAAAGTGGGGATGGGCGGCGCGTACGGTGTTGCGGACCGGAGAAGCATTTGGAATGCGCTTTGCGCACAAGCGCATCGCCATCAGCCAGACGATCGAGAAACTCGTCACGAGCAAGTACGGGAGGCCTTGCGAGGTTATTCCCAATGGCGTCGTCCTTCCGGACCTTCCCGCACAAACCGACAAGATTGCCGAGCTTGGATTGGAATCCGGCCGGTATGTCGTGACGGTTGGACGGCTTGTCCCTGAGAAGCGCCAGCTCGATCTGCTGCGTGCCTTTGTGGCGGCCAGGCTTGATGGATGGAAGCTCGCAATCGTCGGGCGGATCGATCACAGCAATGCCTATGCGGACGCCCTGTCTGCGGAAGCGGCGACGACGGCAAACGTCGTCATGACCGGCTTCCAGAGCGGCGAAACGCTGCAACAACTCTATGCGCAAGCCGGACTGTTCGTTTTGCCGTCATCGCATGAGGGACTGCCGCTCGTTCTGTTGGAAGCGATGAGCTACGGGGTACCGGTTCTGGTCAGCGATATTCCCTCGAATTTGGAGGTCATTGCTGATCCGACGCACATCTTCCATGTCGGCGACATCCAGGATTTAAGCGGAAAACTGACGGCCTTGACGAGCGTGCGTGTGGATGAAGGCGAACGCGAAGCCCGACGGCGCGAGAACATTCGCCGTTATGACTGGATCGACATTGCGGCGCGTACGTCCGCTGCGTATCGCGACGTCGCGACGGAACAACGCAAAGCGGTCCCGTTGCCAGGTTCGGCGCCGGTACAGAGCAAATGGATGAGTGCGATGTGGAGCGATCTCAGACGGTCGTTGCGCGACACGCGCCATCGCACGCCATAGAGTGGAAAGCGTATGGCCGCCTCATCCACCACCAGCATAAGAGTTGCACGCAGGGTCGATGCGTCGCGGTCGCGGGCCAATCGTCGTTATTTTGCAGTATTCTGCGTGTCGCTCATTGTTCTAAACTCGTGCACGTTTTTGTATCATCTGTCTGGTTCGACTGTTTTCAATTCGGCGGTCAACGGAATCGGAATCGCCTTGATTGCCTATTCGATAATCGCGTTCTTTGGTTCGCGCAGCAGCGACATCAACGGAGTCCTGTATCTTTCCATAGCTTGCGCCATGGTCGCATTGAGCGTTCTGTACAACATTACGGCGACGTCGGCGACAGACGTTCTGAAATATTTGTCGATCTACATCTTTTACGCTGTGGGACGTTCCTGCGGCGGCGAGATCAGGCGGTTCGAGGTTCGTTGTCTCTATGTGCTCGCGGCGCTGCCCATCATTTTCCTGTTGATCGGCAGCAGCAAGATCAACGATCACGTCCAAGGCCTGTCCTATTTTCCTAACGCGAATACCGCGGTTTTGTTTTTTTCCGCACTTCTGTTTGCGGTCGCGCAGTCGTGGGGAAATCGTGCAATCCTGCTTCAATTTCTGAATGCAGCGCTGATGAACAAGATTGGGGCCGTTCTGGCGACGGCGGTTGCCGTTTTTCTTTGGATTCTGTTCCCGCTACGGAAAGAATCGATTATCGCGCTTGTGCTCGTTACGCTATGCGTCGTCGTCGCATTTTTGTTTGGCGCCTTTGATCGGGCCTTGGCTGTCTATGACAGCCTGGTGTACGTTTTTACGAATATCCCGGCGCATTCGGTGGCGTCGATGTCGTATCGGGAGTTGGTGCAGATCACCGGGACCACCGATCTGTCAGGTTTTTTCCGGATCATCCATTGGTCGAATGTTCTCGATCTCTATACGCGTGACGGCCTCGGCGTGATCCTGTTCGGTTACGGCGCAGGGCAGACAATGTCGCTGACATATGCGTCACTGGAACCGCATAACGACTATCTGCGTATCCTTGCTGAGTATGGTGTGATTAATCTGGCGATCTTTGTCGTCTTTCTCGCGCACATTCTGGCGTCGTTGAAGAAAGGCGCTCCGAGAGTGCTGTTCATTGTTTTGTGCACATACTTCTTCACGGAAAACCTTCTGGATAACTTCACATCGATGGCGATTTATTTTGCTTATGCAGGCCGCTTTTCCGTGGCCGCGAAAAGCCCATCCGGGCCGCTGCGGCTTGCCGTCGTGAACTATGACGGATCGATCAGGCGGATCGACGATGTTGTTGCGGCATTTCGCGAGATGCACAATCCGCGTTCTGGCTCGTGACGAGCGGCGCCTGTTGCAGGTTGGATTCCATTGGAACCGTCCTGATGCCTGGGAACGGTAGAACTAGCGCGTCGGTATGCGTGTCGGTTGTCAGAAAATCCGTTCGGCACCGGTTTGCAGTCCGCTCCGCCGAAAGTAGCGGCCTGCCGGCCTGACTGCGAATAGGGGACATCGGGAGCGTGATTTCAGACCGATTGGGTTCGTGGACCTGAGATCCGGCTCAGCTTGGCGAGACGCGTCTCTTCAGCCTGGATCAAATCCCTCCAGGCCTCCAGCAGGCGCTGGTAGTCCTGTCGTAGCGTCTCACTCTTTGTATTCTCAACACGCAAGGCACACTCGTCGGCACGTTTGCGAAAGTGCGAGAGCATCGAAATTCCCCAAAAATTCCCATCATGCTTTCGCTGACCGCTCACACCTTGCTCGGTTCGGGTGTGAGTCGTAGCGAAATACCTGCGTGGAACTTTGTGCTCGGGGTTGATTAATGCGCTGTTAACGGCGGCTCCGGCGCTCCTGATGATCATCATCACGAAATCGCTGTGGTTTGGACGTGTCTCCCTCCTTGACCCGGCCGCAGGCAACCCGTTACCCATTGCAACGGGACGTTGTGTGAGCTGAGTGACGCCACAGACAAGTGGTGCACATGGGGCGTAAATGCGGGTGTGGAATTTGTTCGCCGGCGCGGTAATTGCGTTGGCAGTCGCAGGTTGCGTCACGACAGATGTGCGGCCTCCGGCGGATGTGCAGTCGTTGAAGCTCGCTGAGGTCAGGGTCACGGTGCCGCCGCATGCCCAGCTCATTGGCTATGATGGCATCGGCGAATACGCGACGGCCAACCGTATTCCCAATTACGAGTTGAATGACGCTACCGAAACCGAGGAGGCCAAGGCCTGGATGCGCGATCATCTCCTGAAGCGCGTCAAGGCGTCGATGGAGCAGAACCTGCCCGGCGCCTTGAACGGGCAGCGGCCCGTCCGGGCGGAGATCGTTGTTCGCAAGTTCATGCTGTCGAGTGCTGTCCAACGGATCATCGTTGGCGGCGACTATCACATGATCGCTGACATCAGCCTGGTGGACGCCAAGACCGGCGCGGTGGTCGTGGATTACCCCGGAATGGTTTACTCAATTCCGGCCTTGAACGGGTGGGGTGGCGCGATCGTCCAGGCGGCTTATGACGCAACCGATGCGCCGGGGGACAGGCTCGTTAAGGGGCTGACGGAGAAATACCGGGACTGGCTGCGGAAAACGTAACGACAGCGAACCGCGATGACGAATCGATTTTTTTGAAACGGGGCAAACCTGTTTTGCCTAATCGAAACAACCGCCTAGCCGTGGCAGGAGTGGAGGGACTCGAACCCCCAACCCCCGGTTTTGGAGACCGGTGCTCTGACCAGTTGAGCTACACTCCTCCGGGAAGCGCCATGAGGCGGGTGCACATATGCACGCGCCGGGCGCCTAACACAAGTC
>JAFAFP010000008.1 GCA_023423415.1 Pseudomonadota bacterium | reverse complement strand
GCGCGGCGACTGGGTCGTTTGCGATCGCTTCGCGGATTCAACACGCGTCTATCAAGGCGTGCTTGGGCAAGTGGATTCCCGTCTTATCCATCGGCTGGAAAAGATCACCGTCGGCGAGACCAGGCCCGATCTCACCTTCGTCCTCGATGTACCGACAGAACTCGGCCTTGCGCGCGCCAAGTCGCGACGCGGCGATGCGCAGACCGACCGGTTCGAAAGCGAGGATTTCTCATTCCACGAGCGATTGCGCGACGCCTTCCGGCAGCTTGCGATCAGCGAACCCGAGCGTTGCGTTCTGATCGATGCAAGCGAACCCAAGGATCACGTGACTGATCAGATATGGGAGGCGGTTTCGCGCCGGCTGGCCCCCGTTGCGGTTCCGCTCGACATCGAGGATCTTTGATGGCGAAGCGTTCATCCGATGATGCGGACGAAGAGGGCTACAGCCATCCGCGCGCAACGTCTGTTTTGTTCGGACACGGCGATGCCGAGCAGGCGTTGCTCGATGCCTATCGCTCGGGGCGTATTCCGCATGCCTGGCTGATCGGCGGTCCTCCGGGAATAGGGAAGGCAACGCTGGCGTTCCGGATGGCTCGGTTCGTCCTGGCGTATCCTGACCCGGCTGCTCCCGCAGTCCAAAGTGCCAACTCGTTGACTGTTTCGTCCGGGAATCCTGCTGCCGGATTGATCACGGCACAGTCGCATCCCGATCTGTTGATCCTCGAACGCACGGTCGGTGACACCGGCAAGCTGCGCAGCGTCATCCGGGTCGAGGATGCACGGAAGGTCGCATCCTTTCTCGGCTCGACCGCCGGTCTCGGTGGATGGCGCGTGGTGATCGTCGATGCCGTCGATGACCTCAATGCGGAAAGCGCCAACGCGCTGCTCAAAGGGTTGGAGGAGCCGCCGTCACGGACCCTCTTCTTTCTGGTGAGCCACGCGCCCGGTTCGGTGCTGCCGACCATCCGTTCGCGCTGTCATCGTTTGATGCTGCGCCCGTTGCAGACCAAGGATCTGACGCAGGCGCTCGCCAACGTGACCGGAGAGACAGTCGATCAGGCTGTGGTTGAAGCGGCGGAGGGCAGTGTCGGCCGGGCCTTGTCGCTGCTGGACGGCCCCGCCTTCAAGATACGCCACCAGACGTCAGCTCTGCTTGGGCGATTGCCGGCGACCGATCCGCGTGAGTTGCACGCTCTCGCCGATGCGCTGGCCGTCAGCGACCCACGCATTTTTGAGGTTGCCCTCGACACCATCAACGACTGGATGTCGGCGCGCCTGAATACCGTTCAGGACGACAAGAACAGGGCGGTGCGACTCGCTGAAGTCTGGCAGGATATCAATGCGGCGGCGCGCAGCACCGATATCTATAATCTTGACCGCAAACCATTGATTTTCCGGGCCTTCGCCCGTCTTGCCGAGGCCGCTCGCGGCTGATAGCCCTGTCCCCGACCTGTTGTGGTGGGCTCCGGTCCAGTGGCGGCGGTCTTTCGATCCGGGCAAGCGGACTTAAATCTTGCCGATATCCCTAGACAGATGACATCCCGATGCCGGCGAAGCCCAGCTATTACCTGACGACCGCGATTTCCTACCCGAACGGGGTGCCCCATATCGGCCACGCCTATGAAGCGATCGCAACCGACGCGATCGCGCGCTTCATGCGGCTTGACGGGTACGATGTGTTCTTTCTGACCGGCACCGACGAGCACGGTCAGAAGATCCAGCAGACCGCCACAAAAGAGGGGATGAGTCCCCAGGACCTCGTCGATCGCAACGCTCAGCGCTTTCGCGAAATGGTCGAGCGGATGAACTGCTCGAATGACGATTTCATCCGCACGACCGAGGAGCGCCATCATAAGTCATCGATGGCGATCTGGGAGCGGATGGAGAAGGCGGGCGACATCTATCTGTCGAAATATGCCGGCTGGTACTCGGTGCGTGACGAAGCCTATTACGCCGAGGACGAGACCCATGTGAACGAGCACAAGGTGCGTCTCGCGACCAAAACCGGTACGCCGGTCGAATGGGTGGAAGAGGAGAGCTATTTCTTCAGGCTGTCCGCCTATCAGGACAAGCTGCTCGATCTTTATGCCAAGCATCCCGATTTCGTGCTCCCCAAGGAGCGCCTGAACGAGGTGGCGAGCTTCGTGCGCGGCGGCCTGCAGGACCTGTCGATCTCGCGCACGACCTTCGATTGGGGCATCCGCGTTCCCGATAATGACAAGCACATCATGTATGTGTGGGTCGATGCGTTGACCAACTACATCACCGCCGTCGGATTTCCCGATGCCGACAGCGAAATGTTCAAGCGCTACTGGCCGGCGCATCTGCATGTGATCGGCAAGGATATCGTGCGCTTTCACGCAGTCTATTGGCCCGCCTTCCTGATGTCGGCCGGTCTCGCGGTACCGCATCGCATCTTCAGCCACGGCTTTCTCTTCAACCGCGGTGAGAAGATGTCGAAGTCGGTCGGCAATGTCGTCGATCCCTTTACCATGGCCGATGAGTACGGCGTGGATCAGCTTCGCTATTTCTTCCTGCGTGAAATCCCGTTTGGGCAGGACGGCAACTATAGCCACGAGGCGATCGTCAACCGGATCAATGCCGAGCTTGCGAACGATCTCGGTAATCTCGCGCAGCGCTCGCTCAGCATGATTGCCAAGCAATATGGCGGCGTTCTGCCGACGCCGAATGCGTTTTCGGACAACGACAAGACGATCCTTGCTGCTGCGGACGGCATGGTCGCCGGCGCACGCGAAGCGATGAAGACCCAGCAGTTGCATCAGGTGCTGACGCAGGTCTGGGCCGTTGTCGCGGACGCCAATCGTTATTTTGCCGGCGAGGCGCCCTGGGCGTTGGCCAAGACCGATCCGGCCAAGCAGGCGACAGTGCTGTACGTGACCGCCGAGGTCATCCGCCAAGTCGCGATCCTGGCGCAGCCGTTCATGCCGTCATCGGCCGCAAAGATGCTCGATATCCTCGGCGTGCCCGCTGACGAACGCGACTTTTCGCGACTCGGTGGCGCTCATCGTCTCGCTGCTGCGACAACGTTGCCGACGCCGACGCCGGTATTCCCGCGCTATGTCGAGCCGGAGGCCGCCAAGGCTTAAGGAGGCAAAGTTACGTCTGATGGCAGTGCTGTTTGAAAACGAGCGGCTGGCGAGCAAGTCGCGCAAAGCCATTGTGGCGGCCGTTGTCTGGGCTGTCGGCTGGATCTACTGGGCGATTGTGATGGCGCATTTCTTCGGTGCTCTGCCGGGGAGTGAATCTCTCGGCGAGGCCAGCCCGCGGCCTGGTCTGGCCGCGATCATGTTCGTCGTCGGCGTCGCGCCGTTTTGCGGACTGCTTGTCTATAGCCGTCTCTATTTGATCCGAATTGAACGCGATCAGGATCTCGTCACTCTGACGACGCTCGGCGTGTTTTCGCCACGCGTGTATCAGGTGCCGCAATCGGCCATCGTCGCGGCAAAGACACAGACGGACGATAGAAACAACACGGGCGCAGGCAGACCGGTCTGGATCTCACTGCGCGTGGCTGGGCGCTATCTGCCGTTCGTTGCGGATATGCAGGCCGAGCGCGTTGATGCCACAGCCATCAAGGCATTAGCGGCTTGAAAAATCGTAGCAAGACAACGACATTGCGACCATGATCGTCGACAGCCATTGCCATCTTGATTTTCCCGATTTCGCCAACGACCTCGACGGCATTGTCGATCGCGCTCGTGCGCAAGGCGTTGGCCGTATCGTAACGATCTCGACGCGTGTCCGCGAACTGCCGAAGCTGCTGTCGATCGCCGAGCGTTTCAACGATGTTTTCTGCTCGGTCGGTACCCATCCGCACAACGCGCACGAGGAACTCGATATCGGTACCGCCGATCTTATTGCAAAGGCGACCAGTCCCAAGGTTGTGGCGATCGGCGAAGCCGGTCTCGATTATTTCTACGACAAGAGCCCGCGCCCGGCGCAGGAGCAAGGATTCCGCTCTCACGTCGCCGCGGCACGCGAGACCGGATTGCCGCTGGTAATCCATTCGCGCGAAGCCGACGAAGACATGGCGCGGATATTGGAGCAGGAAATGGGGAAGGGGGCCTTCCCTGCTGTGCTGCATTGCTTCACTGGTAGCCGAGACTTGGCAATGCGCGCGATCGAACTCGGCCTGTTCATTTCCTTCACCGGCATCCTGACGTTCAAGACGTCGAACGCGTTGCGTGAGATCGCGGCCGAGCTGCCGGCCGATCGCATTCTGGTGGAGACCGACGCGCCGTATCTCGCGCCAGGCAAATTCCGCGGCAAGCGCAACGAGCCGTCCTATGTCGTCGAGACCGCCAAGACGCTGGCCGAAACGCGAGGCGTCTCATTCGACGAGATTGCGAACCAGACGACCGAGAATTTCTTCCGCCTGTTCAGCAAGGTGCCACGCCAGCTTTTGGCGGCGGCATGACGGAACTGACGGTCACGATCCTGGGCTGCGGATCGTCCGGCGGTGTGCCACGGCCGGCGCTGGGCTGGGGCGCCTGCGACCCCAACAATCCGAAGAACCGGCGCCGCCGTTGTTCGATCCTAGTTGAGCGCGAAGGCCCGAACGGCACGACAACCGTACTGGTCGATACGTCGCCGGACCTGCGCGAGCAATTGCTGGACGCCAATGTCACCAAGCTCGACGGTGTGCTGTTCACCCACGAGCATGCCGACCATACCCACGGCATCGACGACCTGCGGCCGCTCTTCATCTTTCATCGCCGCAAGATCGACGTCTATCTGGACGAGCCGACCTCACGCGCCATGCACGCCCGCTTCGGCTACTGCTTCATGACGCCGCCCGGCAGTGCCTATCCGCCGATCGTCAATGAGCACCGGATCGTGCCCGGCAAGCCGGTGACGGTCGACGGCGATGGTGGCCCGGTCACGGCGCTGCCGATCCTGCTGGAGCATGGCGATATCCCGGCGCTGGGCTTCCGGTTCGGCAATATCGCGTATTCAGCCGACCTGAACGATATGTCCGAGGAAGCCGCTGCGGCGTTGACGGGGCTCGACCTTTGGATCGTCGATGCGCTGCGGCATCACCCGCATCCCAGCCATTTCTCGCTGGCCGATGCCTTGGCCTGGATCGAGCGCCTGAACCCGAAGCGGGCGGTGCTGACCAACATGCATGTCGATCTGGACTATGCCGTACTGCGTGAGAGCCTGCCGCAGCACATCGAGCCGGCCTTCGATGGAATGCAAATCATTGTGTGAAATACATCAGATAATACGTCTGATTGTGCCCGTAGAGCATTGATATTTCAGGATGATGTTTGCGGATTGGGTGTTCGTCGGGACATCGAAACATGACCGATAGTTCGCGATTGGCCTGAAATCGGTCATCAAAAAATATTCCATAATATGTCTTATGCGAATTGTGGATTTAAATCCGCTCTGGGCCGTCGCCATCGTTTGCCGATGCTAACGGCCATCCTCCGTACGGTATTCGCTCGTCCCATCAGGCTGCCAGCTTCAAGGCGCTGGAGATCTCGGTGAGCGTCGCCTTCTCGGCGTCGCTGACCTGAACGCCGCTGAAGAATCCGCCTTCGGATGCGGCTTCGGCCACGCCTTGGCTGATCTGCCTTAGCCACGCCTTGAAGGCGCCAGCGTCGGCCGGCGCCTTGTTGTCGAGCAGCGTCGATACCTGACGCAGCGTATCGATACAGCGCGACTTAATCTCAATTCCGCTTGCACCCGACAGCTTGGCCTTGAGACCGTCGCGCGCGGCGCTTCGACCTTCCGAAGTATCGAAGTCGGCAACTACGGCCTTGATCAACGGGTTTCCAGCGTTGTCCAGCTTGACCTTGGCTAATGCCGTGCCGCTGGCAAAGCTCTCCTTCAGAAGACCCCAAAGACCACTGGGATCTGCGGCCGTCACGGCCATGCCGGCCATCATGACGCTTTCCAGCAGCAGCTTCCATTCGTCGGGTGTGAAGTTCGACTTGTCGGCCATTCCGCTCTCTCCTTTTCCCAGCTATCGGGGCTTCAAGAACCTCAGGCGCGTGACATCTCGTCGAGCTTTGTGCGCATCGAGTCGATCACCGGCTTTGCAACGCCGGCAACGCCGGGAATGGCCAGAACCCGATCGCAGAGCTGATTGAACGCCGGCATGGCTGCGGCAACCTGGGCCGCGAATATCGACCTAGCCTGAGGTGGAAGCTGCGTCGTTGCGTTAGTGATCTTGTCCAGGTCTGTGACCATTTGCCGAAGTTTCGGCATGGCCGCCTCCGCTGATGCGGAGTCGCTAATGCCCTGCAACGTTGTTCTCATGCCATCCACGGAACGGGTTAGCTGACCGGTCAATTCAGCGACGGTCTGGTTCGGCGTTCCAGCACCCACCGTCTCCTTTGGCTGCGCGGCTGGACGGTTCGTATCCTGAGCCAGTTGCGGTTGCTCTCGATTGACCATGTACATCCAGCCGAGACCCGCCAGGACAGCGACTGCGGCCAGCCAATAGGGCCAAGTTGCCATCCCCGGTGATGCGGCTGCCGCGTGTCTGGACGCAGCGATGGTCGCCTGCTCTCCCATGTCGCTGACGCGGCGCGCACTCGCCGAGGCGGCTTCGGTACTGCGTCGGATGCTTCCGTCGAGCGTATCCAGAAAGCCGCTGTCGCGAAGATAGCTCGAGAAACCTGACGGCATGGCTGCCGCGATTTGATCCTTTTGTGACGAGAGCATCGTGGCAAGGCCGTTGGCATCGAGACCAGATTTGCGTTGTTGCTGCCCGAGCGCGCCCAGGACCATCGGGCCGAGCAGCCCGAGCAAGGTTTTACTCTTGCCGGTGCTGATGCCTGCATAGCTGCCGATTGCGGATGTCAGGGCATTCAGGCCATCACTACCCATCAGCGATGACAAGAGATCTGCGCCCTCTTCCGCACGAGATGACTGTGCCGAACCGCCGATAGCACTGATGATGTTGTCGATCGTACCGGTCCTTTGCTGCATCAGCGTGTCCGACAATTGCTGCGCGCCGCCAGGCTTTGATGCCAGACTCGCCAGGCTCGCAAGAATTGTCGGAACGCCTGCACTTACGGCCTTCTGCACAATGGCGCGGTCAATACCCAGCGCGGCCGCGATCTTCTTGATCACGTCCGGTGTTACGAATTGCATGAGCATGGAAACGAGATTGGTGGACATGTTCCTTGCCTCCAATTGACGCCTCAGCGTAGAGATGGATCAGGAATTGCCGAATGCAGACGCGCCCTCGGCGGCAAAGTTGGCCAGCCGCCGCCGACGACGTGCAGACACCATCGGACAACATCACTGGGCGGTGGCGGAAATGCGATTTCAATGGCCTAATTGTGATGATGGAAAGAAGCGCGATAAGTGCTGAACTAAAATGAACTTCAATTTTGTAATTGTGGGCGCGGGTTTAGCCTTTCGGCCTCGTTCGGATATCATGGAACTCTCGGTAATTTGATAGCAGTGAACACGTTGAAACCTTCACGCGACATCCAGCGCCTCATCGAAATTATGGCCGCGCTCCGCACGCCGGAGACCGGCTGTCCTTGGGATCTGAAGCAGGATTTTGCGACGATTGCGCCCTACACGATCGAGGAAGCGCATGAGGTTGCCGAAGCCATTGCGCGCAACGACCTTGAGGACTTGAAAGACGAATTGGGCGACCTCCTCCTTCAGGTCGTCTTTCATGCGCGCATGGCGCAGGAGCAAGGCTCATTCGAATTCGGTGATGTCGTGCAATCGATCACCGAGAAACTGATCCGGCGTCATCCGCATGTCTTCGGCGACACACGGCATCTCACGTCGGACGAAGTGAAGGGCCTGTGGGACAAGATCAAGGCTGATGAGAAAGCAGCGCGCAGGCAGCGGCGAGGCATCGAAGACGAGGCAGGCGCCCTCGCCGGCATTCCATCAGGTTTGCCGGCGCTGACGCGCGCGCTGAAGCTTCAGCAAAAGGCGTCGAAGGTCGGGTTCGACTGGAACGATCCGCGTGCGGTGCTCGACAAGATCAAGGAAGAGACGGTCGAGATCGAACGCGCGCTTGATACTGACGATCGCGCCGCGGTGGCCGGTGAAATTGGGGATCTGATGTTCGCGCTGGTCAATCTCGCGCGTCATCTCGATGTCGATTCCGAGGCGTCCTTGCGCGGCACCAATGCCAAGTTCGAACGCCGTTTTGCGGCGATCGAATCTGCGCTTGCGCTTCGCGGCAAGACGCCGTCAGAAGCGACGCTTGCTGAAATGGATGCGCTCTGGGATCAGGCCAAGGCCGATGAGACCAGTCGCGCTCAGGATGTCACGGCTGCGGCGCCGAAGCGTGCCCGAACCTGACCCGCCTTGGCCGGATCTGCGCGGACATTGATGGCCACCTTGCCATCGTCCAGGACGGATTTTTGAATGACCTCGGTATTGCGATGGAGCCAGGACAGGCCGGCGCCATCCGCACCATCGAGCACCAATTCAAGCACGACCCGTGTTTCAGAGAGCCGCTCTTCGATAGCGCTAAGCAATGTATCAACGCCTTCACCCGTCAGCGCCGAGACCATCACCGGCTGGTGGTCCGGGGCGATGCGCGCGGCAGAGTTCTCGACACGCACTCTGTCGTCTGGCGCTAGCCGGTCGATCTTGTTCCAGACTTCGATCACGCGATCGCGGCGCTCGTCATCAATGCCGAGCGCTTTCAGCACCTCCTGCACGTCCTGCATCTGCGCGTCGCTGTCCTCATGCGACACGTCGCGCACATGCAGGATCACATCGGCTTCGACGACTTCCTCGAGGGTTGCGCGGAATGCCGCCACCAGCATCGTCGGTAGATCGGAGATGAAGCCGACCGTATCGGACAGAATGACCTTCGCGCCATGCGGCAGCTCGATCGCGCGCAGGGTCGGATCGAGGGTCGCGAACAGCATGTCAGCTTCGAGCACATGCGCGCGCGTCATGCGGTTGAACAGCGTCGACTTGCCGGCATTGGTGTATCCGACCAGGGCAACGATCGGATACGGCACGCGGCGGCGGCTCTCGCGGTGCAGCTTGCGTCGTTTCTTGACCTTTTCCAGTTCGGCTTCGATGCGCGCGATCCGCTCTTCGATCATGCGCCGGTCGGCTTCGATCTGCGTTTCACCTGGGCCGCCAAGAAAGCCGAAGCCGCCGCGCTGCCGCTCCAGGTGAGTCCAGGAACGAACCAACCGACTCTTCTGATAGGTCAGATGCGCCAGCTCGACCTGCAGCACGCCCTCCTTCGTCTGAGCGCGCTTGCCGAAGATCTCGAGAATGAGACCGGTGCGATCCAGCACCTTGGCTGACCAGGCCTTCTCGAGATTGCGCTGTTGCACCGGCGACAGGGCACAATCCATGATCACGAGATCAATCTCGCGCGCCTTGATGAGGCCCGCGAGTTCTTCAACCTTGCCCTTGCCGACATAGGTCGCGGGCCGAATCTCGCTCAGAGAGACGATTCCGGTCTCAACGACCTCCAGGTCGATGGCGAGCGCAAGCCCTGCCGCCTCATCGAGGCGCGCCTCCGGCGATCGTTCGGCACGCTGGGCCCGTGACGGAGATGTCCGCAGGTATGGGCCTATAACCAGCGCTCGCCCGATTGCGTTCGCACCGGTCGGGCTCAGTTGGTCAGAAGTTGGTTCGCGTCGGCGCGGCTTCAACTAGCCTTTGTCTCCTGCGCCTTCTTCCGCACCCTCAAAGAGCTGGACCGGATGGCCCGGCATGATGGTGGAGATGGCGTGTTTGTACACCAGCTGCGAATGCCCATCCCGTCGCAGCAAAACACAAAAGTTGTCGAACCAAGTCACAACGCCCTGCAGCTTCACACCGTTCACGAGAAAGATCGTGAGCGGAATTTTTGCTTTGCGGACGTGATTGAGGAAGGTGTCTTGGAGATTCTGAGTTCGTTCGGCTGCCATGGCCGTGCTTTCCATTTTCTTGCCCGCGGACCCCGTTGCCGCGAGACGTTTCTGCTAGGTGGCTATATTAGAATTATTGCCAAGTCTCATCGTCCCTCGTTCTTAAACCCACGAGGACTTGGGACGATGCATTAGATGGCACGACGGGATTCCGCGCAAGCCAAACTTGCACGATTACCGCTGCTGCGGCGCGACGAATTGTCAGGATTTTTCCGCAAACTGATGGAAATCCCGGCGCAAGGCGGTGGTCAGCAGACCGGGAGCGCCGTTACCGACAGGGCGACCGTCGATCCGAACCACAGGCATGACGGTCTGACTGGCCGAGGTAATGAAGGCCTCCCGTGCCGCCTGAGCTTCTTCCACCGTGAACGGTCGCTCCCTGAGGGTCAGGTCGTGTGCTTTCAGCACATCGAGCAGAACGGTGCGGGTGATACCTCGCAAGATCGCGGTGTCGGCCTGCCGGGTCACCACTTCATTGTCCCGCGTCACGATCCAGGCGTTGGAAGAGGAGCCCTCCGTTACCGTGCCGTCCGGTGTAACAAACCACGCCTCACGTGCGCCCTGCTCCCGCGCCGCCTGCTTGGCCAGCACGTTCGGCAGGAGCGCGACGGATTTGATATCGACGCGATCCCAGCGGTTATCCGGCAGTGTGATAACGGCGATCCCGTCGGCCGCGAGCCGTTCGGTCTTCTCCGGATCAATGCGGTTTGCCGTGACCACCATGGCTGGCTTTGTCCCGGATGGCGGGAAGGCATGGTCGCGTTTGGCGACGCCGCGCGTGATCTGGAGATAGACGATACCGTCGCGGACGCCATTCCGTCGGGTCACCTCGTGCATCACGATGCTGAGCGCTTGCAAGGACATCGGCAAGGCAATGCGTAATTCGCCCAATGAGCGCAGCAAACGTTCCATATGGCGGCGCTCATCAATGAGACGGCCGCCCCTCACCTCGCAGACTTCATAGACTCCATCGGCAAACTGATAGCCGCGATCCTCGATATGAACCGCCGCATCGCTGCGCGGCAGGTAGCGACCGTTGACATAGGCGATGCGTGACACGGCATTTCTCTCGCGCTGCGATCAGCCAATTCCGAGCGCTTTGAGCTTGCGGTGCAAGGCCGATCGCTCCATGCCGACGAATTCGGCCGTACGAGAAATATTGCCTCCGAACCGGCTGATCTGCGCGACCAGATATTCGCGTTCGAACATTTCGCGCGCTTCGCGGAGCGGCAAGCTCATCAACTGCTCGCCGCCATTTCCGTTCGGCATCGACGGCACCATCGAGCCGACATCCTGAGGCAGCATGCTGGAGTCGATGACCGCATTGGGGTCGCCGCCGGCCAGGATCATCAGCCGTTCGACGTTGTTGCGGAGCTGGCGCACGTTCCCCGGCCAGTCGTGCGACTGCAGCACCGCCAGCGCATCTTCGCCGATGGTGCGTTTCGGCAATCCGGTGGCGAGTGAAATCTGATCCATGAAGTAGTCGACCAGCAGCGGAATATCCTCGCGGCGTTCGGCGAGCGGCGGCACGCGGATCGGCACGACCGATAACCGATGATAGAGATCCTCACGGAAATTGCCGGCTGCGATTTCCGCCTCGAGATTGCGCGCGGTCGATGAGATGATGCGCACATCCACGGTGACTTTTGAGTTGCCGCCGACGCGGTGGAACGTTTGATCGACCAGGACCCGAAGGATCTTATTTTGGGTTTCGCGGGGCATGTCCGCGATCTCGTCGATGAACAGCGTACCACCATGCGCTTCTTCGAGTGCACCGGGCTTGCTGCTTTGGCTACCATTGCTCTGCTCGACGCCGAACAGTTCGATTTCCATCGAGTCGGGCGTGATCGCGGCGGCATTGATCACGACGAACGGCCCGCTGGCGCGCGTTGAGAAATTGTGCAGCGTGCGCGCGCACAATTCCTTACCTGAGCCGGACGTGCCGATGATCATGATACGGCTGTTGGTCGGAGCGACTTTTTCCACCGTCTGCCGAAGCTGATTGATGGCCGGCGATTTGCCAATCAGCGCCGACGGCACCGGCGAAATCGCTTTCAATTCCTTGACCTCGCGCTTCAGGCGCGAATTTTCCAGCGCGCGGTCAGCAACGAGGAGCAGCCGATCGGCCTTGAACGGCTTCTCGATGAAGTCGTAGGCGCCCTGCTTGATCGCCGCTAGGGCCGTTTCGTTGTTGCCGTGGCCTTAAATCACCACGACCGGCAAATCTGGATAGAGTTCCTTGGCGGCGTCGAGCAGTTGCAGACCGTCGAGCTTGGAGCCCTGCAGCCAGATGTCGAGGAACACAAGGT
>JAFAFP010000144.1 GCA_023423415.1 Pseudomonadota bacterium | reverse complement strand
CACGAGCTCAGGGCGCATATCAAAGGCGCACTCACCAACGGCGTGACGAAGGAAGAAATTACCGAAGTGTTCCTTCAGGTCGCGATCTATGCCGGCGTTCCTTGCGCTGTGGATTCATTCCGTATTGCGAAAGAGGTATTCGCCCAGGAAGGTGTGTGATTCAACTGTGTGAAACCGCCCTTCTCAGCGGAACATTTGGGCTGCTGACGATGTTGGGGTAATCGATCCTTTCGATGAACCTTTTCGTTCGACCACATGGCCGTACCGTATCGAGGTGTGATGTCAGATATTCTGATAGCCGATATCGGCGGTACAACCAGTCGTGCCGCCTTTGCGGCGATCGGTGGACGGCCCGAGGGTATCGTCACCATTGCCAATGACAGTGTCGAAGGACCCGAAGGGGTCTTCGAGCGCATGCTCAATGGCGTCAATGCATTGCCGCGCGCTGCGGTGCTCGCGTTGGCCGCGCCGATATCCGGAAACGAAATCACACTGACCAACCGTAACTGGTGTGTGCGGTTGCCAGCGCTCTCGGAGCAGTTCGGCATTTCGTCTGTTCATGCCGTCAACGATTTCGAGGCTTTGGCCTGGGCAGTGCCCTCGCTTGAAGAATGCGATCTTCAATGGCTGGGACCCTCGCATTCGTTCTCCGACGGCGTGAAGCTTGTTGTCGGTCCGGGCACCGGCCTCGGTGTCGCAGCGTTGGTGCCGGTTGGCGATGCCTATCAGGTGATCGCGAGCGAAGGTGGGCATTGTTCTTTCGGCCCGGCTTTCGCAGATGAAGAGCCAATCTTCCGCAGACTTGCGGAAGCGAAATCTCCGCTCTCTGCCGAATGCATCCTGTCAGGTTCAGGGCTCGCGCGGCTGCACATCGCAATGCATCCTGGCACGATGAAGCTGAAGTCGGAGATGATCGTGATGCAAGCGCGTGCGGGCAATCGCGAAGCGCGTGCGACGATTGCGATGTTCGTCCGATTACTCGGTCGCTTTGCGGGCGATATGGCGATGGCCTTCAAGGCGACCGGTGGCGTGTATATCGCCGGCGGTGTTGCCATGGGACTGGGCAGGTTGTTCGATGCGGCGCTGTTTCGCGCGGCCTTCGAGCGGCATCCGCCTTATGAATCATTGTTGAAGGGCATTCCCTCGGCACTGATCACCTGCGTCGAGCCGGGGCTGATCGGTTGCGTCGCTGTCGCGAAACGCCTGATCGGCGAGGCCTGATCAAGCCAGTCCCATCTCCGACAACGCCTCGACGTGACATTGCGCCGACTGCGCTGTGAAGCAGCACAGCACGACACGTTTGATACCAAGCGGCCGCGCTGACAGATCGGAAATGACCGTGCCGCAGGCAATGCGGGCCGCACGCTGCGGCGGGAACGCAAAGACACCGGTCGAGATCGCCGGAAAGGCGATACTGCTCAGTCGGCTTTGAACCGCGAGCCCAAGCGATGTGCGATAGCAGGACGCGAGCAGCGCATCCTCATCATGCTGGCCGCCACCCCAGACCGGACCGACGGCGTGGATCACGTGCCGCGATTTCAGGCGATAGCCGCGCGTGATCTTCGCATCACCGGTATCGCAGCCGCCCAGCGTTTCGCATTCCGCCTTCAACTCGGGACCTGCCACGCGATGGATCGCCCCATCGACACCGCCGCCACCGAGCAGTGTGCAGTTGGCGGCATTGACGATGACGTCGACATCGAGCGCGGTGATGTCGCCGATCATCAGATCGACATGAGCTCCGCCGGCTTCGACGGTGAGGAGGGGTGTGGACATGGAACGATCAACCCAGTCATGGCTGCCCCGGATGAGGCCGGGCGATTCTAGCGTTTGCGAACTTCCGTGTCATTGTATCCAAGCAGTCGTCCATCCTGGGAACGCAATTCAAGGCGACCGACGGGCTTTCTCTTAACAACGTCAACCAGCGTCGAATGTCGCTCGCCACGTGCAAAGAGCTGATCTTCACCCCATTGCCGTAGCGCAACGATAACGGGAAACAGAGCACGTCCTTTCTCGGTCAATAAATATTCCCGGTAGGCCGTTCCATCGGAAGCCGGGACCACCGACAGAACGCCACGCTCCACCAGTTCCTTCAACCGGGCCGCCAATATGCCTTTGGCGATGCCAAGATTTTTTTGAAAGGCACTGAAGCGCCGCACGCCATCAAAGGCGTCGCGAACGATAAGGAGCGACCACCAGTCGCCAATCACGTCGAGGGAACGCGCCACTGGGCATTCCACCCCACTCAGGCTGATCCGTTTCACCACGGGCCCCTCTAAATCTCCGAAGTAGTTCTAAAATAAGACTAGACTCCGCGAGAGGCAACTGGTTCTATTATAGAACCAGAATTGGAACACTTCGTCATGGATATCAAAGCATCGAAATCACGCCCGAATCCGGTTCGGGCGACGGCGGCGGCTTCGTTGGTGGAGAGAGAAACCGCAGGCCTTTCGCCCGCGACCCTGCTTCTGTTCGCCGTGACCTGCGGATTGAGTGTTGCCAACGTCTATTACGCGCAACCTTTGCTCGACATGATGGCGGCGACGTTCGGCATAGACTCCGCGCTGATTGGCATCGTGATTACGATCACTCAGATTGGCTATGCGACCGGTCTCATCTTCATTGTGCCACTCGGCGATCTCGTGGATCGCCGCAAGTTGATCGTCGGACAAGCCATGTTGTCTGCGGTGGCGCTGGTTGTGGTCGGGTTGGCTCAAAACGTGACGACGCTGTTGGCGGGCATGGTGGCCGTCGGAATTCTTGCCGTGGTCGTCCAGGTGCTTGTCGCTTTCACCGCAACACTGGCCCTGCCGTCCGAGCGGGGTAGAGCTGTCGGTCTTGTCACCAGCGGCGTGGTCATCGGTATTCTTCTTGCGCGCTTCGTCTCCGGATTGATCGCCGATCTGGGTGGATGGCGGGCTGTCTATCTTGCGTCTGCCTTGTTGACGTTCGTGTTGGCGATTTTGCTGTCTCGTGTCTTGCCTCGCCGCGCGGTGCCGGTTGCGACTGTGGGCTATGGCGCGATGCTCAGGTCGGTGCCTGTGCTCTTCCTTCAAGAACCTTTGCTGCGCGTTCGTGCAATATTGGCGCTGCTGATTTTTGCGGTTTTCAGCACGTTCTGGACCGCCCTTGTGCTGCCGCTCAGTGCGTCGCCGCTATCATTATCGCATACGCAGATTGGATTGTTTGGTCTGGCCGGACTGGCGGGTGCGGTTGCGGCTGGTGGTGCCGGCCGCCTCGCGGACCGTGGTTTTGCCGAGCGAACGACGGGTATTTCGTTGGCCTTGCTGACCTTCTCGTGGCTGCCGATTTCCGCGCTTTCAAGCTCGCTGACGCTGCTGATTGTCGGTGTCGTCCTGCTCGATCTTGCGGTCCAGGCTGTACACGTCACCAATCAGAGCCTGATCTTTGCCATACGGCCGGAAGCGCGAAGCCGCATTGTCGGTGGCTACATGGTGTTTTATTCGCTCGGCAGCGCCTTGGGATCGATTGCATCTACCGCTGTTTATGCCGTGGCCGGTTGGCACGGAGTCAGTCTGCTAGGTGCGGGCTTGAGTGCGCTTGCATTTGTCTTCTGGATGGCAACGCGTCGTGAGCGGCCGATTGAGCGTTGAAAGGACCTAAGCCGCCGTCTCCTTCACCAGATCCAAGGTCGAGCGCTGTCCGATGTCGTCGAAATGCCGGTCGAGGAAGCGGCGCGCGGCACGCCGCCCCGCCCGATGCAGCCGGGAGAAGAAATCAAAGTCGGTTTTCAGCCGCGTTCCCGTGCCAAGCTTCTTGTCGAAGCCTTCCAAAAGGATGCGATGCACGTTGATGCCCGCCGCACTCTTACCCCTACCCTGTGTCATGTGTCGGCCGACATAGTCCAGCGCGCGCAATTCGGCGGCGAGCGATGACGAGAATGCGATTTCGTTCATGCGGCTGATGATGTCCCGCGTCGTCGTCGGCGTGTCGTCGCGACGCAGCGGCGCAATTTGCACCAGCAGAACATCGTCATCGGGATTGGAGGTGATGAGCGGCAGCATGGCGGGATTGCCAGTAAAGCCGCCGTCCCAGTAGGGCTCGCCGTCGATCTCCACCGCGCGAAACATATGCGGCAAGGCCGCCGACGCCATGACAACATCGGCATTAATCTCGCCGCGTTGAAACACCCGCAGTTTGCCAGAATGCACGTTGGTCGCGGACACGAACAGCTCGAGATCACGACAACTCCGGATGGCATCGAAATCGACAAAGCGTTCGATCAAATCCTTCAGCGGATTGATGTTGAGCGGATTGAAATCATACGGCGACATCATTCGCGACATCGTATCGACAAACAGCTGGATCGGTGAACCGCTGATCGGAAACATCGACATCATGCGCTCGAGCACGGCGCGCTGTCCGTCAGGCAGGTTGCCGCCGATGCTGGCCGCGCGCCAGAATTCGGCGAGCCGTTTGCGGGCCTCGTCCGGCCCCCCGCGCGCAAGGCCATCCGCCAGCATTACGGCATTGACCGCACCCGCCGAAGCGCCGGAGACGCCGGCAAAGCCGAGTCGCCCATCCTCCAGCAGATGATCCAGCACACCCCAGGTGAAGGCGCCATGTGCGCCGCCGCCCTGAAGCGCCAGGTTGACGCGTTTGGTTCCGGCTTTGCGATCAAAGCCGGTCAGAAGCCGATTCACACCGGCCGACATGTCTTTCAGCATTCGGGTCTCAGGGTTTCGCCGCCCGCTCCAACAAGCTAGGCCGATTTTGCTGCGTCGCAATAAACTTATTGTTGCGTTGCAAAACACATATATTGCTAGTTTTGGCCGCTTGCGGGCAGAAACTGACGCATTAAGACAGAAACATGAGTGAGATTGTGAGCGAAACCGTCTTTCCGGCGCCCGATCACGACCACAAGCGGTGTAGCGCCGAGGCGCTTCGGCACGCGGAGGCGTTGTGCGACCAGCGTTCCCGGAAGCTGACGCCGACACGGCGGCAGGTGCTGGAAGTGCTATTGTCGAGCCACAAACCGCTTGGGGCCTACGAAATCATCGATCGTGCTGCGCAGCATGGCTCGCGGCATGCCCCCATCACCGTCTATCGCGCGCTGGACTTCCTGATCGAGAACGGCCTCGTGCATCGGATCGAGAGCCGCAATGCCTTCATCGGCTGCGTGCATCGTCATGCCGCCGATGATCTGGTGGTTTTCCTGATCTGCGATCGTTGCGGCGAGGTTGGCGAAGCGCCGTCACAGCAAGTGGGCGAATCCCTGAAGAATGCCACACGTGCTGCAGGCTTCGCGCCGAAAGCACCGGTGATCGAGATCACCGGCATCTGCGCAAATTGCCGATAATAACATGCTGCGGTCGCCTCCGCGAATGCTGAGATCCAGACTTTCTGGTTTCTCACGTTCGCCGGAAATGAGCGGCAGTTGAATGCCCGCCATGCCTTTGCCCGCTATCTGTGGGGCTGAAGGTTCGCTACGACAATCACGTTAGTCACGCCCTGCCTTGGAACCAGCATGTCCTCAACGACGTCACAGGCGCCGCAACACACGGCCGCTACACGGCCTCTCGACCTTGGCGCCGGCGCTATCGTCGTGTTCCTGTGTCTGTGCTGGGGCTTCAACCAGGTGATGGTGAAGTTCGCGCTGCCCGATATTCCGCCGATGACGCAGGCGCTCATCCGGTCATGCGGCGCGGCGATCATCATCTGGGTCTACGCGCGCATCCGCGGCATCTCGCTCGATATGCGCGACGAGACCCTGAAGGCAGGCATCGTCGCGGGAATTCTGTTCGGCCTCGAATTCATCTTCCTGTATCGCGGCCTGCTTTACACGACAGTCAGCCGCGCCACGCTGTTCGTTTACACCGCGCCGTTTGTGGTTGTGCTGGGCTCCCATTTCCTGGTTCCGGGAGACCGGTTCCGGTGGACGCAATGGCTGGGGCTGGCGATGTCTTTCGCCGGCCTGGCCCTGGCATTTGGGGTACCGACGCCCGCCGCCGACCCAAACCAGTTTCTCGGCGACGTCTTGGCCTTGCTCGCCGGCATTGGCTGGGGCCTCACCACGCTCGTGATGAAGAGCACATCCCTGGCCAAGACCGGGCCGGAAAAAAACCTGCAATATCAGCTGGTGATGTCGATTCCCGTGCTGGTGGCAGCCGTTCTGCTGTTCGGAGAACGGATCGACCGGATGCCGTCGGCGCTGGCGCTGGCCTCGATCACTTACCAGACGGTGTGGGTGGTGGCTCTGACCTTTTTGATCTGGTTCACCATGGTGTTGCGTTATTCGGCCGCCCGTCTTTCGGCTTTCACATTTCTGACGCCATTATTCGGCGTTCTGGCGGGCTATCTGGTCATGGGCGATCCGATCACGCTGGCTTTCGCCGGGGCCGGGGCACTGGTGATCGGTGGGCTGATCTTGGTAAACAGGCCAAAATAGCGATTTGCGGCATTCATAGCCATTTTAGGCATTGTCGGCTAAGGAACCGGCGGTTCCCCATCCGGGGCGGCTGCCAGAACGGTGTTCGATGAATAAAGAAGTCCGAATCAACGCGGGGTCCCCGGACGCGCGCCACAATTCCGTCGCCGTGGACGTGGGCGGCGTGACCGTCGGCGGTGGTGCGCCGATCGTCGTCCAATCGATGACCAACACCGATACCGCCGACGTCGATTCGACCACGCGGCAGGTAGCGGCGCTGGCCCGTCAGGGTTCGGAACTCGTCCGCATCACCGTTGATCGCGACGAGGCGGCGGCCGCCGTCCCGCATATCCGCGACCGGCTCGCCAAGATGGGCGTGCGCGTGCCGCTGATCGGCGACTTCCACTACATCGGTCACAAGCTGCTCGCCGATCATCCGGCCTGTGCCGAGGCGCTCGACAAGTACCGTATCAATCCGGGCAATGTCGGCTTCAAGGACAAAAAGGACAAGCAGTTCGGCGCCATCATCGAAACGGCGATGCGTCACGGCAAGCCGGTGCGCATCGGCGCAAACTGGGGTTCGCTCGATCAGGAATTGCTGACGCATCTGATGGACGAGAACGCGAAATCCGATGCGCCGATCGAAGCGCGCGCGGTGATGCGCGAAGCAATGGTGCAGTCGGCGTTGCTGTCGGCGGATCGCGCAGTCGAGATGGGCCTGCCGCAGAACCGCATCATCCTGTCAGCGAAAGTCTCCGCGGTGCAGGATCTGATCGCGGTCTACATCGATCTCGCGCGCCGTTCGAATTACGCGATCCATCTCGGCCTCACCGAAGCCGGTATGGGATCGAAAGGCATTGTCGCGTCGTCGGCTGCACTCGGCATTCTGTTGCAGCAGGGTATCGGCGATACCATCCGCGTGTCGCTGACGCCGGAGCCCGGCGGTGATCGCACGCTCGAAGTGAAGGTCGCGCAGGAAATCCTGCAGACCATGGGCTTCCGTACCTTCGTCCCGTTGGTTGCAGCATGCCCTGGTTGCGGACGTACGACCTCGACCACGTTCCAGGAACTCGCACGCGACATCCAGAATTTCATTCACACCTCGATGCCGGAATGGAAGACCCGATATCCGGGCGTCGAAGGTCTCAAAGTCGCGGTGATGGGCTGCATCGTGAACGGCCCCGGCGAAAGCAAGCACGCCGATATCGGCATCTCGCTGCCCGGCACCGGCGAAGCACCCGCCGCACCGGTTTTCATCGATGGCAAGAAAGCTGTGACACTGCGCGGCCCAACAGTCGCCGCCGACTTCAAGGCGATGGTGATCGATTACATCGAACGTCGCTATGGCACCGGCGGAGCCGGCCGCACGGCGGCAGAGTAATTCTTTTTCTTACCTCTCCCCGTTTTACGGGGAGAGGGAAAGAGGCTCGTCTTTTTTGCCGCATTGCCGACGATCGGCGCTCGCCCCATATGTCCGGCCATGTCGACCAACGATCCCAACGATCCGCAGTTCAATCAGCCGCGTGTCGAACGTCCGCGCGTGGAACCGGAGATCATTCCGCCGGGCGCTTCGTCCTCGCGCGGCGGAACACGCGGCGGTTTCGAGAGCATTTTTGTCCGCGTCGAAGAGGGTGACGACGGCATCCGCCGCATTCATCTGAAGAAGCCGGGGCCGTTCACGGTCATTGGATTGTTGCTGGCCGCGGGCGTCGCTGTGGCGCTGTTCTTCGTCGTGCTGGCGGGACTGGTGCTGCTTTGGATTCCGCTGGTGATCGCCGGCGTTCTGTTCGCGCTGTTTTCAGGCTCTGCGGCGAATTACTGGGGTCGCCTTTCTGCGCTTTGGAAAAACGGCCGGAACCTGCGGCCGTAGCGGCCGCCCACCACAACACGTCAGGTTCTCGCGGATAATCAAAAAAACCGGGCGACTTGCGCCGCCCGATTCTGGCTCTCATCGCTCATGGGCACGATCCAACACAAAATCGCTATCAGCTTTTGCTGATCGCGCGTCGGTCCGCCGTGCTTACTTGAGACGCTTCAGCGCATCCTGAACAACGCTGAGATCGGAGTATTTGTTCACGTCTATATCGTCTTTCACAAAACCAAGCTCTTTGGTGATGTTCAGATTGCTTTGCAGCGCCTTGAGGTCGGGGACCATATCCGGATTGCGGTAGTAGTCCTGCTGGGTGAACAACCAGCCGAACCGGTCCGCCGGCTGCTTGGTCACACGCGCGGCGATTTCGGCTGCTTCTTTTTGATTGGCGGGGTCGAGATACCAGCGCACGATCCGGACGGAATCCTCCATGAAGTCAACCATCGCCGCCCGGTTCTTATCGATGAACGGCTTACGCGCGGTCCACACGATCATATCGGTGACGCCGATCGCATCGCGCTGGCTGAACAGCGGCCGGGCCACTTTCTTGATTTCCGGATCGAGCGAAAATGGCAACACGGCCGGGATCAGGTCGACCTTCTTCTCCGCCAGCATCGCGCGCATGGTCGGGAACGGTGTTTCCAGCACTGTGTAGTCGCGCTTGTCCTCCAGACCCGCCTTGCGCAACATCGCGCGCATCGCGACGTCCACCGCGCTACCGGCGGCGTTGGTTGCGACCACCTTGCCTTTCAGATCCGACACCTTCTGGATCGGACCGTCCTTCAGAACATAATATTCGTTGGTGTAGCGGCCATCGACGCCATCGCGGAATTCGTCGGCGATGATCCGAAGATCCTCAAGGCCAGCATTCTTGATCGCAATAGCGATGGTCGAATAAGCCAGATTGGCAACCTCGAGTTCGCCGTTGGCCAGCGCCGTAATCATCAGCGGCGTACCAGCATAGCGCACCGGTTCGAGCGTGTAGGATTTGCCGAGATGCTTCGCCAGATCCTTCTTTTCGAGCAGGATCGATGCCCAATTCGATACCGGCGCTGTCCAGGCGACACGAATCTTGACTGGCGCCTGAGCTGCAGCTTGCGTGACTGCGAGACCTGCAAACAGACTCGCGATGATCCACTTTGTGAATCGCATGCCTTCCTCCCGATGTGTTCGGTTGTCTTTTGCGAAGGCCGCAGAGCCATCGTGCAACCGTGATCGGCACAATCAAAGGCCGAACCCAATCGGAGGTCAAGCGGACCATATCGCGGTACACACGCCATGTACTGCGATGCAGCGTGACAGACAGTCAGACGGGAGACGGCTATTCCGCCGCGCGGGCTGTGGTGGTGATGCCTGCATTCACTTTCGGCATCACCTTTTCGGCCAGCAACACCATCGAGCGGCGTCCGAGGCTCACGTCTCTCCAATCCTTGCCGGCATAGAGCAGCGTTCCGAAGTCACCGACTTCTTCTCGGAATGCGAGAATTTCATCGGCCACTTTTTCTGGAGAACCATGGATGATGAGCTTGTCGCAGATCGAATCCAGCGTCACTTCGTCATCCGGCTGATCGCGATGCGTCTTGAACAATTCGATGCGGCCGTTCGCCTTCAGCTTGGTGAAGAGCTGATTGTAATAGAAGCGATACGGCGAATCCGGCGCATTGACGTACTCGCGTGCGATCTTATCGTTATCGGCGACGAAGATGCTCTTCGCGACGCGCCAGTTGGCCGGGTCGGCCGGACGACCCGCGCGCTCGCAGCCTTCGGCATATTTCGGCCAGTGGCTTTTCACCCAGGTCGGCATCAGGAAGTTGGCGGAGATCGGTTCCCAGCCGCGGGCGGCGGCTTCCGTCACGCCCTTCGAGAACGGTGCAACGGCGGTAACGACGATCGGCGGATGTGGACGCTGTAGTGGCTTGGGCAGAAAACCTTGACCGATGTCCGGCAGGAAATGCCGGTCGCTGACCACGGTCCAATATTCGCCGCGCAGATTGTAAGGCGGCTCGCCGCCCCAGATCGCCAGCACCTGATTGATGCATTCGAGGAACATGGCGTTGCGATTGGCGTCGAGATTGCCGAACACCTCCGCGTCCGACAGCAAGCCGCCCGGGCTGATGCCGAAGATGAACCGGCCATCCAGCATGTGGTCGAGCATTGCGATCTCGGCCGCGACCTTGGCCGGATGATTGTTCGGCATGTTCACCGTACCGGTGCCGAGCTTGATCTGCTTCGTCGCATGGATCAGCGACGCGACGAACAGCGTGCAGGAGGTGATGTTCTCGGCCTGATCGGTGGAGTGCTCGCCGACATAGGCTTCGGTGAAGCCAAGCTCGTCCGCCAGGATGAAGGCTTCGCGGTCTTCGCGCAGCGACTGGCGCCAGTCCTTGCCCAGCGGGTGGATCGGCATGGTGAAGAAGCCAAGTTTCATCGTTGCTCCGCCTGTTTCCGCCGCAGAATTTAGCTGCACATGGGCGTTATCGGAAATAATATCCCCTGAGCACATTCATCAGGTTTTCTAATGACGAACAAAGCCACTCTGCGGCAGATCGAGGCCATTATCGCGGTGTGCGAGGAGGGTTCCTTCACCCGTGCGGCCGAGCGTGAGCATGCGACGCAGTCGGGCATTTCCCAGCACGTATCGGCTGTCGAGAAGACGCTGGGCGTGCGGTTGTTCGAGCGGACTGCGACTGGCGTAACGCCCACGCCGGCGGGGCTTCGCTATTACCGGCAATGCGTCGAGGCCATCGGCATGCTCGACCGTGCCGGCGAGGAGATGCGGGCGCTGGCCGGCGCCGTCACCGGCTCGCTGCGGATCGGCTTGATGCCGACCTTCACCCGTGCCGCGCTGGCGCCGACGCTGCAGCATTTCGTGCCGGCCTATCCCGATGTGCGTCTGCATATCGTCGAGGCCTATAGCGGCAGCCTGACGGATCAGGTGCTGACTGACGAACTGGATTTCGCGATCGTGCCGGCGTTCGAGGGCCGCGTCGGGTTGAAATCGCGGCTGATCCTGCGCGACAGCGAAGTGTTAATCTCCGGACCGGCCAGCGGATTCAAGCCGCTTCATCCGCTGCGACTGTCAGACTGCGATCCGCTGAAGATCGTAGTGCCCGGCCCCGACAATGTCCGGCGGCGCAATCTCGAAATCTATTTCCAGACCAACGGCGTGCGGGTCGCGCGTATGATTGAGATGGACGCGATGATGGCGACGTTCGATTTTGTGTCGCGCACAGACTTTGTCACCATTCTGCCGGGGCTGATCTGCATGAACGACATCGGCAGCGAAACGCTGACCATCAATCCGATTGTCGATCCGCCGCTCTATGCCGAGTTCATCGTCATCACGCCATCGCGTCGCACGCTGTCGACGCCTGCCAAATTGTTTCTCGAACGGTTCGAGGCTGACTTGTCAGAAGCGGCGAATAAGCTGACCGCGAAGCTGAAAACGCCATCTTCCTCCCGCTCGTCTCTGCGAAGGCTGGCGCCTTCCCTCTCCCCAGCAGCGGGCAGAGGCCCGGGAAGAGGGCATCCGAAATCATGACCTTGAAGGGCCGATGGACGGTCGATCATTCTGGTCGAACAGAATATAAAGCTGACCCGATCTTGCGGACGGCGTCGCGATCATCAATACCGGCGCGATCGCCTTCACCGACACCCGACCAATTGCGGCGCAACGACCCCCGGATTGCCCACAACTGGCGCGTTCAGAACTGGAAACCGTGCGATGAATGTCTGGAATAAGTACGAACCGACCGCAGCGCGAGAGCGCGGAAAGCCGGGACGCGAAATCCGCCCGCAGAGCGCCACCATCGACATTCATGCCCATGTCGCCATCCCGAAGGCGGGCGCCTACGTTGCCCAGCACGCCAATCTCGCCGGAACAGGGCTCAATCAATTCCAGACGCCAGAAACGGCCGCGGTCAATGCCAAGCAGGACGCGGACCTGAAGTCGCGCATTGTCGATTTCGAGCCACGGCTGAAGGATCTCGACGCCATGGGGCTCGACATGCAAGTGATCCTGCCGCCGCCCGGTCAGTGCTATTACACATTGCCGGTCGATATCGCGACCAAGGCCACCCAAATCGTCAACGACGGCATCGCCGAATATTGCGCCCAGCAACCAGACCGACTGATCCCGTTCGGCACTGTGCCACTGGCGCACGGCGAAGAAGCCGCCAGGGAACTGGAGCGCCTTGCGACACTCGGCTTCAAGGGCGTGCAGATCCTGACCAACATCGATGGCAAGGAGTTGTCCGATCCGATCGCTGCGCCGTTCTGGAAAAAGGCGGAAGAGCTCGGGATGCTGGTCGTCATCCATCCCAACGGCTTCACCCATGGCGAGCGCCTCAAGCGCTTCTATTTCAACAATGTCATCGGTAACCCGCTCGAGACCACGATCGCGCTGCACTACCTCATCTTCGACGGGGTGCTGGAGCGCCACCCGAAGTTGAAGATCCTTGCCGTCCACGGCGGCGGCTATCTCGGCGCCTATTATGGCCGGATCGATCATGCCTGGGGGGCGCGCTCGGACGCCCACGCTGATCTGCCAAAGCCGCCGACCGAGTATCTCAAGCAGATTTATGTCGATACCATCGTTTTTTCGAAGGATCAGTTGGAGACGTTGGTGAAGACCTTCGGCGTCGACCAAGTGGTGATGGGTACCGATTATCCCTTCGACATGGCCGACTATGATCCTATCAGCCATGTCGCTTCCATTGACGCTTTCGATTCTGCTACGGTGGGCAAAATCATGGGCGGCAATGCCAAGCGGCTGCTTGGATTGTAATTTTTGGACCGTAATCGTTGGATCGGAATGAGCTGGATCGATAATTCCCCCCAGACTGTCTGGGGTGTTGAACCCTTCGAACGCGCCCTGGCGGAACCCGCCTTGTTTCGGGAAGCGATGGCCCGGCTGGGCGCGGCGGTTCACATCATCACCACGCAGGGCCCGGCCGGCAAAGCCGGCTTCACCGCAACGGCGGTCGCGTCTGTGTCGGACACCCCGCCCACCGTGCTGGTCTGCCTGAATCGCAAGAGCCAGATCACCCCGGTGATGCGCGAGAACAAGGTGTTCTGCGTCAACACCCTTGCCTCGCACGACGAAGAGCTCGCCAATGTCTTTGCCGGGCGGACCGGCCAGTTCATGGCCGACCGCTTCAGCGCCGGGCACTGGACGACGCTGGAAACCGGCGCTCCGGCCTTGACCAACGCCATTGCCGCGATTGATTGCCGCGTGCTGGAGATGAAATCGGTCGCAACTCACGATATCTATTTCGGCGAAGTCGCAGCCATCAAGCTCGCCAATGCCGAGAAGGCGCTGGTGTACCACGACCGGGCGTACAAGCACGTGTGAGGATTTCTTGTCGTGCGCGGGCATAGCCGTCGAAGACGGCGTCTTTGACGCCTTATACCCCGCGCATCCATTTTCCTCGTTTGATGGATGGCCGGGTCAAGCCCGGCCATGACCGAGCTCAAATATCCTGCTCGATCCATTCGCGTTGAACATCGGCACACCAGTTGCCGACATTCCATTGACCCCATGCACCAAGACCGGCCAGTTCGTCCGGACCGGCATAGACCGGCACATGCACGACCGACAGGCCGTCATGGGCATGCGCTTCCTTTAGCGCCACAAGCAATTCATCGGCGCTGAAGCCACCATGCAGCGCACGAACACCCTGCACCGACGACGCCAGTTGCACATAGTCGACCGGCACGGAATCGTTAGTGCGGAATTCCCGCCCGTATTGCGCAAGCTGCAACCCGGTGATCGCCGCCATCCGGCGGTTGTCAAAGATCACGATCATCCCGCGCACGCCATGTTCGACTGCATCGATCAACACCTGCGGGTTCATCATGAACGAACCGTCGCCGGTGAAGGCGATGCTGTAGCGTGGATGCTGCGCAAGGCCTGACGCCAGCAATCCGCTGACCGCAAAGCCCATATAGGACGCGCCCGTCTCGGTGAAGGTGTCGCCGGTGCGGTCATCTTCCACGATCTGGAAGCCATTAGCCTGCACATCGCCAGCATCGAAGTATTTCGCCGCATCGATATTTTTGGCGAAATCCGCAACAATCTTGATCGCGGCCGGCTGATACAGAACCGGACGTTGCCAGGTTGAATCTTGAGCCGGCTTCGCATCAAAACGCGTCCGCTTGAATGCGGCCCATTCATTCTTCTTCTCGGCGCAGGCTTTCAGCCATTCCGACTTGTTTGCACCCGCGTCCTGCAGATGCGCGCAAAGCTCGTCGATAACGGCGCTGATATCACCCGCGAGGGCGGTCGTGTAATTGTAGTGAAGCGCATCGGCAAGATCGCCGTTGATATTGATGACGCGCTTCGCCGCCTTGTAGCCGATACCGGAGCAATCGGCCTGACACACCGCGCGCGAGCCGATGACGATCACCAGTTCGGCATTCGCCATCGCAAAATTGCCACTGATCGATCCCTTCGATCCGCCCACATGCATGTTCTGTGGATGCGCATCGGGCAGCACGCCGGTCGAGCCGGGCGACAGCACAACGGCGGCGCCAGCAGCCTCCGCGAGTTTCCGCACGGCTGCGTCGTGTCCACGCGTCCCGCCACCCGCCTTGATCGCGATGCTGGGTGCGTTTGCGATCAACCGCGCCGCTTTCGCATAAGCCGCATCATCGACCGGTGCGAGCTTTGGCAGATCGGGGCGATCCGGCAGCGCGGCGAGATTGACCGTCATCCGTTGCGGCTGCGTGTTCAGCGGCAGGAGCAGATAGAAGGGACCCGCGCGATAGGGATGATTGACAGCGAGGGACCCGCGCCGCAGCGCATCACGCAGAGCTTCCGGCGTGTGCAGGATATAGGAGCCACCCATCAGCGCGGTCATCCGTCCGAACAGACCCTGCTCTTCCTTCGGCACCTGCTGCATGTTGTAGCCTTCGCCGAAGGTCGTCTCGTCACCATAGATATGATAGACGCCGACGCCATTCGATGCGCTGGCCAGCGAACCGGCAAAGGCCTGCAGCGCACCCGGCCCGATCGACGTCACGACCGCAGGTGTTTCACCGTATTGCCAGGCAAGCGCCGTCGCCGCATGCGCCATCTCGATTTCGCTGCGACAATTGAAGGTGCGCGTGACGCCCTCTTCCTCATAGATACGCAGCACGTCGCCAAGATCGGTCGATCCGTGACCGAAGATGGCGAGATATTTGCGCACGCCCTGCTTCAGCAGACCGAGCACCAGCGCCTCCGACAGCGTCGCCTCGACAAGCTTCGGCACCGCGCCGCTTTCAATCGCTTTGGCGAGCGATCCAGAAGCATGAATGGCGCGCGCGCGGGCCCGCATCGCATCTCGTTGATCGCCTTCGGAGGGTCGTGTCAGCATGTCGCTCTTCTCAAATCACGCAATGAATTGCAGGTCGGCCGACGCCGACCCGCAGAGCAAGTGTCAATTTTTCGCAGCGGCCGGAGGCGTCGCATCCTGAAGGATCGGCTTCCAGCGCTGAATTTCGGACTTCACCAGCTTCTCGAAGCTGGCCGGGTTGCGTTCAGACTTCTTCGGCACCGAACCGCCGAGATCGTTCAGCCGTTTGATCACGGTCGGATCGTCGAGCGCCTTGTCGAGTGCAGCAGCAAGCTTGTCGATCGCTTCCTTCGGCGTGCCCTTTGGAGCAAAAATGCCGGACCAGATGCTCATCTGATAATTCACACCGCCGTCCTTGGCCGACGGAACTGCCGGCAATGCCGCAAGCTTGTCGGTTGCTGACACGCCAAAAGCCTTGATGCCGCCAGACCGGATCTGTTCGGCAACGCTCACCGCCTGTTCGCAAAAGAAATCGACATGACCGCCGACCAGGTCGTTCATCGCGGGGCCGGTGCCACGATAGGCGACCTGGCTGGGTTTCGTCCCCGCTTCGGTGTTGAACAGAAGACAGGCCATATGCGATGATGAACCGACACCGCCATGCGCCTGCTTCACCTTGTCTCCGTTCGCCTTCAGGTAGGCGACGAATTCCTTCATCGAGTTAGCTGGAAAATCCTTACGCGCAACAACGACGGCGGGCGCATCCGCAGTAATGCCAATCGGGATAAAGTCGCGCTCGGAATCGTAACGGACATTCGGCGTCAGCACCGGCGCGGCCACATGCGAGCCCATGCTGCCGGCCAGAAGCGTGTAGCCGTCGGGTTCAGCCGTTGCGACGCGACCACTGCCGAGCGTCCCACCGGCGCCGCCGACATTCTCGATCACCATCGACTGCCCAAGATGTTTCGACATGCCGTCGACGACGATGCGCGCAACGACATCGCTCGGACCGCCGGCCGGAAACGGAACCACCACCATGATGGCGCGGGACGGATAGGATTGCGCCTGTACGGCGACGGGCAGCAGAACAGCAGCAGTTAGAACGGCAACGAACGCGTTTCTTTTTTTCATCGTGCTCCTCCCTTCTCAAATTTGTTTATTGACGTATCGATTCAATCCTCACGTTCTCAACTCATTACCAATGACTCCCTGAGCAACCAGGTCGTCGAAAAGTTTGCCATCGTGCGTGACGATGATGTTGAGTGAGGGCTCGCGCTGCATCAGGTCCTTGAACCACGCGAGCTGCGCCATCACCGCCGGCACATCCTCCTTCACCCACGGGGCGGCCTTGCCCTTCACCTCACGGATATTGTCGATGATCCAGGCAACATCGACCGAATGCAGAAACTCGCGACCCGATTGCAGCTTCAGGTACACCATCTGCATATCGGGGCTGTGTCCCGGCGCCTTGATCAGCACCATGCCGGGCGCCACCGGGTAATATTCGCCGTAGCTGACAATGATAAAATGCTCCGCCTGGCTTTCCCTGACTTTCAGATGCGGCCGGTGCGGATAGTTCATCATCAACGAGAGCGTTTCCGCCTCCGCGATGGTCTTACGCGCCAGCGCATCAAAATTCGCCGCCGTGACGACACCGCCGACATGGTCGGCATGATAGTGCGTCAGCAAGATCATGCGCGCCGCATCAAGAGCGCTCTTCAATTCAGCGAAGGCATCCTCGTTGTACGGCTCGCCTTCGCCGAAGGAATCATGTGTCGCCTTGTCCATTCCGGCATCGATCATCACCGTACCATCGGAATAGACGACCTGATACGCGGTGCGCGGCATCGTCACCGGAGTTTCGTCGCCACCCTCAATGACGAACCTTCGCGGCCTGATGGATGCAGCAAACTTGATGCCATTCAATGCAATCGGCAGCGGGCCCGGCACCACATGCGCCAGGGCGCGCACGGCTGCGAGGTCGATATCGAACACGGCGTCGCGCGTTGTTGTGGCCGTGCCGGGCATAATTTTATTCCGCCGCTTCGACGTGCTGGCGTTGCTCGCGTTCAGCACGTTCCTTGTCGCGCAGCAGCTCCCGCACTCTTTCGGGGCTGGCGGGCAGCGACGTGACACGCACACCGACCGCATCGTAAATCGCATTCATGATCGCAGGGATGGTCGGCACCATCGCCGGTTCGCCGATGCCCTTCACGCCAAGCGGACCTATGGGATCGGGGTCTTCGACGATCACCGATGTCACATGCGGCACATCCAGCGACGTCGGCAGGATATATTTGGCAAAACCCGGCGTGGTCGTGTGCCCGTCCTTGAGCTTGTAGTCCTCCATCAACGCCTGACCGAGTGCCTGCACGATGCCGCCTTCGATCTGACCTTCGACACCCTTCGGGTTGACCGCACGACCGACATCATGCGCGGCCCAGATGCCCAGAACCTGCACTTCGCCGGTCACGGTATCGACTTCGACTTCCGCAACCTGGCAACCGAACACATAAGCCTGCCACGGACGGCCGGCGCCATCGACCGGATGCAAACCCGTCGTGTCGGTGCCAAATGTCGCTGAGCCAAGCGGCACCACGCCGCGACCCTTGGCGATATGCACAGCCTTGTCCATCGTGGTGCGATGGTTGGTGCCTTCGGCCCAGATCTCGCCGGACGCTGCGGCGATGGTGTCTGCCGGGACATCCCATTCTTTCGCCATCACATCAGCCAGCTTGCCGAAGGCTTCGCGCGAGGCGAGCGCGACGACATTGCCGATCATGTAGGTCTGGCGCGTCGCGCCAGCATGTGCAGCTTCCGGCGAACGCGCGGTGTCGTTGTCGCCGATGGTGACATCCTGCGGGCGCACGCCAAGCTCCTCGGCCGCGATCTGCGCCAACACGGTGAGAATGCCCTCGCCGATCTCGGTGACGCCGGTAACGACCTTCGCCGTACCGCCGTCATCGATTTCAACCCATGCTCCGGCACGATCCACCGTCGCGGTCCGGGCGATCCCGTACCAGCAACCCGCGACGCCGCGTCCGCGTTTGCGTGCCATTACTC
>JAFAFP010000140.1 GCA_023423415.1 Pseudomonadota bacterium | reverse complement strand
GCACCGGAGCGCGAGGGGGTGTTCGATCACGCTGTCCTCAATCTGCATTACGGTCTCGACGCCGGCGAGAAGCTGTTCAGATCGCTTGGGTTCAGCGTGACGCCGAGGAGCTATCATACGCTCGGCTCGATGAACAACCTGATCGTTTTTGACACGAATTATCTCGAGCTTATCGGCCTCGACCCTTCGAATCCGAATCCGCGCAAGGAGTTGCTCGACTGGCCGGTCGGTCTCAACGGTCTTGTCTATGGGAGCGATGACGTCGACGTCACCGCCGCACGGCTGCGCTCATTGCAGCTTCCGGTGCTTGAACCCAAGGCATTCAGCCGGCAGGTGACGATTGGGGGTGTCACCAGTGAGGCGCGGTTCCGTACCGTCCATCTCGATCCCAAATACTTTCAGGCGTCACGTTTTTACTTCTGCGAACATCAGACGCCTCAACTAGTTTGGCACGATGCGTATATGTCGCATCCCAATTCCGCGCGTAGCCTGAAACGACTTGTCGTCGTTGCCGATGATTTCGATGCGCAGGCGCAGTCCTTCGCGCGGGCGCTCGGGCTGCGGCCTGATCCCGATGCGCGAATTTGGAGTCAGAGTACGCGGATTGATTTCGTTTCACGCAAGCGACTGAACGATCCTTATCGGGGCTATGCCGATCCTGGACCGGGTGGGGCGAAGGTGGCGGTGATGACCATCAGCGTGACGTCGCTGGCAGCGGTCAAATCCGGCATGGAGCCTCGCTTCGCGGAAAAGCTGATCGATATCAGCAAATCCTGCTCGGTGCTCCCGGCATCGGAGTGTTTCGGAGTTGCGATAGAATTTCTTGTAACCAATGTGAGCCTGTCATGACGATATCGCCTAATCTGGGAGCATTCATCGATCGCGAGCGTTCGATGGATAAGGTCGCGATCATCAATTTCGATGGCTTTAAGGAACGTGAAATCACTTACCGGGAGTTCGATGCGCTGGCAGACGGTATTGCGCGCGCCTTGACCCAACGTGGGTATCGGCGCGGGGACCGGATTGCGACCCTGTCAGCGAACAGCTCGGATTCGCTTGCCGCGCATTTCGGTATCATGCGCGCCGGCTTTGTCTCGGTGCCAATCAACTATCGTTTGCCGCGCAATCTGGTCGACTACATCATCAAGGATTCCGCGGCTCCGCTTGTCTTCTGTGATGAGGAGCGCCGCTCTGTCATTCCAGATGGCATCGCGGCGGTCACCTTCGGCGCGCAGGATTTTACGGGCTTCATCGATCATGGCCCGTTCGAGGCTGTCGTGCCTGAGAAGGGCGAGCCCGCGACCTTCCTCTATACGTCGGGTTCAACCGGTCGGCCGAAAGGCGTGATTCTGTCACACGACGCGCAGCGCTGGGTGGTCGAAACCCGGCTTGCGGATCGTAAGGTCGAGCACGACCGCGCCCTGATTGCGGCGCCGCTCTATCACATGAACGCGCTGGCTCTGTCCCATCTCGTGCTGGCGGACCATTCCAGCATGGTGCTGATGCCGCAGTTCAAGGTGCAGCCTTACGTCGATGCGATCCGTCGCTTTCAGTGCACCTGGCTGACGTCGGTGCCGCCGATGATCGCCATGATGCTCGACGACAAGAAGGCGATGGCGACGGCCGACTTCTCCTCGGTCCAGAGTTTGAGAATGGGCTCGGCGCCTGCCAGCGAGGCTCTGCTCGAAGAAATTCATCGTGTGATGCCGCATGCGCGCGTTCTGAATGCCTATGGCACGACGGAAGGCAGCCCGGTGGTGTTCGGGCCACATCCGGACGGCAAGCCGACGCCAATGCTTTCGCTCGGCTACAAGCATCGCGGCGTAGACCTTCGGATCGCTGATGCCAATGGCGTGGAAGCGGACGAAGGCGTCCTCCAGATTCGTTCGCCCGCGATGATGAACGGCTACCACAACCGGCCGGATGTGCCTGTGCCATTCACCGAGGACGGCTACTACATCACCGGTGATGTGTTCCGCCGTGATGCCGACGGTTTCTACTATTTCATCGGCCGGGCCGACGACATGTTCGTGAGCGGCGGCGAGAACATCTTTCCCGGTGAGGTCGAAAGGATGCTCGAGGGCCATCCCGAGGTCATGCAGGCCTGCGTGGTGCCGATCGACGATCAGCTCAAAGGCAAAAAGCCCGTGGCTTTTGTCCGGCTCACACCGGGCGCCAAGATCGACGTCAGTGGGCTAAGGGCCTACGCGCTTGAGAATGGTGCTGCTTATCAGCATCCGCGTGCGATCTGGTTCCTCGACGAGTTTCCGCTTGCCTCCACCAACAAGATCGATCGCACCTTGCTGGTGGCGCGTGCGCGGGAACTGTCGGATCCCGGCAAGGCATAGGTCCGGCGATATAGCCGGCGGTGCGCGGACATTTGCTGCAGCGGGTAGGATGGGAGCCAGAACGTAATGTCGACCTTGTTTGATACCAGTTTCACGACACGGCCCGAAATTACGGGCTCGTTCGGCGTCGTCGCGTCGACGCACTGGATCGCGACTGCGGTCGGCATGGGTATCCTTGAGCGTGGCGGCAATGCGTTTGACGCGGGGGTCGCTGTCGCGTTCGTGTTGCAGGTGGTCGAGCCTCACCTCAACGGACCAGGCGGCGATGTGCCGATCCTGCTTTACGACGTCCGGAAGAGGCAGCCGCAAGTGATCTGCGGCCAGGGGCCGGCGCCAGCCGCCGCGACCATTGCCCGCTTCCGCGACATGGGGCTCGATCTCGTTCCAGGTTCCGGTCTGCTCGCGGCCTGTATTCCGGGATCGTTCGACGCTTACATGTTGCTGCTGCGCGACTACGGCACGATGTCGGTCGAGGATGTCCTTGCGCCGGCGATTGCCTACGCGAGAAACGGTTATCCGCTGGTGCCGCGCATTTGCGAAACCATCGCGACGGTCGAAAGTCTGTTCCGAGAGCATTGGCCCACTTCGGCAGCCCTTTATCTGCCGAATGGCGAGATTCCAGAGGCAGGAGACATTTTCCGCAACGTGACGCTCGCTAATACTTATGCGCGGATTCTCGATGAGGCGAAATCTGCCGGAGGCGATCGCGACGCACAGATCGAGCGCGCACGCAAGGCGTGGTCCCAAGGCTTCATTGCCGAGGCGATCGATGCATTCTGCCGAAAGAATGCTGTGATGGATTCGTCGGGCACGCCGCATCATGGTCTGCTCACCGGTAGCGACATGGCAGGTTGGAGCGCGTCAATTGAGGCCCCGATCGGCTACGATTACCATAACTACACGGTATATAAGGCCGGCCCCTGGACCCAGGGACTGGCATTGCTTCAGCAACTCGCCTTGCTCAAGGGATACAATCTCGACGAGCTTGATCCATGCGGCGCCGAATTCATTCATTTGCAGGTGGAGTGCGCCAAGCTGGCATTTGCGGATCGTGACGTCTTTTATGGTGATCCGGATTTCAGCGACATTCCTGTCGCGCAGCTTTTGTCGGATTCCTATAACGCCGAGCGGCGCAAGCTGATCACCAATAAGGCATCGATGGAGTTGTTGCCCGGCACCATTCCAGGATTCGGCAAGACTATCGGCATGCGCGCGGGTGGATCACGCGAGGCAGTCTCGGCCGCCGGCACCGGCGAGCCCACTGTGGGACGTATCAGCGCTGAGCGTGGTGATACTGTACATTTCGATATCATCGACCGCTTCGGCAACATGATATCGGTCACGCCGTCAGGAGGATGGCTGCAATCTTCACCGATCATTCCGGAACTGGGGCTGTGTCTTGGCACACGTGCGCAGATGTTCTGGCTGGATGAGGAGCATCCGGCATCGCTCCAACCAGGCAAACGGCCGCGCTCTACTCTCTCGCCGACTTTCGCGATGCGTGATGGCAAACCGTACCTTGCTTGGGGTACCCCCGGCGGGGACCAGCAAGATCAATGGGCGACCCAGCTCCTGCTCCGTCACATTCACGCAGGTTACAACCTCCAGCAGGCAATAGATGCGCCTGCCTGGCACTCTGAACATTTCCCAGCGTCGTTCTGGCCGCGTCTGGCGCGGCCAGGAGTGCTTGTCCTTGAGGGCCGTATCGCGCCCGAAGTTATTAAGGATCTGCGCGCTCGCGGCCATCTCGTCGAGGTCGGTGATAATTGGTCGGAGGGTCGTTTGACGGCGGCCTCGCGCGATGGTGGTTGGCTTAGAGCAGCGGCCAACGCTCGCGGAATGCAGGCTTATGCTGCGGGGCGTTAGAGCGCAGATACGCACGCCAGGATGGCGCAGCCAGAGATTGGGCCTGCTCGCGATCCTGATCGGATTCGAGGGCTGTAGCGTCACGCGCTGCCACACCTTTCGGGGGTGATCGGTAGTTGTGTGGATGGCTGCCGGAGTCCCCGCCACGCGGGCGATCACCGATGTCGTCTGGAGCCTTAGAAATGTGAGAATCCAAACTTAAATATGTTGATGGACTCTCAAAAATATATGATAAGCGCAATTGAACATGTTTAAGAACGTCGAAAAAATCGACGCTGGAAGCGCCAAAGCCATACCTCAAAGGGGGATCTGAGATGCACGCCAACTACACCGCGCTCGCGATTGTTGCGATCTACATCGTCGGCTTGGGGATTGTGACGTCGATCATTCAGCGCTCGGTGAAGACAGCCAGTACTTTCACCTCCGGCACTACCGGCAAGACAGGCATTCCGGCCATTCTTGTCGGGATGATGCTGATGTCTGAATTCATCGGGACATCTGCGAGCGTCGGTACGGCACAGGAAGCCTACAAGTTCGGCATCTCGGCCTCCTGGAATATCCTCGCCCTTGCGGCGGGATTCATCTTTTACGGCCTCTTCCTCGCCGGAAAGTACAAGGCCACGGGCCACAACACGATTTCCGCAGTCCTTGCGGACGTGTACGGTCGCAAGACCAAGCTCGCGACCTCGCTGGTGATGATCTTCGCTCTGGAGATCGTTGCGGTCGCGATGTATGCCGGCGGCGGAACGATCATCAGCGCGCTGCTGCAGATCGATCGCACCCTCGCCATCGTCATCTGTGGTGTGGTGTCCGTGCTTTATGTGTTCATGGGCGGCATGAAGTCGGTGGTTTACACCAACATCGTGCATGCCATTGTCATGTATCTCGGCGTCGGCGTTGCGCTCTATTTCGGTCTGTCGCAGATCGGGGGCTTCTCGCAGCTTCAGGCCAAGCTTCCTCCGGAGATGTTCTCCTGGACCAACGTCGGCTTGGGTCAGATCCTCGCGTGGTTTATCGCCGGTGTCGGTGCGACGTTCTCCACCCAGTACGTCATTCAGGCAATCAATACGGTTGACGATCCGCGGAGCGCGAAGGTCGCGAGTTTCTCGGCCGCGATGTTCCTCACACCGATCGGCATCATCACCGCGTTGATCGGTATGTGCTCGCTCGTGTTGTATCCGAACATCAAGTCGATCGATGCATTGGGGACATTGATCGGGAACATGGACAGCGTGATGGCGGGCATCGTCACGGCCGGTCTGGCGGCATCGCTGTTCGGGTCGCTTGCTGCCTTTACAGTTGCAACCGCGACGCTTCTCTACAAAGATTTCTATGCCGGGGTCATCGTCAAGAACCCCAGCGAGAGAGGCTCGCTGTTGTTCATTCGCGTTGCCGCCCTTGCGATGGGTCTCCTGCCGATTCTCCTCGCGATCTATACACCGAACGTTCTGTCGATGACGTTCCTCGGTAAGGCGTTGCGAGCCTCGCTGTCGGTCCTGGTGTTGTTCGTTTTCTATGCTCCGTTCTTCGGCAACAAGACAGGCGCGTTCCTCAGCATTGTGGCTTCGCTCATCGCAACGGTGGCCTGGTTCATGATGGGTAATCCCTACGGAATCGACAACGCTTACATCGCTCTGGTGGTACCGCTCGTAGTGATGGGGATTAGCAACCTGTTCAAGAGCGCACCCGAAGCGCGACCTGTCGCTGCTTCTGCTGGCCGTCCAGCTTCGGGAAGCGAGTAGCGAGAAAATTCGTCTGGGCCGGAACTGTTCGCATAGCGTTCCGGCCCAGACGACGTGGAGCGGTGAATGAAACGTCTGAGGAAATCAAAGCTGAAAAAGACTCCGGATCAAGAGGGCGGGCTCATCGCTGCCGCCCTCCCGATAACCGGCGCAGGACAAGAGACGAGCGCGGAGGATCGCTGGAGAAGGTGCGGAAGCTAAGGCGCCGGATGTTCACGCTAGCTGGCCTAAATATGACGCAACGCGCAACTCAATGCTTTATTTCTCGGAGCTATCGGAATGACCGCCGCTAATCATCACTATCTGCACGCGCGAAAGCTGCTGGACAATTTCAAGCAGAGTCTTGCTACGCCAGATCGCCTCGAGCGCATGGCTTCCGACCTCATCGGCAGGGACGCATGCATTGTAGGGCCGTTCGGTTCGAAGCAGCTTCTCTACGCCGACTATGTCGCCTCCGGGCGGGCGCTCACGAGCGTTGAGCAGTTTATTCTATCGAACGTGCTGCCATATTACGCAAATAGCCATACCGAAGCATCTTATTGCGGTGGTGCCATGACCGCGTTTCGTCGCGCAGCGCGCGAAACCGTCGCGCACTGCTGTGGCGCCTCCGATGAGTATGCCGTGATATTTACGGGCTCTGGCGCCACCGCTGGTCTCAATCGCCTCGTGAATCTGCTCGGCGTGACCGCGAGCCTGGCCGCTGGTGTGCGCCCGCGTATCATCATCGGCCCCTACGAACACCACTCGAACATTCTTCCCTGGCGCGAAAGCGGCGCGGAAATCGTTGAGATCCGGGAGGCCGCATCGGGCGGTCCCGATCTCGACGAACTCGACGCCGCGCTCGCAGGCGTCAAAGATCGCCTTGTGATCTGTGCATTTTCGGCAGCATCGAATGTCACCGGCATCGTTTCCGACGTTGCCGAGCTGACGAAGCGGGTGAAAGGCGCAGGCGCGAGAATTGTGTGGGACTATGCAGGCGCTGGCCCGTACCTTCCGATCGCAATGAAGCTTTCCTCGGGTGTGTCGATCGATGCGGTCGTGGTATCGCCGCACAAGTTCATCGGGGGGCCGGCGGCGTCAGGTATCCTGATTGTTCGCCGCGACGCTGTGGACGTGAGGAAGCCGACGTGGCCTGGCGGAGGTACGGTTAAGTTTGTCACGCCCACCGAGCATGACTACAGCGACAGTCTCGAGGTGCGAGAGGAAAGCGGAACGCCGAACGTCGTTGGCGATATCCGCGCGGCGCTCGCCTTTCTGGTCAAGGACGCTATCGGCCTTGATACGATGGCGAAGCGTAATGCTGAACTGCGTGCACGCGCATTGGCGGCATGGAGCGATATCGATCGCTTAGAGCTTCTCGGTAACAACCAGGCCGAGAGACTTCCGATCTTTTCCTTCAGGGTTAAGGACGGCCGGGGTGGCTACATCCACCAACAACTCATCACCCGGATGCTGAGCGACCGCTTTGGCATTCAGGCGCGCGGCGGTTGCGCTTGCGCCGGACCTTACGTCCATCGTCTGCTGTGCATTGACGAGGAAGAATCGGAACTGTTGCGCCGCCTCATCGCTGAAGGGGACGAGATCCGCAAGCCGGGCTTCACGCGACTGAATTTCAGTGTGCTGCTATCCGACGATAAGGTCGACTTCGTTCTGAAGTCCGTCGCGCAGCTCGCCATTGACGCTGCGGCGTATACCGACCGCTATTCTGTCGATGCCAGCCGGGCGATCTTTTTCCCGCGCCAGGGGACAAGCACGCAGATTTTGTCGGCGGCAAGCTGAGAAAACGGGACTCCCGCGAGTACTGCGCGGGGCCTCCGAGTGTTTGGATGATGGGCGCATGCCGATCACAACCGGCGCTGCCGCGCTTCATCCTTGCAAAATTCGAGGTTGATCAATGACTGCCGCCAATTCTGGCAAGCCTGACGTCAAGGGCTTCTTCGATCCGCGGACGTGGAGCATCCAGTACGTGGTATCAGATCCTCGCAGCAAAGAGTGCGTCATTATCGATCCCGTTCTCGATTTCGACGAGAAGTCAGGTTCGGTCGCGACACACAATGCCGATGCGATCCTATCTTATATCGCAGAACAAGATCTGAATCTTACCGGCATTCTCGACACTCATCCGCACGCGGATCATTTCTCGGCAGCTCACTATTTGAAAGGGGTAACTGGCGTATCCATGGCGATTGGCGAGCGCATTGTCGACGTCCAGAACCTGTGGAAGGGCATTTACAATTTCTCCGATCTTCAGACCGACGGCTCCCAGTGGGACCGCCTCTTAGTTCATGGTGAGAAATTCAACGTCGGATCTATCGATGCGCATGTGTTGTTCTCGCCGGGGCACACGCTCGCTTCTGTGACCTATGTGATCGGCGATGCTGCATTCGTGCACGATACGCTGTTCATGCCCGACAGCGGCACCGCGCGCGCGGATTTCCCTGGCGGCAGTGCCGCGGCGCTATGGTCTTCAATACAGGGCATTCTATCTCTTCCTGACGAGACGCGGATTTTTACCGGCCATGACTACCAGCCAGGTGGCCGCGAGCCACTGTGGGAAAGTACGGTTGCACAGCAGAAGGCATTGAATCCGCATGTCGCCGGTGTCGCGGAAGCCGACTACATCGCCTTGCGCGAGGCCCGCGACAGGACGCTGCCAATGCCAAAACTGATCCTGCACGCTCTGCAGGTGAATATTCGCGGCGGCCGCTTGCCCGATCCGGAAGTCGACAGTCGCCGCTATCTGAAGATTCCGCTTGATGCATTCGGCCATGCGCAATGGGGTTGACCCCGTGTGCGCTGATGCTTGCGAAATGGTGAGTTCGGAATGACGGCGGCTGTGCTTGCGCCCGCGCTCGCCTCGGGCATTGCGGTTGGCTTTTCGCTCGGGCTGATTGGAGGAGGAGGCTCGATCCTCGCGACTCCGCTTCTGCTCTATATTGTCGGCGTGAGCGAACCGCACGTCGCTATTGGCACCGGCGCGCTCGCCGTTGCCGTCAACGCTTTCGTCGCGCTCGCCGGCCATGCGCGCGCCAGCAATGTACGCTGGCTCTACGCCGGCATGTTTGCTGCTGCAGGCACACTTGGCGCCCTCGCCGGATCGAGCATCGGCAAGGTGATAGACGGACAGCGACTTCTGTTCTTCTTTGGTCTTGCGATGGTCGCAGTCGGCTTGACCATGTTGCGTGCGGTTCGGCCTGGCGGAGTCGTCGAGCGCGAGGCTGACCTCAGGACCTGCCTCCGCGTGGTCGCCGTCGCCGTCGCCGTCGGCGCGGCGTCCGGTTTCTTCGGTATCGGTGGCGGATTTCTGATCGTGCCGGGCCTCATGCTGGCGACGGGGATTCCGATGATTCAGGCGGTCGGTTCGTCGCTGTTCGCTGTAGGCTGTTTCGGCCTCGCCACCGCGCTGAACTATGCCTGGTCGAACCTCGTCGACTGGTCGGTGGCCAGCTATTTCATTGCCGGGGGGATCGTTGGCGGTCTGTTCGGTATTTTTTTGGCGAACCGTTTGTCTCATGGAAGAGATCTTCTGCGATACGTGTTTGCCGCAATCGTGCTGATTGTGGCAGTTTACGTGCTGTACCGCAGCGGTCAGTCCTTGATACATTGATCTGCGCGGGGGCGGCGTAGGCTGAAGGCCGTGATACCCCGTGTCTAGCAGTAAGCTAGCAGCACGAGCAGGCAACATATTTCATTGGACTGTGGCCTAACATGGTTACGGGGGGCTGCAGAATGGAAATGGATATCATTAGCTCGACGGAGATTCCAGAGAAGGACCTGCCTCTGCGGGATGATATCCGAATTCTTGGTCGGATCCTTGGCGATACCGTGCGCGAGCAGCAAGGAGGAGCGATCTTCGACATCGTGGAGCACGTGCGTCAGACATCGGTTCGTTTTCGTCGCACCGAGGAAGACGCCGCGGGACAAGAGCTCGAGCGGGTGCTGAATAGCTTGTCGCGTAAGCAAGCCATCCACATCATTCGTGCCTATAGTTTTTTCTCGCACCTGGCCAATATCGCCGAGGACCAGCATCATATCCGACGTACGCGCGCGTATGCGTTTGTTGCGTCGACTCCTCGACAGGGGAGCATGGCGCATGCGCTGATGCGCGCTATCGAGGCAGGTATTCCGCATGGTCGGCTCCAGGAGTTCTTTGCCACTGCGAACGTCGTACCCGTCCTCACCGCTCATCCGACCGAAGTGCGGCGCAAAAGCACCATCGACCGCGAGATGGAAATCGCTCAACTGCTCGCGGAGCGGGATATCAGACAGCTCACGCCCGAGGAGCAGGCTCTTAGCGAGGAAGCACTACGGCGTGCTGTTCTCACGCTTTGGCAGACGCACCTTCTCCGCGGTAACCGTCTCTCCGTGCTTGATGAGGTTGCGAACGGCATCTCCTACTACGACTATACTTTTCTGCGTGAGCTGCCGACCCTTTATGGGAAAATCGAAGATCTCCTGCGCGACTTCGCCTCATCCTGGCCGGATGGAGAGTTGCCAACGTTTCTTTCGATGGGGAGCTGGATCGGAGGCGACCGCGACGGCAATCCCTTTGTGACCGAGGCCGTTCTACGCGAGGCCTTGCAGTTGCAGAGCGCCCGTGCACTGAAGCACTATTTCGAGGAGCTACAGCTGCTGGGCGCCGAGCTGTCGCTCGACGGGCGCCTGGTTGGAATCTCGAATGACCTCGCAAGGCTGGCGGAACGCTCTCCCGACCGCTCACCGCACCGCCAAAACGAACCCTATCGGCGGGCCGTATCCGGTATCTACGCGCGACTTGCCGCGACCGCCTGGGCACTGGATCGGTTGGAGTCCCCACATCACGCCGTGGGCGCAGCCCCGTCCTATGCCAATGCAGAAGAATTCAAGGCAGACCTGGATGTGTTGCATCAATCGCTGAAGGTCAACGGTTCGGCGACACTGACGCGTGGTCGGCTGCGCAACCTGCGTCGGGCAGTCGACGTTTTCGGCTTTCACCTGGCGGGCATCGATCTGCGTCAGAACTCCGATGTGCACGAGCGCACCGTTTCCGAATTGCTGCAAACCGTCTGTCCGGACAAAAACTACCTTGAGCTTGACGAGGATCAGCGTGTGGCGTTGCTGCTGGAGGAACTGACAACAGCGCGGCCGCTGACCTCACCGTTCGTTTCCTATTCTACGCAGACAGCGTCAGAAATGGCGATTCTGCGGGCGGCCGCCGACGCACACCGGCACTACAGCAAGTCCGCCGTGCCCAACTACATCATCTCGAAGACCAGCAGACCCTCCGATGTGCTCGAGGTCGCGCTCTTACTGAGAGAAGCGGGATTGCTACGTCCGCGCGAAAATGCCCTCGATATCAACATTGTACCGCTGTTCGAGACGATTGAAGACCTGCGCAACTGCGGCCGCGTGATGGATGACTTACTGGCGCTGCCGCAGTACGCGCGCCTACTCGAAAGCCGCGGCAGATTGCAAGAGGTGATGCTCGGCTACTCGGACAGCAACAAGGACGGTGGCTTCCTGACGTCGGGCTGGGAGCTCTACAAGGCCGAGATTGCGCTGATCGAGGTGTTCAAGCGACACGGCGTGCGGCTTCGCCTGTTTCACGGCCGTGGAGGCTCTGTCGGTCGTGGCGGTGGGCCGAGCTATCAGGCGATCCTTGCCCAGCCCGGAGGCACCGTGCAGGGAGCGATCCGTATCACTGAGCAGGGCGAGGTTATAGCCAGCAAGTATTCGAATCCCGAGGTCGGGCGCCGCAATCTCGAAATCCTGGCCGCTGCGACCCTCGAAGCCACGGTACTCCACGCCGGCGAAGCGGCGCCGCGGAGCGAGTACCTGGCCGCCATGGAGGAGCTGTCAGTCGACGCCTACCGTGCCTACCGAGGTCTGGTCTACGAAACGCCGGGTTTTGAGCGCTATTTCTGGGAATCGACGGTGATCAGTGAGATCGCCAAGCTCAACATTGGCAGCCGTCCAGCCTCGCGCAAGCCGTCGACGCGCATTGAAGATCTGCGCGCCATTCCATGGGTGTTCAGCTGGGCGCAATGCCGGCTGATGTTGCCGGGCTGGTATGGCTTCGGCACCGCCGTCAAGGTGTGGCTCGCCCAACATCCCAGCGACGGCCTCACTGTACTAAGAGCGATGTATGCAGAGTGGCCTTTTTTTCGAGCCCTACTGTCGAACATGGACATGGTGCTTGCAAAGAGCGATATAGCCATCGCCTCGCGCTACGCCGCGCTCGTCGCCGACGTCACACTTCGTGATAGTATATTCCCACGTCTTCGCGCCGAGTGGCAGGATACAATCGATGCACTGCTCGCGATCATGCAACATAGGGTATTGCTGGAGGAAAACCCCCTCTTGGCGCGTTCCATCAGGCACCGATTTCCATATCTGGATCCTCTCAACCACATGCAGCTTGAATTGCTGAAACGCTACCGTGGTGGCGATACCGATGAGGCCGTAGTGCAGGGTATTCACCTCACCATCAATGGAATAGCTGCAGGTCTGCGCAACAGCGGTTGATGGAGCTTGCGGACATCGGTGGATTGGGTCGCCAACGCACCACGCTTTAAGGATGTGACTTCAGATCGTTATCAGGCATTTCTGCTCGGCGGCTTTGGCGTGCTCCATGGCGCCGATCAGCAACGACATGGCTGTGCATGAATGTATATGATCAGTCGAGTAGCGCTGCTGGCGAAATCGTGCGTTTGATGACGCTTCGCATGGCAAAGCTGGAATGCAGACGCTCAACGCCTGGCATCCGCGACAGATGCTGCTTGTGGATGCGTTCATAGTCTTCCATGTCGCGTGCCTGCACCTGGACCAGATAGTCGTCGCTGCCTGACATCAGGTGGCAGGACATCACATCCGGACATTTCGCGATGGCTTTTTCGAAAGCGATCAGGGCGTTCTCGTTCTGCCGTTCGAGCGTGATGCGGACCATGACGGTCATCATGTAGCCCAGCATTGTCGCATCGATCTCGGCAGAATAGCCACGGATGAGACCAGCCTTCTCGAGCTGTTGCAAACGGCGTGCACATGCGGTGGGCGAAAGCCCGACCCGTTCCGCGAGAACGACCTGGCTGATGCGGGCGTCCTTGACGAGCTCGCGGAGAATTTTGAGGTCGATCGAGTCGCGTTCGATGTCCATGCCGCCGCCTTTCTGGTGAGTTCATAATATGGCGTGAAAAGCCATATGTCTGCATTTTTTCTGCGTCTTAGGCCTTTCTCAGCAATGAATTTGCCGAAAACCGCCGCCCGATTTCTGGAATCCTGTGGCAAGCTCATTCCTTCAAAGGTGCGGCGTGATCGGTGAAATAATAGCCAGCGACGTTCGCCATGCGGGCGCATTGCTGACGATCGATCTCAACGCGGTACGCTCGAATTATCGCTTGCTCTGCCAGAAGGTGGGTCAGGACGTGCGGTGCGGCGCAGTGGTAAAGGCGGACGCCTACGGGCTGGGGGCGCAGGCCGTGGCGCCCGTTCTTTATGCGGAAGGGTGTCGCGATTTCTTCGTGGCTCATCTCGACGAGGGGCTCAGCCTTCGCTCGCTTCTGCCAGCGTCCGCGTCGATCTACGTTCTAAACGGGCTTCTTCCTGGCGGGGAGGCGGATTGCGCCGCCGCGAAGCTTGTTCCGGTCCTCAATTCGCTGGACCAGGCGCATGCATGGGCTGCAGAGACGAAACGCGTAGAGAGGAGTCTTGACGCCGTCGTTCAGATTGACAGCGGCATGAACCGTCTTGGGCTCTCTCCGCAGGAAGTAGCCGACTGGGCTGAGAGCATGGACCGGTTGGCGGGCATCAAGATCCGGTTTGTGATGAGTCATCTCGCCTGCGCAGACACGCCGGCGCACGATGCCAACGTGATGCAGCTTGCGTCCTTTACCGATCTTTCGCAGACCTTTCCGGGCGTGGCGCGATCGTTTGCCAATTCTTCGGGCATCTTTCTCGGGCACGATTTTCACTTCGATATCGTGCGGCCGGGTGCCGCGCTTTACGGCATTAATCCTTTACCAACGCACGTGAATCCGATGCGGTCCGTTGTGCGTTTGTCGGCACAGGTCATCCAGACGCGTGAAGTCAGGGACGGTGAGCATGTAGGCTACGGCTGGGAGTTCAGCGTAACGAAGCCGTCGCGCTTGGCGACAGTGTCAATCGGTTATGCCGACGGTCTGCATCGCGCCCTCCAAGGGAGAGGCGTAGTGCACTTCGAAGGGGTTGCGCTTCCTGTTGTGGGCCGGGTTTCGATGGACAGCATCACCGTTGATGTGAGCGCGGTGGCCATTGAGCGGCTCGCATCGGGTGCGGCTATCGACATCATCGGCGATCATCAGCCCGTCGATTTTCTCGCCGACGCGATGCGGACGAGCGGCTATGAGGTTCTGACGGCTCTCGGACATCGCTATAACCGCCGATACCTTGGTGCGCTCGAATGTTCACGTGCCGGCCTGCTTGAAGAGACATTGCAATGAAAGTTCTGGTGCTCGGGGCCGGCGTCATCGGCGTATCAACGGCCTACTATTTGTCGAAACTTGGCTGCGAGGTCACGGTTCTCGACCGCCAGCCAGGACCTGGCCTGGAAACAAGCTTCGCCAACGCTGGTCAGGTCTCCCCGGGCTATGCGTCGCCGTGGGCAGGCCCCGGCGTGCCTGCGAAGGCAGTGCGCTGGATGCTCGACAGGTATGGTCCTCTTGTGGTGCGTCCTCAGCTAGATCCGGCGATGTGGCGTTGGCTCGCGCAGATGCTGCGGAATTGCACGGCCGCGCGCTATTCTGTGAATAAAGCCCGCATGGTCGGTGTGGCCGAATACAGCCGAGACTGTCTGCGGACGTTGCGCGCCGAGACCGGTATTTCCTACGACGGTCGCAGCCAGGGCACGCTTCAACTTTTTCGCAAGCAGTCGCAGCTCGATGCGATCGGAGGCGATATCGAAGTCCTCCGTCAATACAACGTGGCGTTCGAAGTGCTGGACCGGGATGGTTGTGTGCTTGCTGAACCGGGGCTCGCAGCGGTACGCAATTCCTTCGTTGGAGGTTTGCGACTGCCAGGCGACGAGACCGGCGATTGTCACCTATTCACGCAGCGTATGGAGAACATCGCCGTTGGGGCCGGCGTGCGTTTTCTCTATGATACCGCGGTCCAGGCAATTGAGGTCGATCAAGGGCGGGTTTCGAGGGTCCTGACGAACAAGGGGCCGTTTACTGCACACTCTTATGTCGTTGCGCTTGGCAGCTTTTCGCCACTGTTGTTGCGGCCGCTCGGTATCGGCATTCCGGTTTATCCCGTGAAGGGCTACTCCATCACGGTGCCGATTCTCGATGAAAGTGCTGCGCCACAATCGACCGTGATGGACGAAACCTACAAAGTCGCGATTACGCGTCTGGGTGCCCGGATCCGTGTTGGCGGCACAGCAGAGGTCGGCGATTATAAAGTGCGCCTCAATCCACAGCGACGCGTAGTACTGAATCGTTCACTCACGGATCTCTTCCCAGGGGGCGGAGATCTGTCGCGGTCGACATTCTGGAGCGGTCTGCGGCCGATGACGCCGGATGGGCCGCCGATCATCGGCCCGGCGCGCTTCGATAACCTTTATCTCAATACGGGTCACGGCACACTGGGATGGACAATGGCCTGCGGCGCGGCGCGGATTGTCGCGGATCAGATTATTGGAAGGAAGCCTGACATTCCTGCCGACGATCTTGCATTCACGCGGTATCAATAGGCGCAATCATGAAGATTGCTGTCTTGAAAGAAGATGCTGCTCTGGAGCCGCGCGTTGCTGGGACGCCGGAGACGGTCAAAAAGCTGATTGGGATGGGTGCCGAAGTCGCGGTTGAACCCGGCGCTGGCGTCCAGTCCGGGATTCTTGACGCCGACTATATGGCCGCGGGAGCCGCGGTATCGAAAGACGCGGTCAAGAACGCCGATGTCGTTCTGCGGGTCCGGCGTCCGTCTCCTGAGGAGTTGCTGCTCTACAAGGAGGGCGCTCTCGTCATCGCCATCATGGAC
>JAFAFP010000039.1 GCA_023423415.1 Pseudomonadota bacterium | reverse complement strand
TCTGCGGCAAGCCTACATTTATTGCACGAGCGTGGTTTGGGCGGGTTCACTTGACACTCCCGCACTTCAGCGCCACCTAAGGCAAGCGAACGGATAGCGTACGAAGCGTTAGACTTTCATTCCGGGCGGGGTTCGTACCCACCCTCGTGTATGGCCAATGTGCCTCTACGGCCATGCTACCCTCCCGGCATCCCTCGGCACTCTGGATGGTTGCGCATTGGCGGGCTGTCTGGAGGGGCACAAGAACAAGGACTGACGGGCCATGACGACATCGAACAAGCCGCGCCCACCCCTGATCGCCGGAGAAACACGGGCCTACCCCGTGCTGCCTCTGCGCGACATTGTCGTATTTCCTCACATGATCGTTCCGCTCTTCGTCGGCCGTGAAAAGTCGATCAAGGCGCTGGAAGAGGTCATGCGCTCGGACACCTTCATTCTCCTCGCCACGCAGAAGAATGCATCGGATGACGAGCCCGCGACCGATTCAATCTACGAGATCGGAACGCTTGCGAGCGTGCTGCAGTTGCTGAAGCTGCCGGACGGCACCGTGAAGGTGCTGGTCGAAGGCGCACAGCGCGCCAAGGTTCTCAAATACACCGACCGCAGCGAATATTTCGAAGCGGACGCTGTCGTGCTCGACGACAATCTCGGCGAGCACGTCGAGGCCGAGGCGATGGCGCGTTCGGTCGTCACCGAGTTTGAGAACTATGTGAAGCTGAACAAGAAGGTTTCGCCGGAAGTCGTCGGCGTTGTTCAGCAGATCGAAGATCACGCCAAGCTTGCCGATACGATCGCATCGCATTTGCAGGTGAAGATCGCCGACAAGCAGACGATCCTCGAAATCATGAGCGTGCCGGAACGGCTCGAAAAGGTTCTTGGCCTGATGGAGAGCGAAATCTCCGTGCTGCAGGTCGAGAAGCGGATTCGTACGCGTGTGAAGCGTCAGATGGAGAAGACGCAGCGCGAGTACTATCTCAACGAGCAGATGAAGGCGATACAGAAGGAGCTGGGCGACGAGGACGGCAAGGACGAACTCGCCGAACTCGAAGACAAGATCAAGAAGACCAAGCTCTCGAAGGAAGCCCGCGAGAAGGCGCAGCACGAACTGAAGAAGCTGCGGCAGATGTCTCCGATGTCCGCCGAAGCGACGGTCGTGCGCAACTATCTCGACTGGATGCTGTCGATCCCGTGGCAGAAGAAGACCAAGGTCAAGAAGGACCTCAAGGCTGCGCAGGAGATCCTCGACGCCGATCACTATGGCCTGGAGAAGGTCAAGGATCGTATCGTTGAATATCTCGCCGTGCAGCAGCGGGCCAACAAGCTGACCGGTCCGATCCTGTGCCTCGTCGGTCCTCCCGGCGTCGGCAAGACCTCGCTTGGCAAGTCGATCGCGAAAGCGACGGGACGCGAATTCGTGCGTGTCTCGCTCGGCGGCGTGCGCGACGAGGCCGAGATCCGCGGTCACCGGCGCACCTACATCGGCTCGATGCCTGGCAAGATCATCCAGTCGATGCGCAAGGCCAAGTCGTCGAACCCTCTGTTCCTCCTGGACGAGATCGACAAGATGGGCGCCGACTTCCGCGGCGATCCGTCATCGGCTTTGCTCGAGGTGCTTGATCCCGAGCAGAACACAACCTTCAACGACCATTACCTCGAGGTCGATTACGACCTCTCTGGCGTGATGTTCGTGACGACCGCCAATACGCTCAACATCCCTGCGCCCTTGATGGACCGCATGGAACTGATCCGTATCGCCGGTTACACGGAGGACGAGAAGCTCGAGATCTCGCGCAAGCATTTGATCCCTGCCGCGATCGCCAAGCATGGCTTGGAATCGAAGGAGTGGACGATTGACGATGAAGCATTGCTCACCGTCATTCGCCGCTACACGCGGGAAGCCGGCGTGCGTAACCTCGAGCGCGAGATTTCGACGCTGATCCGCAAGGCCGTGAAGGAGCTGACTCTCACCAAGAAGAAGTCGGTTGCCGTCACCGCCAAGGAACTCGACGAATATCTCGGCGTGCCGAAATATCGTTACGGCGAGGTCGAGGATGTGGATCAGATCGGTGTCGTCACCGGTTTGGCCTGGACCGATGTCGGCGGCGAGTTGCTGACCATCGAAGGCGCGATGATGCCCGGCAAGGGCAAGATGACCGTCACTGGCAACTTGCGCGATGTGATGAAGGAATCGATCTCGGCCGCCGCTTCCTATGTGCGGTCGCGGTCCATCGCTTTCGGCATCGAGCCGCCGCTGTTCGACAAACGCGATATCCACGTGCACGTGCCGGAAGGCGCGACGCCCAAGGATGGTCCGTCGGCCGGTGTTGCCATGGTTACGGCGATCGTCTCGGTCATGACCGGAATTCCGGTCCGCCGCGATGTTGCCATGACCGGCGAGATCACGTTGCGCGGTCGCGTGCTGCCGATCGGCGGCCTCAAGGAGAAGCTCCTGGCTGCCCTGCGCGGTGGCATCAAGACAGTGCTGATCCCTGAGGAAAACGCCAAGGATCTCGCGGACATCTCGCAGAACGTGAAGAGCGGGCTTGAGATCGTTCCGGTGTCCCGCATGGACGAGGTTCTGGCGCGCGCCCTGGTGCGCAAACCTGAGCCGATCCAGTGGGAAGAGCCTGCGACCAAGCCTGGCTCCGACAAGGTGTCGGAGGAAGAGGCTGCAGCTCTTCGTGCGCACTGACGCTCGTTCTCTGTGAATAGAACTGCAAATGGCGGCGCTCACCGGCGCCGCCATTTGATTTTTGAGTTCATGCGGCGTATTCAGCCGCTTCGCTGCGTCGGCTTGGCCGTGATCAGCGCCCCGGGCGGTTAGCTCAGCTGGTAGAGCATCTCGTTTACACCGAGAGGGTCGGCGGTTCGATCCCGTCACCGCCCACCATTCCAACCAATCTTCCCAACTGAAGTGGCCCAGTCCAGGTCCTCGCTGCGTGCAATGCATCGCTTCTAAAAGCTGCATGTGCACGAAATACACTTTTTGATTGCAATCAAGGATATGTGTGACTACCCTTTAAACGGATAAGTTGTAGGGGGCGTCCATGACCGTTGCCGATCGTCCGGGTAATCGCACATCCGTCTGTTCCGTGCGTGATCGAATCGAACGCCATCTGGCAGGGGTCAGCCGATATCGCGCCTTGCTCGCCATCGATCAGACGATTTCCGAATTGGCAGATCATACCGATCTGGTCAGGCCGCTCTGCGATGTGCGTGATCAGATCCGTCTGCAGCTGAATGAAACGCGGGAATATCGCGCCCTGTGTGCGGTGGATAGAATCGCTCCGGAGTTGGCCGATATTCTCGCCATTCTCGATGAAGACCCACATCACGATGAAACGTTGCCTGCTCCGAACGCGGAACGGTCTGCCGACGGCACCGAAACGACCTCGGACATTCTCGATGTGTTTTCCCGCGCAGATGCGGCCGAACGAGCGGCGCCGATCGAAACCGACGAAGCCGGCACGCCGGCCGACGATATTCGCTCCAAAGAACATGAAACAACTCAGCACGAGGCTGCGGCAAACCTGAACGTTCAGGTCGAGAGCACGCCGGAGAAAGCTGCCCATGCGAGTCCATCGCATATATCGGACCTGATGGAACGCGTTCCGCAAGACACAGATGAGACATCTGACGACACTTCTGCATCTCCACCGGTCGCGGCGCTCGCCTACAACCTTGCGAATATGCTGGTGCAGTCGCTACCGCCCGGTCAAATCGATACCGCTGCTGCGCCGGGGTCTCATGCCGACATAGATTCGGAAGAGAAAGCTGGCGCTGACGAGACAATGCGTGAGGGACGAGCGGCATAATTCGCTTCGCATCTCAAACATCAACGAGCAATCAACCGGCCATCACGATGGGGGAAGGCATGAGCGAACTCGAAGACTCTTATCTCGTCGAGGATAGTCCGGCTTTCGTGTCAGAGGATTCGTCGGCCGCTCGGCCGTCCTCACCGCCGGAACAGCAGGCCGTGGCCGTTACAGACATCAGCAAGAAACTCAACGGCTTCAGCAAATCTGCGTCGGAATGTCTCTGCAAGACACATCGGCTCGCGCTCGAACTCAATCACGGCACCGTTTCGGCCGCGCATCTCATCCTGGCGATGACACTCATCCCCAACGCCACCGCTCAATTCGAGCTTCGAAAGGTCGATATCAACAAGGCGTTTCAGGCAGCGATGATGGCGTTGACCGAAATGGAACGCGGCTCGCCAGGCCGTGTCGGTGCGCGCTCATCATCCGAAGAACTTAACAAGATCATCAATCTAGCACTCGAATTCGCAAGAAACCGTGACAATCAGGAAGTGTCGGTGGACGATCTGCTCACCGCATTGGACAAGCTGCCGCAGGAATCATCCGCGGCGCAGTTGATAAGGGGAGGGCGCAAGACTGAACCGGTCCATGACGTGAAAGAGCAGCTCGACCGTATCACGGAAGAACTCGGCCAGCGGATTGAGAATGTCGTCCAGCAGGTTCAGGATGTCGCCCAAATGCTGCGGTTTTCGAGTGTCGAAGCCACACTCGTACGTGATCTGTCCGAACTTCGGACCACACTGCAGTCACAGACTGCCGAATTTGAGAGATCGGTCGCAGCTCAGCTCACAGACGTCAAAAATCATCTTGAGGCGCTGAAATCGCCGCCGCCGGAGGAGGAGATAAACGGCACGCCGCCGCTTCCCGACAATGACCGGAATTTGGAGCCGAAATGGCTTGGTGGGATATTCGGCAATGGCAAAGCCTGACCCCGAGACATGAACGGCTAGGGAAGATGACTGCTCAGATAAATGATGCTCCGCATCGGAGCGTTCTCGGCCAAGCCGTCGAGCCGCCACTGAAAGCGACGACGGTTTGCGCGCATCACCGCCCACGTTTCGACGCTTGTAGGGTCTCACTACGTTTGTCGGCGCAATGCCAACGGTTCGCAGTACTCGAACTTACGGCGTGGCGAACGTCACTGTGTCACCGTCGCTTTGAACGGCACTGAAAAATAGATCTGGGCTTGTGTCATGGCTGCCGGGAAGGCCGGCATCGGCTGCGCTCGCGCGATCATGGACATGGCTTCTGCGTCTACGCTGGCATTGCCAGATGAACGCAACAGCGACCGCGATACGATATGGCCATTGCGACTCACCGTGAAGCCGACCAGAGCGGTCCCGGTTCCCCCTTTAGGCACACGTTTGAAGCGCTGCAAATGCGCGATGAGCAAGCTCCTGTATTCGCGCAGCGCAGTGACCGAACTCTGGCTTCCGGGGTTAGGAGCGACTGCGGATCGAGCCCGCTTCTCCACTTTTGGCGCTGATTGCTCCCGCTTGACCGATTTCACGCTCCTTTCGACCGGCTTCTCCTTGACCGGCTCAGGCGGCTTTGGCGTCGGCTCTTCCTGCTTCTCGACGACTTCCTCCTTTTTCGGGGGAATGACGATTTCAGGTTCGGGCGTTTCGGTTTGCGGGACCTCGATGACAGGTTCTTCCGTGGCTGCTTGCTTGACCTCGGGCAGTGGCTGTTCTTGAGATTCGGCGGATTCCTCACCGGGCGCCAAGTCCGCTTCCGTTTCAGGTGCCGCGGCTTCCGGCGCAAAGTCGATCAGAATGGGCGGGCTTGCTGCACCGGCCGGTTCAGGTTTCGGACCCAAATACACATAGGCAGCCGCTAGGCCGGAATACGTTAAAACGACGATTGTTCCGGCAATGAACCAGCGACGAAGATGTAGTCCTTCGTCATGATCGACGATTCCTCCAGTCCACGCAGTCGTATTCATTTCTTCTCTTCTCGCGCTTCGAGACCGACGAGTCCCAGCTTGAGATAGCCGGCTGAACGAAGGTGATTCATCACCTCCATCACGTCGCCATAGCTGACGGCGCGATCGGCGCGCACGAAGATCCGCTCGTCCTTGTTGTTATTCGTGGCAGCATCCAATGCCGATGCAAAACGTTCACGCGACACCATCTCTTCGCCGATCGCAACTTGCATGTCGGCTTTCACGGTCACGAAAACAGGTTTGTCGGGCCGACGGGTCTGCTGAGCAGTGGAGCTTGGCAAATCAACCGGGATATCCACAGTCGCGAGCGGCGCCGCGACCATGAAAATAATCAACAGAACCAGAATAACGTCGATGAACGGCGTAACGTTGATGTCATGGGTTTCGACGTCTTCATCGTCTTTGCCGAACTGAACGGCCATGTGCTTACTCCGCGGCCTGCCGCAACTTGGTGATGCCGCGATCGAGATCGCGAGAGGCGAGGCGCAACACATTCGCCGAAGCGTTGCCGAGGATCAGGCGATAGCCGCCGATCGACCGTGTGAACACGTTGTAGATCACCACGGCGGGAATCGCGGCGACCAGCCCGATCGCCGTTGCAAGCAGCGCTTCGGCGATGCCGGGCGCGACGACCGCGAGACTCGTCGTGTGCGCTTTCGAAATTCCGATGAAGCTGTTCATGATTCCCCATACGGTGCCGAACAGGCCAACGAATGGGGCGGTGGCGCCGATGGTCGCAAGGATACCCATGCCATTGCCGATGCGGCGGCTGGCGCTTGCTTCGACACGCTGCAACTGGAGAATGATGCGCTCCTTCACGCCTTCCGGCGGCAGCGCATGAGACAACTCCACTTCGTGCGCAGCGGCGCGAACAAGGCGCGCGACCGGATCTTTCTCCTTTGCAAAATTGCGCTCAGCTTCGGCGAGCGATTTGGCCGTTTCCAGCCAATGGTTCTTCCTGCGTGCACGACGTTTTTCGAAACGGATCTCAAAGCTTTTCGCGAGCCATACCGTCCACGTCACCAGCGAAGCGAAAGCAAGACCAACCATCACCGCTTTCACGACGATGTCGGCCTGCATGAACATGCCCCACGGCGTCAAATCGTGCGGCAGCATGCTGGCCGGGATCGATCCCGCTTGCTGAGCGACATCGGGCGCGACCATCGAGGAAGCGGGGTCCGGCAAGACAGCGGGCGGCACCACGGGCGCCGGGGCCGCTGGCGCTGCAGCGCTCGGGGCTTGCTCGGTTGCCGTCTGCGCGAACACGACGGTCGATATCGCCAATGTTGAGATTAGGCTCGAAATCGCAGCAAGCGATTTGGGCAACGAGATCATGGTTCGATCCTTCGCGCGATGCCGCTTGAAACGCGCGCTTGATGTGACACGACGAGACCGCCGCCGCACAAGATTGAAGATCGATGTTCAATCGCAAAACACGCGGATAAATCAACCGCAATACTTTGGAAACTCTCCAAACCCCAGTTCGGATTCATTCCAATTCGAGAATTGGCAGCCATGCAGCAGCGTAATTGCTCGATGATTGCAGTTGTTGGTAGCTAAGACACTGAATCACAACAAGTTTTTACTTGTTCTAAGGAATGGGGCTTCGGGGGCTGAAATGCAAAGTGTTGCAACGAATGACGTGCGCCTGCGTGGGGAGTGTGAAAATGCAAATGGACTGAAAGCAGGCGAATATGTCGGCATTCGTTCAAGCGCTCGCAAGCCGCTGGTGCAGGCTGCAATCGGTCTTGCATCCGTGACATTGGCAGGCAGCGCGTTAGCACAGGAGGCGTTGCCGACCATCGAGGTTTCGGGGCAAGGCGAGGGGCAGGCACAAGACTCGCCCGACAACACGCTGCAATCGACGTTTGGTGGAATCTCACGCCTTCCTGGGCGGGTGCAGGACATCCCACAGACGATCAACGTCATCAATCAGCAGACCTTGCAACAGCAGGGCGTGACGACCGTCGATCAGGCGCTCCGTAATGTGCCTGGCGTCACCGCAAGTTCAGGTGAGGGCGGAGGCGGCATGAACGGAGACCAGTTCCGCATCCGCGGCTTCCAGGCCAAGGGCGACGTATACGTGGATGGACTGCGCGATTTTGGCAGTTACACGCGCGATGCCTTCTCGATCGAACAAATTCAAGTTCTGAAAGGTCCGGCATCACAGAGCTTCGGTTACGGCACGACAGGCGGCGCGATCAACCTTCAGCAGAAGGCTGCGAGACTTGGTGATTTCACCGATATTGAAGGGACAGTCGGCAACGGCCCGCTCGGCCGCGTGGTCGCCGATATCAACAAGCAAATCGGCGAGACCAGCGCGCTGCGTATCGTCGGCATGTACCATGACCAGGATCTCGTCGGCCGCGATCACTTGTTCAATGATCGCTGGGGTGTTCTCGGTTCAGTCGGCTTCGGGCTCGGTACTGGCACTCAGCTCACTCTCAATTACATGCACCAGAGTGGACACCGGCGCCCGGACATGGGAACGCCAATCGCATTGACCAGCACCAGTCTGATCGGCAAGCCATTGCCTGAGTATGGTGTTCCGCGGAATTTCTTCTACGGGAAGAATACTGACAACGACCGCACAACCGTTGACATGTTTACCGCGCGCTTCAAGCATGATGTCAACAATTGGCTGACCATCACCAACGATACGCGGTTTGCATATTACACCCGGTTCTTTGCTCAGACCGCGACATCCTGCCAAGCTGGACCTTGTGGTGATGCCGTCAACGCAGGAAATCTGAACGTCAACTATGCGACGGGCGGACCGGCTGGTTATGATCAGACGACAAAAGGCGCGCAGAACATCACGACGGCCATTGCGAAGTTCAATACAGGCTTTCTGCGCCATGAGCTGATTGCTGGTGTCGACGTCAACAGTCAGGACGATACGCGATTTGCTCTATTCAACAATCCGAACTTCCCAAAGGTCGGCGGACCAATTCTGAATCCAGTTTTCAATTATCCTGGTTCTGTGTACGTCAACCCGCTCGCCAACACCGGCATTAAAGAGTCCGATTCCTTCAATCTTGGCGTTTTTGGCAGCGATCGCGTTTGGCTGACGGAACAGTTCTCGATCCTGGGTGGAGTGCGTTGGGATCGCTTTGACTCAAAATATGCCAGAACTGGTTCCACAACAGTCACGGGAACGACACCTGGTGTATTCATCACGCCGGATTTGGAGAGCAAAAACGAATTCGTCAGCCCGAAGGCCAGCGCAATCTGGGAGCCGACCAAAGAGCAGACCTACTATGTGACCTGGGCGCGTTCCTATTCGAACCTCGCAGGCCAGTATGTTGCGATGGACAATGCTCCGATCGGCAACCAGACCCTGCAACCTGAACAAAATGATCTTTGGGAAGCCGGTCTGAAGTGGAGCATGCTGAACGGGAAGCTTGGATTCACGGCGGCATGGTTCCAGGTGACGAAGGACAACTCGATCCAGGTCGATCCAACCAGCGGGCTTGTCGTCGCAACCAATGAAACCCAACGCGTTAAAGGCATTGAACTGGGGTTAACCGGCAAGATCACGGACAAGTGGGATGTGCAGGCGGCTTATGCCTACATGGATAGCGAGATCCTGTCGGCGCTGCCCGTCAATGCCAAAACCATCGGCAACCGCGTTGCCTTCGTACCGGATCATTCGGCGTCGCTTTGGACGACCTACGACATCGCATCGCTGTTGAATATTCCGGGCAAGATGCTTGTTGGCGGTGGCCTTTTCTATACGAGCCAGTATTTCGTGAACTCGTTCTCGACCGCCGAAGTGCCCGACCAGATCACCACCAACCTGTTGTGGTCCTATGAGTATCAGAAGTATCGGCTGGCTCTGAACGTCTACAATCTCTTCGACGAGATCACCTACGACGCAGCGTTCGGAAACCGCGCCGTTGTCGGCGCTGGCCGCACCATCACCCTGACCGGCGGCGTGAGGTGGTAAGCGACACGGCCTGACCGGCCCTTAAGGTTCGGTTTGAGCAAATGGGGGCGGGCGTAGACTGAAAGATGGGTCTTTGTCCGCCTCTCGATTCCGGCCCCTCCGGCCGCAAAAAACAAAACTGTGCAGCGTGAGACGATGCTCGTTCACATCCCGCAAGTCCTGACTGGCGAAGAGCTTCAACAGGTTCGCACCATTATTGAGGCGGAAGCCTGGATCGACGGCAAAGCCACCGCCGGGGATCAGGCCGCCAAGGCGAAATTCAATCTGCAGATCCCCGAAGGTTCGCCCGCGGCCATGCAGGCCGGCGACATCATTCTGAAAGCGCTTGGACGCAACCCGCTGTTCAATGCGGCGGCATTGCCGTTTCGTGTGCTGCCACCGCTGTTCAATCGCTATGAAGCCGGCATGAAGTTCGATTCCCACGTCGATGGTGCGATCCGCGCCATCCCGCATGCCGGCATCCGCATGCGCGCGGATGTATCCTCGACGTTGTTTCTGACCGATCCTGCCGACTATGACGGCGGCGAACTGGTGATCGACGACACCTATGGGTCGCATTCGGTCAAACTTCCGGCGGGCGACATGATCGTCTATCCGGCGACCAGTCTTCACAACGTCACGCCGATCAGCCGCGGCAGCCGCTGGTCATCGTTCTTCTGGACTCAGTCAATGGTCCGCGACGATGGCCAGCGAACGATGCTGTACGATCTCGATATGGCGATCATCGAGATCCGGCAACGGCTCGGCGATCACGAGCGCGCATCGGTGGCGCTGACCAGCCACTATCACAACCTGCTTCGTCGCTGGGCGGAGCTATGACGCGTCACCGGTTTCCCGGTGAGGGTGCAGAACCGGTTTACTACACCTCACTTGCCAAACTGTCCGTGGAGGACATCCGCGACAGGCTTGCTGCGAGCCCTGAAGAAGCCGCTCGCACCGCCTATGCTGCAGCCGTTGGCGGCAGTCATGCCGCGCAGGTGACGCTGGGGCAAATGTTGCTGGACGGGCAGGGCGTCGCGCGCGATCCGGAAGCGGCGTTTCGCTGGTTCGGAATCGCCGCGAACGCAGACGATGCCGATGGCATCAACATGCTTGGCCGCTGTCACGAACGCGGCTGGGGCACTGCGACGAATCGGGAGGCAGCGCTTGCCTGCTACAGGCGTGCGGCAACGAAGAACCATCACTGGGCCCAGTTCAATCTCGCGACTCTGATGTTGCGCGAGAGCGATGCTCCCGGGGTGGTTGCAACGGCCCTGATGCTCCTGGTGCGATCGGCGCGGCAAGGCAACGCCAAAGCCATGAATATGATCGGTCGCTATCGCGAATTCGGATGGACCGGGCCGGTCAATATTCCATCGGCCATCCGCTGGTATCGCCGCGCGGCGGAGCAAGGCTGTTTTCGCGGGGCGGCTCATCTCGCGCGCTTTCTCTGGGACCAAGGCGCGCTTGATCAAGCCGTCTTATGGTATCGCCGGTCGGCCGAATCGGCGCCGGTGGATTTCTGTCGCGATCTGGCGGCGCATTTGTTCGAGGCTCACAACGCGGCGTTGCACGCGGCCGCACGGCTGGCGTTGCAGCGCGCTGCAGAAAGCGACGAGGCGGGAGATCTCTTCGCGTACGGTCGCGCGCTCGCGTATGGGCGGGGAGGGCCTGTCGATGTCGATCAGGCGGCGATCTGGCTTGGCCGTGCGCAAGCGAAGGGATTCCCCGGTGCACTGGCGTTGATCGACGACCTTCGCCGGTAGCTCGCTGCGCGCTAGATCAACGACTCAAAAGAAAAATGCGCGCCGCTCACCGCGGACGCGCATTCACTGGATACTTATGCAGAAAGGTCGGGCTCGCGACGTTTAAATCGCGTCCTTCAATTCCTTGGCAGGACGGAAGGCCACCTTCTTCGAAGCCTTGATCTGAATCTCTTCGCCGGTTGCAGGATTGCGGCCGGTCCGGGCCGCACGTGAGCGGACCTGCAGGATGCCGAGACCGCCGATGCGAATCCGGTCACCGTTCTTGAGATGCTCTGTGATCTTGGTCACGAGATCTCCAAGCATCGCTTCGCTCTGCTTCTTCGACAACTGATGATCCTCGGCCAAACCCGCCGCGAGATGCTTCAGGGTAATGGTGGGAGCTGTCGCCGGCTTCGTGTCAGCCATAAGGGGGGCCCTCCTCTTCATCAGGCGCCGTAACGAAAAACCACTGATTGTGGCGTTTAGACGATTCGGCAGAGACCGAAAACGCCACGAATATCGGGCTCAAGAGCATTTTTGCGGGAATGACGCAACGAGAAAGCGTCTTGTGCTTGACTTGGCTGCTGCTGAGATTTAAGTCCGCGTCACTCCCGGTTCGGGGGCGTAGCTCAGTTGGTTAGAGCGCCGGCCTGTCACGCCGGAGGCCGCGGGTTCGAGTCCCGTCGCTCCCGCCACTTAAGTGGCTGTTACTGCACAAGGAATACCGGGTCTATCCATCAGGCATCTTTCGCTAGACCGGGCCCGGCCTTGCGGTGCTCACGGGCCCTCAGGCCGCGTATGGCGCGCCATGGCGTCATCCCGCGCCCTTCGCGAGTAAAGCCTCTCGTTCCTTTTTCAAGCGCTCTAGCTCTTCGGTCTGATGCGCAATCCGCTCGGACGCCAGGGCTTCATCTCCGGCCCCCGACTGCGCCGCCGCCTGTTCAATCAGCTGATTAATATTCGCGCGAACGATGGCGATGCGCCGATCGAGTTCCGCGATTGAATTTGACCCGGACATCGTGGTGTCTCCAACGAGCTAAATCTAAATTGGAAATCCCTCGGAACAGATTCAACCGCAGATTTTCGATATTTCAAGCGGCAAGGCGGGGCCGAATCATAGGTCGGGAGGCCTGCAATACGGCCGTGGCACGCCTGAACGTGCATTAGATCGCCGAAAGACGATAGGCGCTGCCATAGCGCCCAAAGTCATGACTGGTCACGCTATTTCGGGTGCACCCCTGATACTGGGATAGGGGGGCAACGACCGCGACCTTGAGCACGGCGGTCTGACCGACCTTCAGCAAGCCGGCGTGAACGGCGGCCACCGACAGCGCGGAATCACCTGTGTATGTATCGGTGCCCCAAAGAGGACCTTCCGCCTCGCCACGCACGCGGAAATAGTAGGTGGCACCGATCGTGCCGGCCAATTCCAGCATGTTCGGTGGCGCGTCCGATGCGAGATAGCCTTTGTCGAGCAGTTGCCGCACCTGCCGTTTCGACAACTGTCCGCGCCGGTCGAAATAGGCGACCAGTTCCTGCACGACTTTCATTGTCGGCTCCCATCCATGGCGATGACCTGTCCGTATGGTGGATTGAACCTCGTGGCATGACCCGCTGGGAGCACCCACAGAACGCCGTAAGGCATTGGAGCGGACGGAAAGGCGATCTCTCCGTCCGTCACGATCACGGTCGCGGTGATCTGCGGATCGTCCGCGAGCGCCAGCATGGCAGGCGAGAGATCGCTGCCACCGAAACCGTTGACGGAGAATGTCGAAAGCTCTTCCGGCGAAACCGTTTCGTCGGATGTGACCGCAACATCGCATTGAACGATGCGGATCTGATCGACACCGGCTGCGTCGCAAAAGTCACCGATCGCGCCGAGGGCGATGGGGATCTCGTCGGTCATCGAACCGCTGGTGTCGAGAATGACGTTCAGCATCCATGATTCACGCTTGCGGCCAGGCAACACGACATCCATGCGGTCGCCGCCACGGCGTGACGGCCGAGTGAAAGTCCGTTCGCCGGGCGAGGACGATTCAATCCACTTCTGCAATGCGCTCTGCCAGGACGGACGCAGTTGGCGGCGCACGGCCGATACTGTGGCGTGCATTGAGCCCCCGCCGTGGCCGCGCCCCTTCATTGCGGCCATGGCAGCGGCCAGCGATTGGCCGCGGGCCGTGAGTTCGTCGATTGCCGCCTTGCGCGCCGCCTGGTCCTCGACATCGGCCGGAAACATCTCGCGTTCTTTCTGATCTGCGAGGACGTCGCCAGCCTCAGCATTCTCCTGACGATTACCAACGCCGCTCTGACCGCCAAAAATCTGGCGTAGAGAGGTGCTCTTGCCTTCGAACACTTGTGTGCGCGACTGCATCAGATCGGCGTTACGCCGCATCTCGATCACGATGTCTTCGGCCGAGCGTTCGCGCGCGCCGGGCATGTCGAGGCCGCCGGCGGGAATAGACTCGAAACCGAGTTCGGTTCGCAGGATGTCGTTGATGATGTAGTCGTGCGCATAATTGAACTCGAGACGGCCGCTGCCGCGCCCGCGATCGTGCGTCCGGAGCGCCAGATGCAGCAGCTCGTGCGCCAGCACGAAGACAAGCTCGTTGTCTTTCAGACGCGCGGCAAAGCCAGGATTCACCAGCAGCCGGCCCGATGCAAAGATCCCCATCGTCGGAATCCGCCGGTCGAGACTCACGCGCACGGCAGCAGCGAGACCCGCCAGGTGAGGGAGTGGCACAGTCACCATGCGCAGACCGGTCTCGATGCGCTTCAGCGTTGCACGATCGGTATCGGACGACGTCGCTGCGATGGTCATGACTTTGTCACCGCCTTCAACAGATCGAGCATCGCCTTGTCGGCGCCGAGCGCGCCCCATTGTTCGACCAGATCGGTCAGGAGGGTGAGCTGGCTTTCGAACGGAAGGCTGCGCAGGAAGCGGTTGACGGCACGCGGCTTCAATGGCGCGAGCCGTCCGGCCTGCACATTCTGCCGAATGCTGTTGAGAATGAACCAGCGTGCCGTTTCGCCCTTCGGCAGAGTGTCCGGCTTTTCGATGTAAATCTCGATGGGCGACAGCGCGCCGAGGGATTCCTCGGCAAGGGCGCAAAACACGGCGGCGTCTTCGGCTGATAGGCGACCGAAGGCGAGGGCACGTCGCGTCTCGCGATTGAGGATGCCGGCGCTCTGCGCCATGTCGAGCGATTGCGACAGCAGCGACCATGCGCGCGGCGTAGAGAAGGGCGCCGGCTCGTGCGGCACATCGCGCATCAGCGCGTCCGGCATGAAGGAGATGTAGCTGCGGATATCCGCTCGGACGCCATTGCGGCGCGCCCAGTCCTGCCACTCGTCGGCATCGACCCGCAGATTGAGAATGGTGACGCGGTTGACCAGCGCCGAGCTCATCGCCCGAACCAGCGCACGATCCTGCTGACGGTTGCCTGCGGCAACCACCCAGGTGCCGGCGGGCAGAGCGTGTTCGCCAAGACGGCGCTCGAGGAGGAGAGAGTAGAACGCTTTCTGCACGTCGGGCGCGCAAGCCGGCAACTCATCCAGAAACAAGCAGAAGGTCTGCGGAATTTCCGGCAGAAGAATCCGCGGCGGGCAGAACACCGAGCGCTCGCCGATGATCTTGGGCACGCCGCTGACGTCTTCCGGCGCGATCTGCGTTCCCAACAATGAGCGGCATGGCAGGCCGGCCTCGGCCGCCGCCTGCATCACCATCTCGGATTTTCCGACTCCCGGAGGCGACAGCAACAGAAAGCTCTGTTCGTGCGCCATGCACTGAACCAGCTTTTTGGCCTGCTTGAGGGTGACGGAGGGTTGAAGAGCGCTTTGCGCTGCGGCGTCCATGGGACGGCTCCTGGGTGAAGTACGTGGCGTTCCCTCACCAGGAACAGCAGTAATGTATGCGCGTCAGAACGTCGTTGCCACTGGGACGCGACAATATTTCGTGAAGCGCTGCTGGCAACCAAGCCTGCGGCAAAGGCCGCTCTTGTCATGACGTTTTTGTTACAGAATGATGACAATTCAGTGCTTCGCCGGTTTGAGCCGGCCTTAGAACCGACGGCTAACCGGTTATGTCGATTACAGATTTTCTCCGCAACAGCCGTCGGTATCAGGTGCTTCGCACGCTCTCCGAGGGCTTTTGGCCAGGCTCCGTTTTGATCGCTGCGATTCACCTGATCGCTCTGGTTCGAGTCCTCCAGACGGAATTCAACCCGTTTGCCATAGGCCTGTGCTTTGCGACCTGGCTCTTTCTGAACTGCGTCTGGCTCCTGATCCTGCGCCGTCCGGTCATCGCCGCGGCCCTGTCGCTTGCCCTTGTTGAACTTCTGATTCTGGTTTCGCAATTCAAGTTCAAGATCACCTGGATGACCGCGACGTTCCTCGACGTCATGGTGATTGACCCGGACAGCGTCGCCTTTCTGCTGTCGGTGATGCCGGGTCTGCGCCTTGCGGTCGTCGCCTCTGTGTTGATCGGCCTTCTTCTGCTCGTCCTGCTCTGGAAGATCGACCGGTTCCGGATCAGCCGCGTCGTGTCGGGGACGGTTGGCGCGATGGCGCTTGCTGCCATCATCGGTCTGTCGAATTCAGTTCCCGAACAGCCCTGGGAACCGTTCCAGGGCGTCAATCACGTCTCAAGTTTCACCCGCTCGACAGTCGTCTCGCTCTCCGAACTTTCCAATGGAGGTTGGCTCGAGATCGATCGCGCCGTCGCCAGCAAATTGAAGCCATTGCCTGCGGACGATCACTGCGCGCCGGCAGGACGACGTCCGCATATTATCATGGTGCTGGATGAATCGAGTTTCGATATCCGACGAGCTCCCGGCATCAATGTGCCGGACGAATACGGCCGCCACTTTGAATCATTTGACGGTCAGTCACGCGCGCTGATCACCGAAGCTGCGGGCGGTCCGACCTGGTACACCGAATACAACGTGCTCACGGGTCTGTCGGCGCGCTCCTACGGCCGCATGGCATTTCATGTTACGCGGCTTGCCGCCGGGCGTGTAAAACGCGGCTTGCCGCAAGCCTTGCGCCGCTGCGGATACAAGACCTTCACGTTGTATCCGGCCTATGGTGCATTCCTCAGCGCGCGCGGTTTTCAGAAGAGTGCCGGCATCGAACGCATGATCGATTCTCGCGAAATGCGCGCCGGTGATGTCGAGCCCGATAGCTTCTATTACGACAAGGCGGCGCGGCTGATCGACAAGGAGCGGGGCGACGATCCGCTGTTCGTTTTTGTCTATACCGTCGCCAATCACTTTCCATGGGACAAGCGCTATCGCCCCGATCTGACCCCGCAATGGAAACCGCTGAACGCCAGTGCGGAAGTCGATGAATATGTCCGCCGCCAAACAATGAGCGCGCACGATTATCAGGCTTTCATCAAGCGATTGAAGCGTGATTTTCCGGACGACGCATTCCTCATCGTTCGGTTCGGGGACCATCCGCCGGCGATTGCGCCGCGTCTGCTTGAACCGAAGCTATCGGATGAGAAGATCGCCGAGCGGATCATGAATCTCGATCCGCACTTCTTCACCGCCTATTACGCCATCGATAGCGTCAATTTTAAACCAGTCGATCTGAATGCGGCGCGCGATGCGCTGGACGCTGCCTATCTGCCAATTGTAGTGCAGGAAGCGGCGGGCTTGCCGCTGGATTCATCCTTTGTCGAACAGAAAAACATCCTGAAGCGCTGTGACGGGATGTTCTATCGCTGCAAGGATGGCGCCGAAGCGCGGCGCTTCAACCGCATGCTGGTGGATTCCGGAGCGATTGAGGGGTTTTAGAGCTTTCCGTCCGACAAGCGCTACCGTAAAGCATAGCCACCCATCCACTCACGTCGAATCTTTAAGGAACGGGTGTGGGCGAGGCATTTGCGTTATCGCATCAACAGGCGTCAAAGCAACAAGCGTGGCGCATCGTCGAACGAAACTCGGAATGAAATGCAACGATTGTTTGTATTATTGGTGGCTTGTGTTATTTCAGCTGTCCCGGCAAATGCGCAAACTGCGCGCGGGTCCTTGCAGAGTGAATTGGCGGAAACATTTGGCTACTACAAAAGCCAGACACTCAGCCTAGATCGGATCAAACAGGAATTCCCTGCGCTTGCACCGGATGCCATGCGCGCGCAAATCGCGTTTGATCGCGTTTTCAAGGGCGCGGTGGAGAATATCGATCGCGAAATCCAGCAGATGTTCGGCGCCGGCTGGTCTGAAGCTGCGGGACGTCTCGAAAATGCTCTTTCGAAATCGGTACGTTCGTCAAAGCTGGACAATGCCAGCGCAAAATCATTCATTCAGGCGGTCAACGCACACGCCAAAGGCGACATGGAGTCGCCAGTATTGCAAACGCTTTTAAGCCGTGTCCCCGAATTTCGGGAAAACCCTCAGGCTGAGTTCACCAGAGGTTATACCGCAATTTACCGATCTCATGACCACACCAAGGCCAAAGGAGTCGACTTTCAGATTCAATATCCGCAGAGCTGGGTCGCCAAGGAGGGGGTGCGCCCAAATGTCGTTCAGCTGATTACAAGCGAGAATGGTCGGGGCTTGGACAACATTATTTTGATGGTGCGCGATACTCAGCTGCCCCCGAATTACAAGGTTTCGGCCGCGGAAGTAGAGGATCTATTTTCGGAATCAGGACTGAAATCGATGCTACCGGGGCAAGCATCTTTTGTCAGTTCGCAGCGGGTGACGCTCGATTCGCAGAAGGGCGGGATGGTCATATATGACATGGAAGTGGAAAGAGTCGCGCTGAACGGACACATGCGAACGATAAGCTTTTTTACCCTTTACAAAAACAAACTGATAATCATTCAAGGTTCCACGTTTTCAACCAGACGCGATCAGGCAGCGTTGACAGATCGCTTTAAGAAACTTCAACCGCTTTTTATGTTGGTCGCTAATTCGTTCGTGCTCCAGAGCCAGTATTGAGGCACGATACAGTTTCGAGGCCCAGCCAGAGAACCCAAGCAGTAACGTTTGGTTCACACCTTGGCTTTCTCTGCCTGCTCCGCGCTGCGAACGATACCGCCGGCAACTTCTGTCAGCGTCGGCCTTGGAAGTGCGGCAAAAGGCAGGGGCCGCGTCACCTCAATCGCGGCGATGCCGAGCCGCGCGGTCAGCAGTCCGTTCAGCACGCCTTCTCCAAGCCGTGCTGAAAGTTTTGCTGCGAGACCATGGCCGATCACCTGCTGTATCAGGCTGTCGCCCGCCGCCATGCCGCCTGTGATGGTGAGATGGGCGATGACGTGGCGCATCAGCCGGAACAGTCCGAGTGTTCCCGGCCGGCCGCCATACAGAAGCGCGAGTTGTCGGCAAAGGCCAAGCGCTGTGACCAGCACGAAGAAGATATCGATCGCTGCACGCGGCGACACGGCCGTGACGATCGACACGCGCTTCGCTGCGTTGCTCACCAGTTGCCGCGCTTCACGATCGAGCGGCGTCATCAATTCGCGTTCGGCAAGGCGGATCAGGTCGGCGCCATCGATAATCTCGTCGAAATGCGCCTGAAGCTTCGTGCGACTTTGCGCCAGGTGAGGCACCTTGCTTTCGATTGAAAGCAGGTCGCGCATGATCGCCTGACCTTCGGTGCGATCGTCGCTGGCGAGAGTTTTTGTGGCGCGCTCGCGCAGCTTTTCGATGGTCGCGAGCCGCGACAAGCCGGCTAGTTCGCGCGCAATGATGGCCAGTAACGCCAGCAATCCGAGTCCGGCAAGAGCGAGCGCAAACCAACCGAGCGCCTCGAAACGTGCAAACAGGTCCTCGATCAGCCGCGTGACAGCAAGTCCGATCCCAAGCGAGATCAAACCGCCGGCCGCACCGAAAAGGATCTTGCGCCACGGTATCCGACGCTTCTGCTTGGTTGCAGATGCCAGCGCAGGCAAACGCGCTTCCGCATCGCCCGTCGCCAGAAGGTCGATCAGGGGATCATCCTTCGTCGCAGTCACGACGACGTTCGGATCGTCCGGCGAGAAAATGACTGGCTTGCGCGGGCGCGGTGAACTCATCGCAGGCGATCTCCGATCAGGAATTCCAGCGCGCGATCGAGACGGATATGCGGCAGGGCGGGGATGCCGGCCTGTGTGCGCTCGAGCACCGGCGGACGGAAGCGCAGGAAGCGATAATCGGCATCTTCGGATGACGCCGACGCAAGGCCACGGAAACCGTCTTCGCCGCCATTGAAGATCATCTCGGGATCGTCCGGCAAATCGCCGGGATGGATGACAATCTCGGATTGACCGTCGAACACGCGGCCGCCCGCCTGTTCGCCGGCCAGTGGTGTTCCGATAATCGCCTGCAGCGATCCACCGACATTGGCCTCTCGCGTCGCGCGGACGGAGGCCATGGCAATAGCATTGATCGTCGCGCCGGTGAAATTCGCGCGCTTTGCCGCATCGCTCACAAGGCGTTCGAGAATGCGCTCCAGCCTGTCATGCGAGGTGTGGTGCAGAAGGTCGGCTTTGGTTGCTGCGAACAGGATCCTGTCGATGCGAGGTGAGAACAGCGCGGAGATGATGCTGTTGCGGCCGATATTGAAACTATCGAGGATGGCGATCAGCGCGCGCTCGAGATCATGCACGGCGGCCGGTCCTGCATTGAGCGCCGTGAGCGCATCGACCAGCACGACCTGCCGATCGAGCCGCGCGATGTGGTCGCGATAGAACGGCCGCACAACGGCGTCCTTGTAGGATTCGTAGCGCCGCCGCATCATCGCCCAAAGCGAACCGGATGGTGCTGAGCCCTCCAACCGGTCAAGCGGCGCGAAGGTAAGGGCGGGCGAATCCGCAAGCTCGCCCGGCATCAGGAAGCGGCCCGGCGGCAGCAGGCTGAGCGCAAAGCGCTCATCGCGGCAGGCCCGAAGATAATCCGTGAAATGCCGCGCCGAAACCTGTGCGGCCTGTTCGTTTTCCGTCGCCATCGGATCGAGCGTGAGCAGATCGCGATGCCAGTCAGCGGCGAGATGTTCGCGGTCTTTTTGCCGCGACAGGGCAATCGTTTGCCGCGACCAGTCTTCGAAACTCAGTTTCAGGAGCGGCAGGTCGAGCAACCATTCGCCGGGATAATCGACGATATCGAGTGTCAGCTCGCGCATCGCGCCATTTTGCGACTGATAGTCAATAACGAGACGCAACTCACTGATCTGCTTGGTCGATTCCGGCCATTCGCGATTTTTCAGCAACGCATCGAGATGCGCCTCATAGGCGAAGCGGGGAACAGTGTCGTCGGGCTGCGGTGACAGGCGGGCGCGGGCGATCCGCCCGGAAGCAAGCGCCTCGAAAACGGGAAAGCGGCCGCCGCGCAACAGGCCATGCACCAGCGCGGTGATGAATACGGTCTTGCCGGCGCGTGAGAGCCCGGTCACCCCGAGCCGCACCGTCGGTTCGAACAGATTGTGGCCGTATTCGATCAGAGCCTGCGATGTCAGGCGGGCCTGTTCGACAACATTGGTGAAGACGTTCGCCATTCCTTGCGCGCCGGCCCGCCGTAAATCAAAGCTGCGCGACAAAAGCCGCACAAACACAACCGGTTACAGATAGGGAGGCTTTGCGTCTACGCCAGCTTGTTTCAGATTTTGCTTCAACAGTGTCAGTTGAGAGTTGGCAGATATCCAATTGTAGCTGTGTCGATTCTGCGAAATCAAACCAGCTTTCTAACTGCCGCGCCGTTCGGCCTCCCAGGTACCTGAGCACTCGCCCTTTGCAGATTTCCATCGACCGGCACCGCTATTGCGTCCGATCCGGCCGCTGCCATTGGCGCTCTGGTCGCCGCGCGCCACGCTCACCCGGATCGCGCCGTTGCCCGTTACCCGGCCGCGGATTCGGAAGCTCGAATTTGCCGGATCGGCATGGGCCACCGTGCCGCCCTTGATCCGCACAGCATAGCGATAACCGCGATCGCACGTGCCCCTGTCGGTGATGATCAGGACGCTCCAGAGGCCATCATGGGCCGCCTGCGCCTTCGCGGATGTCGCGAGGCCGCCCAACAGAGCGGTGGCGAGAAAAACACCAGCAAGGCCAGTTGCCATTTTGGTCATTCACAATTCCCTTCCGAAACAGGGTTACCGCGCAGCGTTCCTTGGTTGGTCCGAGGAGTCCTCAGGTTCACGCAAAAAGGAATCTGGATTGCTGCCTCTGGCGAAGCCTGCCTCGTAGAGAGCTTTCATATAGTCCGGGTCGAACGGCCCTCGCGCCGGCGCGGAAAAGCCCTGATCGACGAAGGCGAGATGAAATCCGATCCCATTGCGCTTTGCCGTCGCATAGGTGCGGTCGATGGCATTGCGGATGACGATCTTGATGGCCGCGCCAACGGTGCGGTTGAGGATGCTGGTGATGTTTCGTTCGGTAACGTGAAAGTCGGGACCGAGCTTCATGTTGGCGATCACATAGATATCGGTCGCGGGAAGGCGGGCGGAACTGGTGCTTGCCAGCATTGAATCGGGGGCGACATAGAATTGCGCGCCCAGCCCGCCATCGACATGCATCTCCTGGAATTTCCGGCCGCCCGCGTCGGCATCGATCAGGACCGGCGGGAAAGCGCCGGGAATGCTGATCGATGCAAGTATGACCTTGCGGACCAGTTCGAGTGCTTGATCGCCACCACGGGTTGCGATCGCGCCGATATCCCAGGCCACAGGGCGGCCGGCGTCGAGATTGGTGGTCATGATGAAGAGGCGCCGGCCCCGTGCGTGTTCCGCAGCGATCGCCTTCAGCAGATCGGGCGTGACGCGTTTGGCAATCAGGCTGCGGAGCGGCCAGGTATCAAGGAAGCTTTCTCCCTTGCCGCCCACCTCGAAAATGTCGATCGCTCCGATCGTGGTGTAGGCGTCCCGGAGGGCGTTATCGTATTTGGGGCCGAGGAACGCAAACGGCGCAATCAATGCGCCGGTGCTGGTGCCGGTCACCAATGTGAATTCGGGCCGATCTCCGCGCTTCGACCAGCCATTAAGGAGTCCCGCGCCGAATGCGCCGTCCTCGCCGCCGGTTGACAGGATGAGCCATGGCCCAGGCGAGTGTGGCAGTGCGCGCAGATATTCTTTCTCGGAATCGGCCCAGAACCGCGCGTCCGAAATATTGAGTATGACGGCCGCATCCTGTTCGGCCGCCGTGAACGGAATGCGCGGAGGAAGCTCGTGAGGTTTGGCGGGTTTCTCGGTCCGGGTTCGCTTCTTAGAGACCTTTTTCTTCTTGGACTGACTGGAAGCCGCAATGGCTTCGTCGGCTTCACTTGGGGTCGAAAAAGTCGCGAGGATACCGGCAAACAGAAAAAGCGCAGCGACTGCAGCGGTGGCGAATCGAATCCAGCGTTTCGTATTCGAATCCATCACGATCATTGTCTCGTATGCGCGGGTCGGTTGCAATTCACAGGCCTGCGGAGATGAATCTGATTCACATAGGAAAATGATGTGACGCGGGTTTCTCGGGATTCAGCGATCAAATCATAAGCATCCAATCCGTATCATCGGCGGCGAACCCTCTGATTTGAAAAACCTGGCATGCGGGATGAACAGAATTGCGGCGGCAGGATCAGATAATGTGGACTGGTTCCGCGCAGGCGCAAGACGCTCGGCGCTGAACCTCAGATCGAGATCGGCCATTCGTGGAGAGTAGAAGGTCTGACTTTTCCAGCGCTTGCGGGCCGTGAATCCCTGCGCTAAGGCTCCGCGCGACTTCTTTCTTGGAACGAATCCGAGCTGGTTCGAGGGCTTGCGGGGGTGTCTGGCGGGACGCTTCCACCGGATGGGGAGTGGGTTTTGCCCGGTTCCAGCCGGTTGCCCGAATGAGGACTATGATGAGCGACCTTTTGCAGGATTATCTTCCGCTCGCTGTGTTCATCGCGGTGGCTCTCGGCCTGAGCGCGGCGCTGCTGATCGCGCCGTTCATCGTCGCTTACCGGCAGCCCGACCCGGAAAAAGTGTCGGCCTATGAATGCGGCTTCAATGCGTTCGACGACGCGCGCATGAAGTTCGATGTCCGTTTTTACCTGGTTGCCATCCTTTTCATCATTTTCGATCTCGAAGTGGCCTTTCTGTTCCCGTGGGCCGTGGCATTCGGCCAGCTCGGCGTCTTCGGCTTCTGGTCGATGATGGTTTTCCTTGCTGTCCTGACCATCGGTTTTATCTACGAGTGGAAGAAGGGGGCGCTCGAATGGGATTGACGAGCGAACCATGACTCCAGTGACGTCACCTGCCGCAACCGGCATTCTCGATCCGCGGACGGGCAAGCCCGTCGGCTCGGATGATGCGTTCTTTACCGGCCTGAATGCCGAGCTGTCCGACAAGGGCTTTCTCGTCACGACGGCCGACGATCTCATCACCTGGGCGCGCACCGGCTCGCTGATGTGGATGACCTTCGGCCTCGCCTGCTGCGCGGTCGAGATGATGCAGATGTCGATGCCCCGCTACGACGCGGAGCGGTTCGGCTTTGCGCCGCGCGCGTCCCCGCGCCAGTCCGACGTGATGATCGTCGCCGGCACGCTGACCAACAAGATGGCGCCGGCGCTCCGCAAGGTCTACGACCAGATGCCGGAGCCGCGTTACGTCATCTCAATGGGAAGCTGCGCCAATGGCGGCGGCTATTACCATTATTCATATTCTGTAGTGCGCGGCTGCGACCGTATCGTGCCGGTCGACATCTATGTGCCGGGGTGCCCGCCCACGGCTGAAGCGCTGCTTTACGGCGTGATGCTGCTGCAGAAGAAGATCCGCCGGGTCGGAACGATCGAGCGCTGAGCATGAGTGAGAAGCTTCAAGCGATCGGCGAGGCGATCTTGGGCGGGCTGCCGGACAGCATCATCGGCTTCGAGATCGCCTATGGCGAATTGAACATCACCGCCAAGGCCGCAGACATCGTCAAGATCGTGCGCTTCCTGCGCGACGATCCGCGCTGTCAGTTCTGGAATTTCATCGATGTGACGGCGGTGGACTGGCCGCAGCGCGAGCAGCGGTTCGATGTCGTCTATCACTTCCTCTCCCCGAAGCAGAATGCACGCGTCCGGGTGAAGGTCGCGACCGACGAGACGACGCCGGTGCCATCGATCATCGCCGAATTTCCCGGCGCCGATTGGTTCGAGCGCGAGACCTACGATCTCTACGGCGTGCTGTTCACCGGCCATCCGGACATGCGCCGGCTGCTGACCGATTACGGTTTCGAAGGTCATCCGCTGCGCAAGGACTTCCCGCTGACCGGATTCGTCGAGGTTCGGTACGACGACGCGCAGAAACGCGTGGTCTATGAGCCGGTGCGGCTCAATCAGGAATTCCGCAATTTCGATTTCCTGTCGCCGTGGGAAGGCACCGACTACGTGCTGCCCGGCGACGAGAAAGCGAAAGGGTGAGGGGGCTGCGATGAGCGAAGCATCTTCCGGCATCATGGCGGGCGGCTGCCTGTGTGGCGCAGTGCGCTTCACCGCGGCGCCGTCGGACAAGGAGTTCGGCATCTGCCACTGCGGCATGTGTCGTCGCTGGACGGCTGGGCCATTCTTCGCGATGGAATGCGGCTCCACCGTGCAGATCGAAGATGCATCCAACCTCGGCATCTACCGCTCCTCCGAATGGGCGGAGCGATGCTTCTGCAGGGTCTGCGGCACGCCGCTGTTCTACCGGCTGGTCGGCAAGGACTTTTATGCCGTTTCCGTCGAAGCGTTCGACGATCGCAGCGGCCTGTCGCTGACCAGCCAGATCTTTATCGACGAGAAGCCGTCCTATTACGACTTCGCCAATGCCACCAAGACCATGACCGGCGCCGAAGTGTTCGCTGCCTTTGGCGCCTCCGAAGGAAGTAACGGCTCGTGACCAATACCGCCGAGCGCAATTTTACGATCAATTTTGGCCCGCAGCATCCTGCGGCGCACGGCGTGCTGCGCCTGGTGCTGGAGCTGGATGGTGAAATCGTCGAGCGCGTCGATCCGCATATCGGCTTGCTCCATCGCGGCACCGAGAAGCTGATCGAACAGAAGACCTACCTGCAGGCGATCCCGTATTTCGACCGGCTCGACTACGTCGCGCCGATGAATCAGGAACACGCGTTCTGTCTCGCGGCGGAACGGCTGCTCGGCATCGAGGTGCCGCGCCGCGGCCAATTGATCCGCGTGCTTTATTCCGAAATCGGCCGCATCCTGTCGCATCTGCTGAACGTCACGACGCAGGCGATGGACGTCGGTGCGCTGACGCCGCCGCTCTGGGGCTTCGAACCGCGCGAACAGCTCATGGTGTTCTATGAGCGCGCATCCGGCTCGCGCATGCACGCGGCCTATTTCCGCGTCGGCGGCGTACATCAGGATCTGCCGCAGAAGCTGATCGACGATATCGAGGCCTGGTGCGATCCGTTCCTGAAGACCGTCGACGACATCGACAAGCTGCTGACCGGCAACCGCATCTTCAAGCAGCGCAACGTCGATATCGGCGTGGTGTCGCTGGATGACGCTTGGAAATGGGGCTTTTCCGGCGTGATGGTGCGCGGTTCGGGCGCAGCCTGGGATCTGCGCAAGAGCCAGCCCTATGAATGCTATGCCGAAATGGATTTCGACATTCCGATCGGCAAGAACGGCGATTGCTACGACCGTTACCTGATCCGCATGGAAGAGATGCGGCAGTCGGTGCGGATCATGAAGCAGTGCATCGCCAAGCTGAATGCGCCGGACGGAAAGGGCCGCGTCAGCACCGACGATCAGAAGATCGTGCCGCCCAAACGCGGCGAGATGAAGAAGTCGATGGAAGCGCTGATCCATCACTTCAAGCTCTATACCGAAGGCTTCCACGTGCCGGCCGGCGAAGTCTATGCCGCCGTCGAAGCGCCGAAGGGCGAGTTCGGCGTCTATCTGGTCGCCGACGGCACCAACAAACCCTACAAGTGCAAAATTCGCGCGCCCGGTTTCGCGCATCTGCAGGCCATGGATTACATCTGCAAGGGCCACATGCTGGCCGACGTATCCGCCGTGCTCGGCTCACTCGATATCGTGTTCGGGGAGGTCGACCGCTGATGGCCGTCCGTCGTCTCGCACCAAAAGAACTGCAGCCGAAGGAATTTTCCTTCACGCCCGAAAATCTCGCCTGGGCGAAGAAGCAGCTCGAGAAGTATCCCGATGGCCGCCAGGCCTCGGCGGTGATTCCGCTGCTGTGGAAGGCGCAGGAGCAGGCCGGCGGCTGGGTGCCGGAAGCGGCGATCCGCTACGTCGCCGAATTCCTCAACATGGCGAATATCCGCGTCATGGAGATCGCCACCTTCTACACCATGTTCAATCTGGCGCCGGTCGGCCGTCATCACGTGCAGCTCTGCGGCACGACGCCGTGCCGGTTGCGCGGCGCGGAAGATCTGATCGAGGTCTGCCACAAGCGCATCGGCGACCAGTTCGAGGTCACGCCGGACGGTGCTTTGTCGTGGGTTGAAGTCGAATGCCTCGGCGCCTGCGTGAACGCACCGATGGCGCAGATCAATTACGACTACTACGAAGACCTGACACCGGAAACTCTGACGCGGATCCTCGATGACCTTGCCGCCGGCAAGCACGTCGAACCGGGCCCGCAGGTGGATCGTCCGTTCTCCGGGCCACAAGGCGGCCTGACAGCACTGACCGAACCTCCGGTTCGCGTCACCGCTGCGGCCAAGGCGCCGGTTTCGGATTTAAAGGATAAAGGGTCCAAGTGATGCTGGCTGACAAGGACCGCATCTTCCAGAATTTGTACGGCCAGCACGATTGGGGCCTGAAGGGCGCGATGGCGCGCGGCAGCTGGGATGGCACCAAGGCGATCCTCGAGCGCGGTCGAGATGGCATCATCAATGAGATGAAGGCCTCGGGTCTGCGCGGCCGTGGCGGTGCGGGATTCCCGACCGGCATGAAATGGTCCTTCATGCCGAAGGAGAGCAAGGACGGACGTCCAAGCTATCTCGTGGTCAACGCCGACGAATCCGAGCCTGGCACCTGCAAGGATCGCGAGATCATGCGGCACGATCCGCATCTTCTCATCGAGGGCTGCCTGATCGCTGGTTTCGCGATGGGGGCGATCGCGGCCTACATCTATATTCGCGGGGAATTCATCCGCGAGCGCGAGCGTCTGCAGGCCGCCATCGATCAGGCTTATGAAGCCAAGCTGATCGGCAAGAACAACATCCATGGCTATGACTTCGACGTCTACGTCCATCATGGCGCCGGCGCCTATATCTGCGGCGAAGAGACGGCATTGCTCGAAAGCCTCGAAGGCAAGAAGGGCATGCCGCGGCTGAAGCCGCCGTTCCCGGCCAATGTCGGTCTCTATGGCTGCCCGACGACCGTGAACAACGTCGAGTCGATCGCGGTCGCGCCCGACATCATGCGCCGTGGCGCGTCGTGGTTCTCATCTTTCGGTGCCCCCAATAACGTCGGCACCAAGCTCTTCTGCATTTCCGGGCATGTGAATCGCCCGTGCAATGTCGAAGAGGCGATGAGCATTCCGTTCCGCGAGCTGATCGACAAGCATGCCGGCGGCATCCGCGGCGGCTGGGACAATCTGAAAGCAGTGATCCCGGGCGGTTCGTCGGTGCGCATGGTGCCGGCCGAGCAGATCATCGACTGTCCGATGGATTTCGACAGCCTGTCGAAGCTGCGGTCGGGACTGGGGACTGCGGCCGTGATCGTCATGGACAAATCCACCGATCTCATCCGAGCGATTGCTCGCATTTCGTATTTCTACAAACACGAAAGCTGCGGCCAGTGCACGCCGTGCCGCGAAGGCACCGGCTGGATGTGGCGCGTGCTCAGCCGCATGGCCGAAGGCCGCGCGCAGAAGCGCGAGATCGATCAATTGCTCGAAGTGACCAGACAGGTCGAAGGTCACACCATCTGCGCGCTGGGTGATGCGGCTGCGTGGCCGATCCAGGGTCTGATCGCGCATTTTCGGCACGAGATCGAAGAGCGCATCGATCAATACGCGGCCAATCCGCATTCCGAACCGGTGATGGTGGCGGCGGAGTGATGTTGATGGCGGCGATCGACGGGCGAGTGACAGGACAACCGATTTTGCAGGAGTGCGCGCGGTGAGCAAAATCATCGTCGACGGTATCGAGGTCGACGTCCCCGCAGAATACACGCTGCTGCAGGCCTGCGAGGCCGCCGGCGCTGAGATTCCGCGTTTCTGCTTCCATGAACGGCTGTCGATCGCCGGCAATTGCCGCATGTGCCTGGTCGAACTGAAGGGCTCGCCGAAGCCGGTGGCATCCTGCGCATGGGCTGTGCGCGATTGCCGTCCGGGACCGAATGGCGAGCCGCCGGTCGTCAATACGCGCACGCCGCTGGTTCGCAAGGCGCGCGAAGGCGTGATGGAATTTCTTCTGGTCAACCATCCGCTTGACTGCCCGATCTGCGATCAGGGCGGCGAATGCGACCTGCAGGACCAGGCGATGGCTTATGGCGCCGATACGTCGCGCTATGCCGAGAACAAACGCGCGGTCGAGGACAAGTATATCGGCGCGCTGGTCAAGACCTCGATGAACCGCTGCATCCATTGCACGCGCTGCGTCCGCTTCACGACCGAAGTTGCCGGCGTGTCGGAGCTCGGCGCGATCGGTCGCGGCGAGGACATGGAGATCACCACCTATCTCGAACAGGCGATGACATCGGAGCTGCAGAGCAATGTTGTCGATCTGTGTCCGGTCGGTGCATTGACCTCGAAACCGTATGCTTTCGCAGCGCGTCCGTGGGAACTGAACAAAACCGAATCCATCGACGTGATGGATGCGGTCGGTTCTGCGATCCGCATCGATACGCGTGGCCGCGAAGTGATGCGCATTCTGCCGCGCACCAATGAAGACGTGAACGAGGAGTGGATCTCCGACAAGACGCGCCACGTCGTCGATGGCCTGCGGGCACAGCGGCTCGATACGCCTTATATCCGCGAACACGGGCGCCTGCGCCCGGCAACCTGGAATGAGGCGTTCCAGGCCGTTGCCCTGAAGGTGAAAGATGCCCGGCCGGATCGCATCGGAGCCATCGCCGGCGATCTCTGTGCGGTCGAAGACATGTTCGCGTTGAAGGATCTGCTGACGCGACTCGGCTCGAAGAATATCGACGCGCGTCAGCGCGGCTCGATGATCGATCCGCGCTGGGGACGGGCGGCATATCTCTTCAATGCCACCATTCCCGGCATCGAAGAAGCCGATGCACTGCTCATCATCGGCGCCAATCCGCGCAAGGAAGCGTCGATCATCAACGCGCGCATCCGCAAGCGCTGGCGTGCGGGTCATTTCCCGATCGCGCTGATCGGTGACCGTGTCGATCTGACCTATCCGTATCATTATCTCGGCGCCGGCCCTGAATCGCTCGCCGAACTCGCGGCCGGGAAGGGCGACTATGCCGAGATCCTGCGCAAGGCCGAGCGCCCGCTGGTGCTGGTCGGTGCCTCGATCTTTACGCGCAATGATGGCGCGCGGGTCGCAGCGCTTGCCGCCCGCGTGGCAATGGAAATCGGCGCCGTGAAGGACGGCTGGAACGGTTTCTCGGTTCTGCACTACGCCGCCTCGCGCGTTGGCGCGCTCGATATCGGCTTCGTGCCGGGTGAGGGCGGACGCACGGCCCTGCAGATGGCGGCCGGCGAGGTCGATGTGCTGTTCTCGCTTGGCGCCGACGAGATCGACGTCGATCCAGGTTCGTTCGTCGTTTACATCGGTACGCACGGCGACGCTGGCGCACACCGGGCCGACGTGATCCTGCCGGGCGCAGCCTATCCGGAGAAGTCCGGCATCTACGTGAACACCGAAGGCCGTGTGCAGATGGCGACGCGCGCTTCCTTCCCGCCCGGCGACGCCCGCGAGGAGTGGGCGATCATGCGCGCTCTGTCGGATGTGCTCGGCGCGCGACTGCCCTATGACTCGCTTGCGCAATTGCGTCAGGCGCTGTTCGCGGCGCACCCTCATCTGCAACGCATCGGCGAGGTTACGCCGGCCGATCCATCCGATCTGAGACGGCTTGCGCAATTGTCCGGTACGCCGGACAAGACGCCGTTCACCTCGGTGATCGACGATTTCTATCTCACCAACCCGATCGCGCGCGCCAGCGCGGTGATGGCGGAATGTTCGGCGCTGGCCGAGCAGCGCGCCGTCATGACGGCGGCGGAGTAAACGCGATGGTGGAATTTTTCTGGAGCTGGGTCTGGCCGTTGATCATCATGGTGGCGCAAAGCCTCCTGCTGATGGTGATCCTGCTCGTTGCCATCGCTTACGTGCTCTATGCCGACCGCAAGATCTGGGCGGCGGTGCAGATCCGGCGCGGTCCGAACGTGGTCGGTCCGTGGGGGCTGCTGCAGTCGTTTGCCGACTTGCTCAAGTTCGCGCTCAAGGAGCCGGTGATCCCGGCTGGCGCGAACAAGGGCCTCTTCCTGCTTGCGCCGCTCGTCACCTGCGTGCTGTCGCTTGCCGCCTGGGCGGTGATCCCGGTCAATGCCGGCTGGGTGATCGCCGATATCAATGTCGGCGTTCTTTACATCTTCGCGATCTCTTCACTCAGCGTCTATGGCATCATCATGGGCGGCTGGGCGTCGAACTCGAAATATCCGTTCCTCGCCGCGCTTCGCTCCGCCGCACAGATGGTGTCCTACGAAGTCTCGATCGGCTTCGTCATCATCACCGTGCTGCTCTGCGTCGGTTCGCTGAATCTCACCGACATTGTCGATGCGCAGAACGGGAACTACGGCCTGTTCAACTGGTTCTGGCTGCCACTGTTGCCGATGTTCGTCATCTTCTTCGTGTCGGCGCTGGCGGAAACCAATCGGCCGCCGTTCGACCTGGTCGAAGCGGAATCGGAACTGGTCGCCGGCTTCATGGTCGAATACGGCTCGACGCCCTACATGATGTTCATGCTGGGCGAGTACGTCGCCATCGCCACCATGTGCGCGATGGGAGCGATCCTGTTCCTCGGCGGCTGGCTGCCCCCGGTCAATGTGGCGCCCTTCACCTGGGTGCCGGGCGTGGTCTGGTTCACGCTCAAGTGCCTGTTCATGTTCTTCCTGTTCGCGATGGCCAAGGCGATCGTGCCGCGCTATCGCTACGACCAATTGATGCGGCTGGGCTGGAAAGTGTTCCTGCCGATCTCGCTGGCGATGGTCGTGATCGTCGCCGCCGTCCTCCAGTTCGGAGGCCTGGCGCCGCAATGAGACATCCTCTGAAAGCGCCAAAAGCTTCGAGGGATCTGGCGAAGTCCAATCCGAGAAGCGGGAAGGCAAGACAATGAGATTAGATCAGGCCGCGCGGTCGGTTTTCCTCGCTGAATTCGTTCAGGCGTTCTTCCTCGGCATGCGTTACTTCTTCAAGCCGAAGCCGACGCTGAACTATCCGTTCGAGAAGGGGCCGATCTCGCCGCGCTTCCGCGGTGAGCATGCGCTGCGCCGCTATCCGAACGGCGAAGAGCGCTGCATCGCCTGCAAGCTCTGCGAGGCGATCTGCCCGGCGCAGGCGATCACCATCGAGGCGGGCCCGCGCCGCAACGATGGCACCCGCCGCACGACCCGCTACGACATCGACATGGTGAAGTGCATCTATTGCGGCCTGTGCCAGGAGGCCTGCCCGGTGGATGCGATCGTCGAGGGACCGAACTTCGAGTTCGCGACCGAGACGCGCGAAGAACTCTACTATGACAAGGAGCGGCTGCTCGCGAACGGCGATCGCTGGGAGCGGGAAATTGCACAGAATATCCGGCTGGACGCACCGTACCGGTAATCATCCATGATCTTGCCCGCGCTCTTCTTCTATCTCTTTGCCGCCACCTGCATCGCTTCGGCGTTCATGGTGATCGCGGCGCGCAATCCCGTGCATTCGGTGCTGTTCCTGATCCTCGCCTTCGTCAACGCGGCCGGCCTGTTCCTGCTGCTCGGGGCCGAGTTCCTGGCGATGATCCTGGTCGTCGTCTATGTCGGCGCGGTCGCGGTGCTGTTCCTGTTCGTCGTCATGATGCTCGACGTCGACTTCGCCGAAATGCGCGAGGGCTTCCTGCAATATCTGCCGGTGGGTGCGCTGATCGGCGTGATCCTGCTGGCGGAAATCCTGATGGTGGTCGGCGCCTGGACCATCGGCGGCGGCACCCCGCGCGTCATCGCCGCGCCGACGCCGACCGATGTCTCGAACACCGAAGCCATCGGCCTCGTGCTCTATACGAAGTATCTCTACTACTTCCAGGCCGCCGGCCTCGTGCTGCTGGTGGCGATGATCGGAGCCATCGTGCTGACGCTGCGCCACAAGGAAGGCGTCAAGCGCCAGAACATTTCCGACCAGGTCGCGCGCACGCCTGAAACGGCAATGGAAATCCGCAAGGTCAAATCGGGGCAGGGGCTGGAAGTATGATCATAGGTCTTGGTCATTATCTGTCGGTCGCCGCGATCCTGTTCACGCTCGGGATCTTCGGCATCTTCCTGAACCGCAAGAACATCATCATCATCCTGATGTCGATCGAGCTCATCCTGCTGTCGGTCAACATCAACCTGGTCGCGTTCTCGAGCTTCCTTGGCGATATCTCGGGCCAGATCTTCGCACTGTTCGTGCTGACCGTGGCCGCGGCGGAAGCCGCGATCGGGCTCGCCATTCTCGTCGTCTACTTCCGCAACCGCGGCTCGATCGCGGTGGAAGATGTCAACCTGATGAAAGGCTGACGCATCCATGGCGAGATACTCAATTGTTCCGCTCGTCCCCGCGAAGGCGGGGACCCAGCAAAAGAAAAACTGGATTCCCGCCTACGCGGGAATGAGCGGGCGGGGAATGCATCAGTTCAACAGGGATGCACGGTAGCAAGATGTATCAGGCAATCGTCTTCCTTCCCCTGATCGGCTGTCTGATCGCCGGCCTGTTCGGCCGCATCATCGGCGCACGCCCGGCCGAACTGATCACCACGCTGCTGCTGTTCGCCTCGGCGGCGTTGTCCTGGTACGCCTTCGCACGCGTCGGCTTCGGCCATGTCGATGAGCGGATCGTGCTCTTCACCTGGATGCAGTCCGGCGATCTGAAGGTGGACTGGGCGCTGCGCATCGATACGCTCACCGCGGTCATGCTGGTGGTGGTGACGACCGTGTCGTCGCTCGTGCACATGTATTCCATTGGCTACATGCATGAGGATCCGCACCGCCAGCGGTTCTTCGCCTATCTGTCGCTGTTCACCTTCGCCATGCTGGCGCTGGTGACAGCCGACAACCTGGCGCAGATGTTCTTCGGCTGGGAAGGCGTCGGCCTCGCCAGCTATCTCCTGATCGGGTTCTGGTATCAGAAGCCGGAAGCCAACGCCGCCGCCATCAAGGCTTTTATAGTCAACCGCGTCGGCGATTTCGGCTTCGCACTGGGCATTATGGCGCTGTTCATGATGACCGGCGCGATCGACTTCGACACCATCTTCGCCCAGGCGCCGGCGCTGACCGGCAAGACCATTAACTTCTTCGGCTGGCATGCCGATGCGCTGACGCTGATCTGCCTGCTGCTGTTCATGGGTGCGATGGGCAAGTCCGCGCAGTTCTTGCTGCACACCTGGTTGCCGGACGCGATGGAAGGCCCGACGCCGGTCTCCGCGCTCATTCACGCGGCGACCATGGTGACCGCTGGCGTATTCATGGTGGCGCGCCTGTCGCCGCTGTTCGAACTGGCGCCGGTGGCACTGATGGTGGTGACGCTGATCGGCGCAACGACGGCTTTGTTCGCCGCAACCGTCGGTCTCGTGCAGAACGACATCAAGCGGATCGTCGCTTATTCGACCTGTTCGCAGCTCGGCTACATGTTCGTGGCCATGGGCGTCGGCGCCTACTCGGTCGGCATGTACCACCTGTTCACGCACGCCTTCTTCAAGGCGCTGCTGTTCTTAGGGTCTGGATCGGTGATCCACGCCATGCACCATGAGCAGGACATCCGGCACATGGGCGGGCTGAAGAACAAGATCCCGGTGACCTATTGGCTGATGGTGATCGGCACCCTGGCGCTGACCGGATTCCCGTTCACCGCCGGCTACTTCTCCAAGGACGCGATCATCGAGGCCGCCTATGCCGGGAAGAATCCGTTCGCGATCTACGGCTTTGTCTGCACCGTTCTGGCTGCGGCGCTGACCTCGTTCTATTCGTGGCGCCTGATCTTCAAGACCTTCCACGGCGAGCCGCACGATCGTCATCACTATGACGCGGCGCATGAAAGCCCGATGGTGATGCTGGTGCCGCTCTTTGCCCTGGCGGCAGGCTCGATCTTGGCCGGCTGGCCGTTCTACAAGTACTTCGCCGGCCACGACGTGCAGGAATTCTTCCGCCAGTCGATCGCCTTCCTGCCGGGCAACACCATTCTCGAGGATATGCATCACGTCCCCAAGCTCGTGGTGTGGACGCCGACCATCATGATGGTGATCGGATTTGCGATTGCATACCTGTTCTACATCCGCGATCCGCGCATCCCGGTCGAGATGGCGCGCAACCATCAACTTCTGTACCGCTTCCTGCTCAACAAGTGGTACTTCGACGAACTGTACGACTTCATCTTCGTCCGTCCGGCCAAGTGGCTCGGCTATACGCTGTGGAAGCGCGGCGATGGCTGGCTGATTGACGGCTTCGGCCCTGACGGCGTCTCGGCTCGCGTGCTCGACGTGACGCGCAACGTAGTGCGTCTGCAAACCGGATATCTCTATCACTATGCGTTCGCCATGCTGATCGGTGCTGCCGCGCTCATCACCTGGTTCATGTTCGCAGGGGCGCGCTGAACATGGTGGCGCATTAACATGATTACTTGGCCGATCCTTTCCGTCACGACCTTCCTGCCGCTGGTTGGCGCGCTGTTCATCATGATGCTGCGCGGCGACAACGACGCCGTGAAGCGCAATGCGCGCTGGGTCGCGCTGTGGACCACGCTGGTCACCTTCGCGGTGTCGCTGATCCTGGTCTGGCGCTTCGATGCATCGTCCACCGACTTCCAGTTCGTCGAAAAGACAAGCTGGCTCGGTGGCTATGCCTCATACCACATGGGCGTGGACGGCATTTCGCTGCCGCTGCTGATCCTCACGACCGCGATCATGCCGATCTGCATCATCGCGAGCTGGGATTCGATCCAGAACCGCGTGAAGGAATACATGATCGCCTTCCTCGTCCTCGAGACGATGATGGTGGGCACCTTCGCGGCGCTCGATCTCGTGCTGTTCTATCTGTTCTTCGAAGCCGGCCTGATCCCGATGTTCCTGATCATCGGCATCTGGGGCGGACCGCGGCGCGTCTATGCGAGCTTCAAGTTCTTCCTCTACACGCTGCTCGGCTCGGTGCTGATGCTGCTCGCCATCATGGCGATGTACTGGAGCGCCGGGACGCTCGATATCCCGACGCTGCTCAAGCATTCGTTCCCGCGCGAATTGCAGACCTGGGCGTGGCTGGCCTTCTTCGCGTCCTTTGCGGTGAAGATGCCGATGTGGCCGGTGCACACCTGGCTGCCGGACGCGCACGTGGAAGCGCCGACCGCAGGCTCCGTCGTGCTGGCGGCCATTCTCCTGAAGATGGGCGGCTACGGGTTCCTGCGCTTCTCGATCCCGATGTTCCCGCTGGCCTCGGCCGATTTCGCGCCGCTGGTGTTCGCGCTGTCGGTGATCGCGATTGTCTATACGTCGCTGGTTGCGCTGATGCAGGAGGACGTGAAGAAGCTGATTGCCTATTCGTCGGTCGCGCATATGGGCTTCGTGACGATGGGCATCTTCGCCACCACGACGCAGGGCGTGGGCGGTGCGGTGTTCCAGATGATCTCGCACGGCATTGTCTCGGGCGCGCTCTTCCTCTGTGTCGGCGTTGTTTACGACCGTATCCATACCCGTGAGATCAAGGCTTATGGCGGTCTGGTCGAGCGCATGCCGATCTATGCGGCGATCTTCATGCTGTTCACGATGGCCAATGCAGGCCTGCCGGGTACGTCGGGCTTCGTCGGCGAATTCCTGACGCTTCTGGGCACCTTCAAGGTCAATCCGGCGGTCGCCACGATCGCGACGCTCGGCGTCATCCTGTCGGCGGCGTATGCGCTGTGGCTGTACCGGAAGATGGTTTTCGGAAAGCTGGAAAAGCCCAAGCTGCAGTCGATCAAGGATGTCAACGCCCGCGAAATCCTGATTTTTACGCCGCTCGTGGTTCTGACCCTTCTGTTCGGCTTCTATCCGAAGCCGGTGCTCGACATGTCATCCAGTTCGGTGAACGCACTGGTGGCGCAATATCAGCAGGCGGTCGCGGCCGGTCAATCCGACGCAAAGAAAACGGCGGCAGCCGTCCGGCAGATGACGGGCGAAACAAAATGATGGCCCCCATGCCCGATCTTATTCCCGCGATACCTGAACTGATCCTCGCCGTCGGCGCGCTCGCGCTGCTGATGGTTGGCGCCTATGGCGGCGAGCGGTCGAATTTCGTCGTCAGCGTTCTCTCGATCGTTCTTCTGGTCGCGGCCGCCGCCGCAGTCGTTATGCTGCCGGCCGGTAAGCTCTCGACCTTCAACGGAAGTTTTGTCGTCGACGATTTCGCGCGCTTCGTGAAGGTGCTGTCGTTCGGCGGCACCGCCGTAGCGATCCTGATGTCGTTCGACTACGTCCGACGCGCCGGGATGCGGAAATTCGAATACCCGGTGCTGATGATGCTGTCAGCCATCGGCATGGGCATGCTGATTTCGGCGACCGATCTGATCGCGCTGTATCTCGGTCTCGAACTGATGAGCCTGTCGCTCTATGTGATCGCGGCGATCGATCGCGACTCCGCGAAATCGACGGAAGCGGGCCTCAAGTATTTTGTTCTCGGCGCGCTGTCGTCCGGCATGTTGCTCTACGGTGCGTCGCTGATCTATGGCGCGACCGGAAACATCTCGTTCGCCGCGATCGCGCAGGCAGCGCCGCAGGGCGGTCTCGCGCTGACATTCGGCCTTGTTTTCCTCCTGGCCGGTCTCTGCTTCAAGGTCTCGGCGGTGCCGTTCCATATGTGGACGCCGGACGTCTATGAGGGCGCACCGACGCCGGTCACGGCCTTCTTCGCCGCAGCCCCGAAGATCGCAGCCATGGCGATCTTCGTGCGTGCGACCATGACAGCCTTTCCGACCATCACGCTGCAATGGCAGCAGATCCTGGTGTTCGTCGCCATCGCCTCCATGGCGCTCGGCTCGTTCGCGGCCATCGGTCAGACCAACATCAAGCGCCTGCTGGCCTATTCGTCGATCGGCCATATGGGCTTTGCACTGGTCGGTCTTGCCGCCGGCACACAGGAAGGCGTGCAGGGTGTGCTGGTCTATATTGCGATCTATGTGGCCATGACGCTCGGCACCTTCGCCTGCGTTCTGTCGATGAAACGCGACGGCCGGATGGTGGAGAACATTTCGGATCTTGCCGGTCTTGCGCGCACGTCGCCGATGATGGCGTTCCTGTTCGCGATGCTGATGTTCTCGCTGGCGGGCATTCCGCCGCTCGCCGGCTTCTTCGCGAAGTTCTACGTGTTCATCGCAGCCATCAATGCCGGCCTCTATGCTCTGGCCGTGATCGGCGTGCTGACCAGCGTGGTCGGCGCCTATTATTATCTCGCCATCGTCAAGACGATGTATTTTGACGAGCCGCACAAGAGCTTCGAGCCGATGCCTCGCGAGCAGGTCCTGGTGCTTGGCGTTGCGGGCCTGTTCAACCTGCTGTTCTTCGCCTATCCGGCGCCGCTTCTCAATGCTGCAACGGTCGCAGCCAAGTCGCTGTTCTGATCGATGACATTTGCGGTCGGGCCGCAAGCAGCAGCAGCGGGACATAGAGTCCGCTTCTACGACAAGCTCGACTCCACCAACAGCGAGGCCATGCGTCTCGCTGTTGAGGGAGAACGCGGTCCTCTGTGGATCGTGGCGCAGGAGCAGACAGCGGGCCGAGGCCGTCAGGGGCGTGAGTGGCAATCGCTCGCCGGAAATCTCACGACGAGTCTGCTCATCACCGATGGTTTTTCCATTTCAGACGCGGCCACACTCGGATTCGTGGCCGGTCTTGCAATCCGTGACGCGTGCAGCGCCTGCGCGCTCAATCTGTCCCCCGCTCTGAAATGGCCGAACGATGTTCTTGCTGGCGGAGGAAAACTGGCGGGACTGTTGCTGGAATCGCAAAACCTTGGTGATCGGCTTGCGCTGGTGATCGGCGCTGGCGTCAATGTCGCAGCGGCCCCGCAAGGGATTGGCTATCCTGCGGTATCGCTTGCCGGGCTGGGATACGACGTGACGGCCGAGAAGCTGTTCGCGACCTTGACCGACACCTTCGTCAAATACGATAGCCTATGGGATCGCGGCCGTGGATTCGCCGATATCCGACGGCTTTGGCTCGAACGGGCGCATGGCGTCGGAAGGTCTGTCTCGATCCATATGGGTGATCGCATCGAACACGGAATATTCCAAACGCTGGACGAGCGGGGCTGTCTGATCCTGCGCCGGCCAGACGGCACACACTGCACGGTCGCAGCGGGCGACGTCCATTTCGGCGATGCGCGAACCGCGCCGACAGGAGGCCGGCGATAATGGCTTCACCGGACCAACTTGTTTTCGCGCCGCTTGGCGGCATTGGCGAGATCGGCATGAACCTGTCGATCTATGGGCTTGGCAGCGAACAGCGCCGGAAATGGCTGATCGTTGACGCAGGGGTGTCGTTCGCGGCCGAAGAGCATCTGCCCGGCATCGATCTGATTTTCCCGGACATCCGCTACCTCGTCGAAGAGCGAAAGAACCTGGTCGGTCTCGTGCTCACGCATGCGCATGAGGATCATTTCGGCGCATTGTTCGACCTGTGGCCGCAATTGAAAGTGCCGGTCTATGCGACGCCGTTCACGGCCGCGCTGATCGAGGCCAAGCGCGCCAGCGAGCCGGGCGCGCCTGAGATCGATATCAAGGTCGTGCCCCTTGGCAGCCGTTTCAACGCCGGCCCGTTCGATATCGAGCTTGTGTCGATGGCCCATTCGATCCCGGAATCGAATGCGCTGATCCTGCGGACGCCGCATGGCAACGTCTTGCATACGGGCGACTGGAAGCTCGATCCGACCCCGGTCATCGGGCTGCCGACGGATGAAGCCAAACTGCGGCGTCTGGGCGAGGAGGGGGTGCTTGCGGTCATCGGCGATTCGACCAATGCCGTTCGCGATGGCCGCTCACCGTCGGAAGCCGATGTTGCTCGGACCCTCGCGCAATTGATCGCGGCAGCGCCGGCGCGCGTTGCCGTCACCACCTTCGCCTCCAATGTCGCGCGCGTGCGCGCAGTCGCCGAAGCCGCGAAGGCCGCGGGCCGCGAAGTGGTCGTCGTTGGACGCGCGATGGAGCGGATCGCGCAGGTCGCACGCGAGACCGGCTATCTGGATGGGATCGCCGAATTCCGCGGGCCGGATATGTATGGCTATCTGCCGCCGGACAAGGTGGTGGCACTCTGCACCGGCAGTCAAGGCGAACCGCGGGCCGCCCTGGCGCGGATCGCGCAGGACAATCATCCGGACATTACACTTGGCCGAGGAGACCAGGTGATCTTCTCCTCGCGCACTATTCCCGGCAATGAGAAGGCGGTTTCTACGATCATTAACGGCCTGATCGATCAGGGCGTCGAGGTGATCACCGACCGCAATCATCTGGTTCATGTCTCCGGTCACCCGCGGGTCGCCGAAGTCGAGGAACTGCTGAATTGGGTGAAACCTCAGATACTTGTGCCGGCCCATGGTGAGGCTTTGCACCTGCACGAACACGCGGCGATCGGCCGGCGGCTTGGCATCAAGACCATCGTCAAGTGCCGCAACGGCGATCTCGTCAAGCTCGCGCCTAACAGCCCTGAAATCATTGATGAATTGCCGCACGGCCGGGTCTACAAGGACGGCGCGGTGATGATCGGCGCCGACAGCCGCACGATCTCCGAGCGCCGCCGTTTGAGCTTCGTCGGCATGGTCACCGTGGCACTGGCGGTGACGGAAAAGGGGGCGCTCGCGGCTGACCCCGAAATCGAATTACTCGGAATTCCGGAGCTGGGCAGGGACAAAATCCCACTTGCGGATATTGCCGCCGACGCCGTGCTGGACACGTTCGATCACCTTCCACGTCCCAGGCGGCGGGATCCAGACAGCATTGCAGAATCGGTGCGGCGCGCAGTTCGGAGCGCAATTGCCACACAATGGGGCAAGAAACCGATCTGTTACGTCCACGTTCTCACGGTATAATTGGCTTATGATTGGACGTCTGAACCATGTGGCAATCGCCGTTCGCGATATTGCGAAGGCAGCCGAGACCTACAGACAAACCCTGGGCGCTGAGGTGTCGGAGGCGGTGCCGCAGCACGCGCATGGTGTCACCACGGTGTTCATCACGCTTCCAAATACCAAGATCGAATTGCTTGAACCGCTCGGGGCGGATTCGCCCATCGGGAAGTTTCTCGATCGAAATCCTGACGGTGGCATCCACCACATCTGTTACGAGGTGGATGACATCATTGCCGCGCGTGACGCCCTGAAAGAGAAGGGTGCTCGTATCCTTGGCGATGGCGAGCCAAAGGTCGGCGCGCACGGAAAGCCGGTACTTTTCCTGCACCCGAAGGACTTTTTCGGAACGCTGGTCGAACTCGAACAGGCGTGAGTTGCAGCCGTGGATCTGAAGACTTCGCTCGCGATCTATTTTCTCATTTGGTGGGTCACGCTGTTTGCTGTGCTGCCTTTCGGCATCCGCTCGCAGCATGAAGCAGAAACAACCCCCGGAACCGACCCCGGTGCCCCGGTTCTGCCGCGAATTGCCTCCAAGCTGATCTGGACGACGCTCGTTTCCGCCGTAATCTTCGCGGTTCTGTATTTCGCGTATGCGTATCGGTTGATCGGCCTGGATGACATTCCAGGCTTTCCGAAACCTGCCCTCTAGCGTCGTTGCCTGTGTAATCGGCGTATTTTCATACCTCATGGTGGGGAACCCTGGTGGCTGAGTCATCGTTATTCCGCCGCCAATGGGATACTGAGGCAAAGACTGGGGAAAGTGACCATGCCGAATTCACGCTATTTCATCGTTCAGAAGGACGACGGTTGGGTGATCCGGTTCGGCGACGATGATTTCGGGCCCTATCAGACTCGTCGCGAAGCCATGCTGTTTGCGGTGGACGCCGCCCAGAAGCTTGGTGAGAAGGGACAAAACGCAGAAGTGTGCCTGTTAGGTGAAAATGGCCATTTTCTGCCGCAATGGACGTTCGGACGCGATGCCTATCCGCCACGTCTATAGGCTATGGCCGTCATTCCGAGGGGCAGAGCCGATGTGCCTTCAGGATTTGGGTTTAGACCTAGGATGAAATTCGACTGTTAAGCGGTTGCGTATTGCTGCCCGCGGAGCTACGCCCCTTCCGACGCAAAGGGGTCGTCGGCCTTGCAAATAAAAAAAAGCAGGGTCAAAACCCTGCTGAAAATTCGTGCGAAAAACGCTTCCCGGCGTGCGTTTATGTGCTTGTATGAAGCGTCGGCGGCACCTTTGGTACTCGCCAGTCCTCCCAAGACTTGGACCCGTCAGGCTCCTGCCAACCGTGGAAGCGGACGCTATATCATCTCACTGTCATACGGCAAGAGGTTGCGCGTAAAAGAACATGCACCCACCCACACTTTGGGCGCTTTACAGACGGCTTCTTGAATTTTTCCTGCCGATCCGGTTTCTGTCGCTCCTTCGCCCCTGCGCCCGATTCTCCAAGAGCCACCAAACAAAATGCGACTGTCGCGTTATTTTCTGCCCATCCTGCGTGAGACACCGAAGGAAGCCGAGATCGTTTCGCATCGCCTGATGTTGCGAGCCGGCATGATGCGGCAGGAAGCAGCAGGAATTTATGCCTTTCTTCCGCTAGGTCTCCGGGTCTTGAACAAGATCAATGCGATCGTGCGCGAGGAGCAAAATCGCGCCGGCGCAATCGAATTGTTGATGCCGACCATCCAGTCGGCCGAGCTGTGGCGCGAAAGCGGACGCTACGACGCTTATGGCAAGGAAATGCTGCGGATCAAGGATCGGCACGAGCGCGACATGCTCTACGGTCCGACCAATGAGGAAATGATCACCGATATTTTCCGCGCGTACGTTCGGTCTTATCGCGATCTGCCGCTCAACCTCTATCACATCCAGTGGAAATTCCGGGATGAGGTGCGGCCGCGGTTCGGCCTGATGCGCGGCCGCGAGTTGCTCATGAAGGACGCCTATTCCTTCGACATCGACCAGGATGCCGCTCGGCACTCCTACAACAAGATGTTCATCGCATATCTTCGCACCTTCGCGCGCATGGGACTGAAGGCGATCCCGATGGTCGCCGAAACCGGTCCGATCGGCGGCAATCTCAGCCACGAATTCATCATTCTGGCCTCGACCGGCGAGAGCGAGGTGTTCTGTCATCGCGATTACCTGGACTTTGAAGTACCGGACGCGACCGTTGATTTCGACAATGTCGATACGCTGCAAGCCACGATCGACAAATGGACGTCGCTTTATGCTGCGACCTCCGACATGCACGACGCGGCAGCGTTCGGACGGCTGCCACAAGCGTCGCAGATGTCAGCCCGTGGAATCGAAGTCGGACATATTTTCTACTTCGGCACCAAATATTCAGAGCCGATGAAAGCTGTCGTGACCGGCCCGGACGGCACCGAGAAGCCGGTGCATATGGGCTCGTACGGGATCGGCCCCTCGCGCCTCGTCGCCGCCATCATAGAGGCCTCGCACGACGAGGCTGGCATCAAATGGCCGGAGGCCGTGGCGCCATTCACGGTGGCGATCCTCAATCTGAAACAGGGAGACGGAGCGACCGATTCCGCCTGCGAGAAGTTGTATGCTGCGCTGCAGACCAAGGGCGTGGACGTATTGTACCACGACCTCGATGAGCGGCCAGGGTCCAAATTCGCGACCGCTGACCTGATCGGCATACCCTGGCAGGTCCTGGTCGGACCAAAGGGGCTGGCTGCGGGACAGTTCGAGTTGAAACGGCGGGCTGACGGCAGTCGTGAGATGCTGAGTCCGGACGACGTTTTGAAACGCCTGTCATCGCTTTCTTAGAGCGGTGATCTCTGAAAGCGTGTGTTTTTTCTGAAAGCCGGCTCGAAAACGAAATGTGTGGGTCGCACCGGTACGGTAATCGGGGGTGGCTTGAAAAGGCCAGAATCGGATGAAATCCGATGCTCGGGAGTTTGAATGAGCGACGCCACCGCGACTCGACCGTTTGCGCCGTTTGAATGGCTGCTTTCGCTGCGCTACCTGCGGGCACGGCGGAAAGAGGGATTCATTTCGATCATCGCCGGTTTTTCGTTTCTCGGCATCATGCTCGGCGTGGCGACGCTCATCATCGTCATGGCCGTGATGAACGGCTTCCGCAAAGAGTTGCTCGACAAGATCCTTGGCCTGAACGGTCATTTGCTGGTTCAGCCCCTCGAGTCGCCGCTCACGGACTGGGACGCGGTGACTCAGCGGATCAGCGGAATTCCCGGCATTCGTCTCGCGACACCAATTGTTGAAGGGCAAGCGCTGGCGTCTTCGCCATTTCATTCAGCAGGCGTTTTGGTGCGCGGCATCCGCTCCGCGGATCTTGAGAGGCTGACGTCCATCTCCAAAAACCTGAAACAGGGCAATCTTGACGGCTTCGACGAGGGGCAGGGGGTTGTCATCGGCCGCAGGTTGGCCGACGCCCTGTCGGTACGGGCAGGCGACAGCGTCACCCTGGTCGCACCGCGCGGTGCGGTCACGCCGATGGGCACGACGCCGCGGATCAAGGCCTATAAGGTCGCAGCGGTGTTCGAGATCGGCATGTCGGAATACGACAGTGCCTTCGTCTTCATGCCTCTTGTCGAGTCGCAGGCCTATTTCAATCGCGCGAGCGATGTGACCGCCATCGAGGTCTATCTTAATTCTGCAGACAAATACCGCGAGTTCCGCAAACTCGTTACCGACAGTGCACAACGTCCCGTTTTCATCATCGACTGGACACAGCGCAACGCAACATTCTTCAACGCGCTTCAGGTCGAGCGCAACGTGATGTTCCTGATCCTCACGCTGATCGTGCTCGTCGCGGCTTTGAATATCGTGTCCGGCCTGATCATGCTGGTGAAGGACAAGGGCAGGGACATCGCCATCCTGCGCACAATGGGCGCAACCCAGGGTGCAATCATGCGGATTTTCCTGATCACCGGTGCATCGATCGGTGTGGTGGGGACGCTGCTTGGGTTTCTGGTCGGACTGCTGGTCTGCGCCAATATCGAATCCCTGCGCCAATTTGTGTCCTGGATCACGGCGACCGAACTGTTCTCGCCAGAGCTCTATTTCCTGTCTCGCCTGCCTGCCGAAGTCGATCCGGGAGAAACCACGGCCGTTGTGGTTATGGCGCTTGCTCTGTCGCTGCTGGCGACGCTCTATCCATCCTGGCGCGCTGCCCGGCTCGATCCGGTCGAGGCGCTCCGATATGAATGACCGCGCCATGAACGAACATGTGCGAACGGACGATCAGATGGCCGGTAAGCAACCCGCGCCCCAACCGGCGCTCTACCTCAGCGCCGTCGAACGACGCTACCGGCAGGGCGACACCGCGCTCGAAATCCTGCGCGGCGCCGAACTCGGTTGCTGGCTTGGGCAGTCCATCGCACTGATTGCTCCATCAGGCGCGGGTAAGTCGACTTTCCTGCACATCGCAGGATTGCTCGAACATCCTGATGGCGGGGAGGTCTATGTCAACGGTCAGCCGACCTCGACCTTGTCGGATGCCGCACGCACTCAGATCCGCCGCACCGAGATGGGCTTCGTCTATCAGGCACACCATTTGCTGCCTGAGTTTTCCGCAGTTGAAAACGTGATGCTGCCGCAGATGATCCGCGGACTATCGCGTGCGGAGGCACGCAAGCGGTCGGCAGAGCTGCTGACCTATCTCGGCTTGAAAGCACGACTCGATCACCGCCCTTCAGAGCTGTCGGGTGGTGAACAGCAACGTGTTGCCATCGCTCGCGCCGTAGCCAACGCGCCACGTATTCTTCTTGCGGACGAACCGACAGGAAACCTCGATCCGCATACCGCCGACCATGTATTCGACACGCTGAACCAGCTTGTCCGCGCATCGGGATTGGCGGCTATCATCGCCACCCACAATCTCGATCTTGCGGCCCGCATGGACCGGCGCGTCACGCTTCGCGAAGGCGTTGTGGTGGAACTCGATTGATCAATTCGACTTTGTGATGTGTTGCGTGTTGCAGATTGCCGCAGTTTTTGTCGCAAAGTCGCCATCGAATACAGCTGAATGTGCATTCGTTCCGAACGGTTTTTTCCTTTCCATTCTATCACAGAACTTCTGATCCCAATCCATGAACGAGCCTAAGCCTCACGTCGACATCGTCGCCAAAGAACTTCGTCCGCTTCCTTCACTGATCTTCGGATCACGCTGGCTGCAATTGCCGCTCTATCTCGGACTGATCGTGGCGCAGGGCGTCTATGTCGTCCTGTTCCTGAAAGAGCTGTGGCATCTGATCAGTCATGCAACGAATTTTTCCGAGCAGCAGATCATGCTGGTGGTCCTCGGTCTGATCGACGTGGTGATGATCTCCAACCTGCTGGTCATGGTGATTGTCGGCGGTTACGAAACCTTCGTTTCACGCCTGAAACTGCAGGGCCACCCCGATCAGCCGGAATGGCTGAGTCACGTCAATGCCAGCGTACTGAAGATCAAGCTGGCGATGGCGATCATCGGTATTTCATCCATCCATCTGCTGCGCACATTTATCGAGGCCGGCAATCTCGGCAGCGACAAGGCCAACTACACCGAGACCGGCGTGATGTGGCAGACCATCATCCACGTGGTCTTCATTCTGTCGGCCATCGGCATTGCCGCCGTCGATCGCATGGGCCAGGGGCACGCTGCGCAGGCCAAGCATCATTGATTGCGCACGCAATCCTCCTGAAGGTTCACGTCGCTGCCTCTGTAGGAGCAGGGCAGTCGATGGAGCCTTCCGGGCCTTGTGTCGCTATCGCCTGCTCGGCATTTTCGTATTGAGCCTTCTTGCAAGTCGATGTCGCCGGGAGAGCCTTTAGGGGCCTGCCTCGACGAGGGTCGGCTGCGGGTACGCGGAAAATAACGGTCGCCTTCGGTTTTTTGCGAATGCCGTCAGTTCCTGACGATAAGCACTAGTCGGCCCAGCGCTTGACAGAGAACAAACGAAGAACTATGTTCTCGTTATGTTCGAAACGAGCCGAGGGAGTTTGCCCATGTTACGCGCTGTCGTCGAAGAAGCCGCTGCCTTGGCCTCGCTGTCTCTGTTTCTCGGAATGATCGCCATTTGGGCCCAGGTTCTGGGCGGTTTGTAAGTTGCGTCGGTTGCGTTCTGCTTTGCGTCTGTAGCGTCCATCGGGACGCGGTTTCGGCCGGGCGCGGGAGAGTGTGAAAG